>CAZZZM010000078.1:0-11521 GCA_964658465.1 uncultured Nakamurella sp.
CTCGACACGCCGTCGCAGGCGCTGTCGATGGCGCAGGGTCGTCTTGCCGGCCTTCTCGGCCTCAAGCCGCAGGACATCCTGATCCGCAGCCCGTTCCTCGGCGGCGGCTTCGGCTCGAAGGCGATCATGACCGGCCCGCAGGTGCTCGGTATCCTCGCAGCCAAGCTGACCGGGCGACCCGTGAAGCTCGTCGTGCGGCGCGAGCAGATGTTCGGTCCCGTCGGCCATCGCTCCGCGACGCGCCAGACCCTTCGGCTCGGCACCGAGACGGACGGTGCGCTTGTCGCGATCGACCATCACACGCGCGCGATCACCAGCACCTACGATGATTTTTACGAGCCCGCCGGGCTCGTCGCGCGGCATCTCTATGCGAGCAAGGCGATCGCCACGTCGCACGAAGGCGTGCGTGCCAACGTCGGCACGCCGGTATTCATGCGCGCGCCGGGCGAAGCCACCGGCAGCGTCGCGCTCGAGAGCGCGATGGACGAGATGGCCGAAAAACTCGGCCTCGACCCGCTCGAGTTCCGGCTGAAGAACTACGCCGAGGTCGAGCCGATCACCGACAAGCCCTACTCGTCCAAGGCGTTGCGCCAATGCTACGCGCAGGGCGCCGAGCGCTTCGGTTGGGCCAGGCGCCCGCTGCAGCCGCGGCAGATGCGCGACGACGACGGCCTGCTCGTCGGCTGGGGCATGGGGACGGCGACCTTCCCGGCTTTCATCTTCCAGGCCGAGGCGGAGGCCGAACTCAAGGCGGACGGCACCGGCGAGATGCGCATCGGCGCCCACGACATGGGGCAGGGCGCCTGGACCAGCATCGCGCAGATCTCCGCCGACGCACTCGGGATCGCCTACGACAAGCTCAGCTTCGACATGGGCGTCTCGACGCTGCCGAACGGTGGTATGGCTGGCGGCTCGGCCGGCACGGCGACGGCGGGCTCCGCCGTGCAGGCGGCCGGCGACGACGTGATCCGGCAACTCGGCGAGCTGGCGACGGCCGACGAGCGCTCGCCGCTGTTCGGGGCCGGTAACGCGGGCGTGGTCGCCCACGACGGGCGCCTGTTCCGTCGCGACGACGAAAGCCGCAGCGAGCCGTTCGAGGCCATCATGGCGCGAGCCGGCCGGGCCTCGATCAAGGGCAAGGGCAAGGCGGCTCCGGATCCGGCGATGCAGGAGGCCTATGCCATGCACGCGCACGGCGCTGTCTTCGCCGAGGTGAAGGTCGATCCGGAGCTCGGGCAGATGCGGGTGACGCGGCTTGTCGGCGCGTTTGCCGCCGGGCGCATCGTCAACCCGCGCATGGTGACGAGCCAGTATTACGGCGGGATGATCTGGGGCCTGTCGTTCGCTCTCCACGAGCACGCGCTGTTCGATCCGCGCTCCGGCCGGCCGATGAACGCCAACCTCGGCGAGTACCACGTGCCGGTGAACGCCGACTGCCCGTCGATCGAGGCGATCCTCGTCGAGGAGCACGATCCGCACGTCAACGCGCTCGGCATCAAGGGCGTCGGCGAGATCGGCATCACCGGCACCGCCGGCGCCATCGCCAACGCCGTGTGGCACGCGACGGGCATCCGGGTGCGCGAGATCCCGATCACGCTCGACAAGCTGCTGGGATAGGACGAAAAACGGGAGCGGCGGCGCGATGCCGCCGCTCATTATCGGCTGACGGCAAGCTCGCCTAACGCCATGATTGCAACGGCGCCGCCGATGCCGCGCCGAAACCTACTTCGGATGCGACGCATCCTCCGAGCCCCTGCCGCCCTTCGCGCGGCGGCAGCGCTCGGAGCAGTAGCGCACCTCGTCCCAGCTAGCGGCCCATTTGCGCCGCCACGTGAAGGGGCGACCGCAGACCGGGCAGGTCTTCGTCGGCAGATCGCGCTTCTCGACGCGTTTGGTCACACTGGGTTCTCGCGTCCGTGCGCCGTCGTGACGTTGACGAGAGCATCGATCAGCTGCTCCAGCTCGTCAGGCGAGATCGTCAGCGCCGGCGTGAGATAGGCGATGTTCCGGAACGGACGCACCCAGACGCCGGCATTTGCAAAGCGAGCCTTGAGCGCGTCCAGGTTCGGGATCGCCGCCAGCTCGACGACCCCGATCGCACCCCTGACCCGCACGTCGCGGATGCCGGGCCGCCCCACGAGCGGTCGAAGCCCGTCGCGCAGGGCCGCTTCGATCGCCGCCGCCTGAGCGAGCCGCGGCTCGCGCTCGAAGAGATCGAGCGAGGCGTTGGCCGCGGCACAGGCGAGGGGGTTCGCCATGTACGTCGGGCCATGCATCAGTGCGTGCATCGGATCGTCGGACAGGAAGGCCTCGAACACCCGTCGCGACGCGATCGTCGCGGCGAGCGCCATCGTGCCGCCGGTCAGCGCTTTCGACAGTGTGAGGATATCCGGCGTCACGCCGGCCGCGTCGCAGGCCAGCATCGCGCCGGTGCGGCCGAAGCCGGTGAAGATCTCGTCGAAGATCAGCAGCGCGCCGCACCTGTCGGCCGCCCCGCGCAACGTGGCCAGCACCTGCGGCGCGTGCATCAGCATGCCGCCGGCGCCCTGCACCAGCGGCTCGACGAGGATCGCCGCGATGCGGTGACCGTCGCGCGCGAGCAGCGCGTCGAGCGCGTCACGACTGGCGTCGTCGCGCGGCAGGTCGGCGATGATCTGCTCCGGCAGCACGCCGATGAACAGCGCGTGCATGCCCTCGTCGGGGTCGCAGACCGCCATCGTCGCCAGCGTGTCGCCGTGGTAGCCGCCGCGGAAAGCGAGGATCTTCGTGCGGTCGCGCTCGCCGCGGTTCAGCGCCGCCTGGATCGCCATCTTCATGGCGACCTCGACCGACACCGAGCCGGAATCGGTGAAGAAGACGTGATCGAGATCGCCGGGTGCCAGCGCGGCGAGGCGCGACGCGAGTTGGGCCGCCGGCTCGTGGGTCAGTCCGCCGAACATCACATGCGGCATGGTCTCGAGCTGCGCCCGGACCGCCGCGGCGATATGGGGATGATTGTACCCGTGGCAGGCTGTCCACCAGCTGGCGATGCCGTCGACCAGCTCGCGGCCGTCTGCGAGCGTGATCCGGCAGCCGCGCGTGGCGACGACGGGCAGGGCGGGGACCGCCGTCTTCATCTGGCAATAGGGGCGCCAGAGGTGCGCGCGCCCGGCGGCGAGCCATGCAGGCTCGGGATGCTCTCGCGTCATGGCCGCGAGCTTTGACATTTCGCAGGCTCCGGCGCCAGAGAAGGCGATGCTGTCGCTCGACCGATATGCGCAGGCCAAGCTCGACGCGCTGGAGCGCCGGGCGTTGCGCCGCACGCTCGCCGACACCGCGCGCGACGAGGCCCCCTTCGTCACGCGTGGCGGGCGTCGGCTGCTTTCCTTCTCCTGCAACGACTACCTCGGCCTGTCGCATCATCCCGCCGTCAAGGCCGCGGCGATCGCCGCCGTCGAGCGCTACGGGGCCGGCGCTGGCGCCTCGCGCCTCGTCACCGGCAATCACCCGCTCTTCGACGCGCTCGAAAACCGCCTCGCGGCGATGAAGGGCAGCGAGGCGGCGATCGTCTTCGGCTCCGGCTACCTCGCCAACATCGGCGTGCTCGGCGTGCTCGCCGGCGCCGACGATCTCGTCGTCATCGACGAACTGGCGCACGCCTGTCTCTTCGCCGGCGCCCGCCTCTCCGGCGCCCGCACGCTCGCCTTCCGCCACAACGACGTCGACGCCGCCGCGGCGCTGCTCGCCACTCATCGCGCCGAGCATGCCCGGGCGCTCGTCGTCACCGAGACCGTGTTCTCGATGGACGGCGACCGCGCGCCGGTGGCGGCGCTGGCGGCCCTCGCCGAGTCGCACGACGCCTGGCTCGTCACCGACGACGCCCACGGCTTCGGGCTCGACGGCGGCGACGCGACGTCCCGCGTGCCGCTGCGCATGGGCACGCTGTCGAAGGCGATCGGCGGCTACGGCGGCTATCTCGCCGCCTCGGCGCCGGTAGTGGCGCTGATGCGCACGCGCGCCCGCTCCTTCGTCTATTCGACCGGCCTGCCGCCCGCTTCGGCAGCAGCGGCGCTCGCCGCACTGGAGATCATCGACGCGGACCCGGCTTTGCGCGCCGCGCCGCGGCGGAAGGCGCGCCGCTTCACGCGGGCGCTCGACCTGCCGGACGCCGAGAGCGCGATCGTGCCGCTCGTCCTCGGTGCGCCGGAGGCGGCGCTCGCCGCGTCGGCCGCGCTCGAACGCGCCGGCTTCCTCGTCACCGCGATCCGACCGCCGACGGTGCCGGCGGGCACGGCGCGGCTGCGCTTCGCCTTCTGCGCGCTGCATGCGGACGACGACATCGATCGGCTCGCCGCCATCGTCCGCAACGAGATTTTGGTAAGGGAGCCATGCCCGGCCTCTTCGTGACCGCGACCGGCACCGACGTCGGCAAGACCTACGTCACCGCCGGCCTGATCCGCGCCGCCCGCCGCGCCGGCAGGCCCGTCGACGCCTTGAAACCCATCCTCTCCGGCTACGATCCCGCCGAGGCCGCGACGAGCGACGCCGGCGTGCTGCTCGCCGCTCTCGGTCGCGCCGCGACAGCCGATGCCGTCGCCGAGATCGCGCCCTGGCGCTTCGCAGCGCCGCTCTCGCCCGACATGGCGGCGGCCGCGGAAGACCGAACGATCGAGTTCGAGGCCGTCGTCGCCGCCTGCCGCGGTCGGCTCGTGGCCGATCGCCTGACCCTGATCGAAGGCGTGGGCGGCGCGATGGTGCCGCTCGACGCGCGCCGGACCATCCTTGACCTTGCCGCCGCGCTGGCGCTGCCCGTCGTGCTCGTTTCGGCGACCGCGCTCGGGGCGATCAGCCATCTTCTCGCCGCCCGCGCCGTGCTCCGCGCCCGCGGCCTGTCGATCCGCGCGATCGTGCTGAACGAATCCGCCGCGAGCACCGTCCCGCTCGCCGCGACGTTGGCGACGCTGAAGAATTTCTGCGACGAGCCGCTTCTCGTGGTCGCCCGCGATGCCGACGAGGCGGCCTTCGACGGGTTGCTCGCGCTTGTCCTCAGCTGACCCTTCACCCGGCGCCGGAAACGCGGCATAAGGGTCGAGCGCGGGTGTAGCTCAATGGTAGAGCAGCAGCCTTCCAAGCTGAATACGAGGGTTCGATTCCCTTCACCCGCTCCAGCAGATCCTTCGTCACCGCGGCCGCGGGTTGGACCACCCGGGTAGCGCGTCGCGCGACTTCTCGAAGAAGACGAAGAGCCCGAGATTGCCCCAGTCGTCGATGCGGAGGCATTGGAAGCGGTCGATACCGCACTGGGCGAGGATCTCGATGACGCGCGGGATCGAATAGCAATTCATCTGCATCGCCGGGCGATTGTAGGGGCGGCCGGCGAGGACGTTGCCGATCTCCCGCAGCCCGCGGGTCTTCTTGACGAAATTCTTCGCAGCCGACCAGAGCGGACGCTGCGCGTAGCCGTAGGCGAAATGGATTGCGCCGACGCCGCCCGGCTTCGTGGCCAGGATCATGTCGCGGATGAGGCCTTCGCCGATCGCCGTCGGGATGTGCTGGAGCACGATGTAGGTGTGGACGAGATCGTAGGTCTCCGGACGCAGCCCGTCCTCGCCAATGGAGTTCTTATAGGTCACGTTGTCGACGCCGCGCCGGGCGGAGTCGCTGCGGGCGCGCTCCAGCATGCCGGGCGAGATGTCGAGGCCGACGACCTGATCGAAATGCGCCGCGAAGGCATTGGTCAGCCGGCCGACGCCGCAGCCGAAATCGAGCGCGGTGCCGCTCGGAACGTACCCGAGCTGCCGATGGAGGATCGCAAGCACCTTGTCCACGTGCCCGACGCCCGACTCGAAAAACGCGTCGATGGCGGCGGCATCGATGTTGGCCGCCTTGAAGCGGTCGTCGGCGAGCACGCCGTAATAGGGGTCCGCCGCGCCGAAGGTCTGCCAGTCGCCGGAGGCACCGATTTCCATCATCATGCGCCGCTCCCTGGCAAGGACCACGACGCCTAATACTTGAGACGGAGTCGCTTCCCAAAGCATTTGCCGCGTTAATACTAACGCGCTCCGGCCCATCGACAGCAAAATACGATCTCGTGCCGGGTCGCGACGGCCGCTCGGCGCGCCATCGCCAGACCACGATCGGCGGGCAAGCGAGCCCGTCGCCACCAGAGGATCCACCGTGCGCCTCGTTTGCCTTCTCGTCGCCGTGCTCGCTTTCGCAGGCGGGGCGCATGCCGAAGCCCCGGAGCGAGCGCGCCCCGATCTGGCGTCGACCGTGCCGCCGAACCCGCTGCCGCCGGCCGTCACCACGGATCACACGGTCACGCTGCAGGGGCGCACGCTGCACTTCAAGGCGACGGCGGGCGCGATCCGGTTGTCGGATGCCGAGAGCGGCAAGCCGTTCGCCGACATCGCCTACACGGCCTATCGGCTCGAAGGTGGGGAGGCCGCCAAGCGACCGCTGACGATCGCGATCAACGGCGGCCCGGGGGCGAGCTCCGCCTGGCTCGACATCGGCGCGATGGGCCCGTGGCGGCTGCCGGTCGACACGCACGACATCTCGCCCTCGATGCCGACGCAGGTCGTCGACAACGCCGACACCTGGCTCGACTTCACCGACCTCCTGTTCATCGATCCGCTTGGCACCGGCTACAGCCGCACGGTCGGCAAGGACAACGACGACGCCGAGAAGCACTTCTATTCCGTCGACGGCGACATCGACGAGCTCGCGACGGTCGTGCGCAAATGGCTTGTCGCCAACGGCCGGCTGGCAAGTCCGAAGTTCATCGTCGGCGAGAGCTACGGCGGCTTCCGCGCGCCGAAGCTCGCGCGCAAGCTCGAGTCCAAGGACGGCGTCGCGATCGACGGCATCGTCATGATCTCGCCGGTGCTCGACTTCGCCTGGTTTGACTCCGATTCGAACCCGGCGATCTACGCCGGCCACCTGCCGTCGCTCGTCGCGGCGGCCAAGGGCCTCGACGGCAACGACGCGCGCGACAAGCTGCGCGCCGTCGAGAGCTACGCATCCGGACCCTATCTCGTCGACCTCTTCAAGGGCGTGCGCGACGAGGCCGCGATCCGCCGCATGAGCCTGACGATCGCGAGCTTCACCGGCATGGACGAGAAGTTCGTCGCCAGGCTGGCGGGCCGGGTCGATGCCGGCACGCTGACGCGCGAGAAGGGCAGGGAGGCGGGCACGATCGCGTCGCTTTACGATGCCAACGTGAAGGGGTTCGACCCCAATCCGTTCGGCGAGAAGATCCACCACGACGATCCCGTGCTCGATGCGCTCAAGGCGCCCTTCGCGACGGCGATGGCCGACGTGACCGCCGACAAACTCGGCTGGCCGATCAACGCGCGCTACGAGATCCTCAACCTGTCGGTGAACGCCCGCTGGGACTGGAGCGCCGGTCGTCACGGCGACAAGGCGGAGGCGATGAGCGATCTCTCCGACTTGCTCGCGCTCGACAGGCACGTCCACGCGATCGTCATGCATGGCGTCGCGGATCAGGTGACCCCGTACTTCACCTCGAAGCTGCTCATCGACCAGATCCCGCCGTACGGCGATCCGAGCCGGCTGAAGCTCGCCGTCTACGGCGGCGGACACATGCCCTACCTCGACGGCGCCGCGCGCGCCGCCATGCGCGAGGACGCGCGCCGCCTCGTCACCGGCGAGCAGCCCGCCGGGCAGCGATGAGCCGCCGGCTGGGGACTTGAAGGCGGTGCCGAGCGGCCCATCCTATCGCGAACAATCGATACGCGGGAGGATGAAGCGATGAGCAAGATCACCGTCTGGGGGTTTGCCGGCTCGGCCTATGTGCGCACCGTGCGTATGGTGCTCGCCGAGAAGGGCGTGACCGATTACGAGCACGTGCCGGTCGACGTGCTGAAGGGCGAGCCGAAGCAGCCCGACCACCTCGAGCGCCATCCCTTCGGGAAGGTGCCGGTCGTCGACATCGACGGCTTCCGGATCATCGAGACGCCGGCGATCTCGCGCTATCTCAACACCGTGCTGCCCGGGAAGAACCTCGCGCCGTCCGACCCGAAGGACGAGGCGCGCATGGACATGGTGATCTCGATCGTCGACAGCTACGGCTATATCCCGATGGTCGCCGGCGTCACCGCCTACCACCTGTTCCCGGATTTCGTCGGCGGCAAGAACGAGGAGATGCACAAGAAGGGCATCGCCGACTCGAAGCTCGCCCTCGGCGAGTTCATGCGCATCAAGGGCTCGTCGCCCTGGCTCGCCGGCGACGCACTCTCGATCGCCGACCTCCACCTCGCGCCGTCGTTCGCCTACGTGACGAAGACGCCGCACAAGGACGAGTTCCTGGCGCTGCCCGGCGTTAAGGAGTGGTGGTCGAAGGTCGAGGCGCTCGACAGCTTCAAGACGACGGCGCCGTAGACCTCACGTCGTCGCGAGCACCGGCGGCGACGACCCCGATCAGGCGGCGCGCTTCGTCGCGGCCGCCTTTTCTGTCGCAGACTTCTCCGCGGCGGCCTTGAGGCGCGACAGGCGACGCTTCAACGACGACCACAGGACGCGCATCTCCTCGGCGGCCTTGCCGTCGGGCTCGACTTCGGTCGTGCCCATGCCTTCGCGAGCGGCTTCCTGGTAGGCGACGCGCGACGCGATGAGGGGGCGCAGCAGGCCCCCCATGCTTTCGAGCGCGGCGGCGCCGTCGGTGACGCGCTGGCTCTCCTGCATCGCCGGGCACTGATTGAGGATGAAGGCGAAGTCCTTGCCGTAGCTCTTGAGCTTGCCGCGGGTGACCTCGGACGACCAGATGTCGAAGATCGTCGGCCGCGCCGGGATCAGGCACAGATCGGCCGCCTTCATCGCGGCATCGGCGGCGGGCGTGTCGGTCGCCGGCGTGTCGATGATGACGAGGGTGACGTTGCCCTTGGCGAGCGCGGCCAGCGCGTCCGGAAGCTTTCCGGCGGAGACGGTCTCGACGGCCATGCCCTTGTCGTCGCGGCGGCGCGCCCATTTGGTCAGCGACTTCTGCGGGTCCATGTCGATGAGGAAGACGCGCTCGCCCGCCTCCTGCGCCACGACGGCGAGGCACGCCGCCAGCGTCGACTTGCCCGACCCACCCTTCTGCGTGACCATCGCGACCGTGCGCATGTGAAAGGACCCCCGCCCTGGAAACAGCCGATTTCCACCAGTAGGCGGCCTCGTGGTTAACGAAGGTTAAACACGCGCGAAGATTGCCCGCGGACCACGCCCGACCTCCGGCCGATGCACGAACACCCATCGACGGCGTCGAATGTTGTTATCGAGCCCATCTGTTTGATCGATGCTGCGGCGCAGCGATATGTCTCCATCAAGGCCAGCGCATCGCTGACCAAGCAATGTGGAGAATGGTCATGACCGCTCGCAACAAGATCCTGTTCATCGCCGCCGCCCTCTCGGCTTTGACCGCCGCGCCGCTGGCCGCGACGCCGGTTTCGGCCCAGGAGGCCATCACGCTGGAGACCATTGGCGCCGTCCGGATGATCACGCCGGAAGAGCTGCAGCGCCGCGATGCAGAGGCCGCGCGTCAGCAGCAGGCGCAGCCGGTCCAGGCGCCAAGCCAGCACGCCGGACTCGCGCAATAGCTTCAACCCACCTTCACGGTCTGTTTGGAGATCCGCACCACGACCTCGCGCATCCAGCGATGCGCGGGGTCGCGGTCGTAGGAGGAATGCCACAGCATCGACACCGCGAAGTCCTTCACCGGCACCGGAACGGGGCTCGTGGTCAGGCCGAGCAGCTTGGCGAAGCTCCGCGCCAGATCGTCGACCATCGTCGTCATCACCGGCGCCGACTTCACGAGGAACGGCACGGTGACGAAGCGCGGCGTGGTCGCGGCCAGCACGCGATGGCGGCCGATCGCGGCGAGCGAATCGTCGACGACGCCGTGCACGGTGCCCGACACGCTCGTCAGCACGTGCGGGAAGCGCAGGTAATCCTCGAGCGAGACCGGCGCCTTGATGCCGAGCAGTTCGGCATTGAACAGGCAGAGGTAACCGTAGTGACAGAGCGGCCGCACCTTGTGGTGCATCTGGCCGTCCTTGATGAGGCCGATCGCCATGTCGATGCGATCGCCGTCGATATCGGTGAGCAGCGTCGCGTAATCGAGCGTGCGGAGCGACAGCCGGATCCCCGGCGCATCGCGGCGCAGAAGATCGAGGAGCAGCGGGCCGAACGACACCTCGAGACTGCCCGTCAGCGCGATCGTGAAGGTGCGCTCGACGGTCTTGGGGTCGAAAGAATCCTCGCGCAGCACGATGCCCTGGAACTGGCGCAAAGCGGAGCGCACCGGCTCCACCAGGGCGGCGGCGCGCGGCGTCAGCGCCATCCCCTCGGGTACCCTGGTGAGCAGCTCGTCGCCGAGCAGAGTGCGCAGGCGGCCGAGGCTGGAGCTCATCGTCGACTGCCGCAGGCCGACGCGCGCCGCGGCCCGGGTCACGCTGCGCTCGGTCAGAAGCGCGTCGAGCGCTACGAGCAGATTGAGGTCGATCCCGGCGAGCCCGAGGTGATCGATGGTCACGGCGCTGCCCGGGGGCGCCTTGGCCGGACGGACGCCGGCACGCTACGGCTGGGTTGAAGAGCCGAGGTGAGTCTCATGATCGTCCGCCCGAAACCAACCCTATGGGACGTGCTGTTCACCCTGAAGGGGTCGGTCGCGCGCGACATCGCCCTGCGGCTCGTGGTCATCACCCTGCTGTCCGCTCTCGTCACGCTGCTGTCGTTCCGGCATCCGGCGCTGTTCTCGAAGTTCGGCGCGGCGCCCTTCACGCTCATCGGTCTCTCGCTGTCGATCTTCATGAGCTTCCGTAACAACGCCTGCTACGATCGCTGGTGGGAGGGCCGCAAGCAATGGGGCCAGCTGTTCGTCGAGGTCCGCTCGCTCTGCCGCGAGACCGATGACCTTTCGAGCGATCCCGCCCGCATCGCGCTCCTGAGGGCCGCCTGCGGCTTCTGCCATGCGCTGTCGGCGCGTCTTCGCGACGGCGACGAGGCGCAAGCCGCCGCGCCGTGGTCCGATATGACGCTCGATGGCCCGCCCAACGTCGCCGACGCCATGCTGACGGCTGCGGGCCGGGCGTGCGTGGCGTTGGAAGCCGGCGGGCGGATCAGCGGCTGGCGCTACCAGGTGCTGGAGGCGCGGCTCGTCGCGATGTCCGGCGTCCAGGCGGCCTGCGAGCGCATCAAGGCGACGCCGCTGCCCTTCGCCTACACGCTGCTCCTCCACCGCACCGCCTATCTCTTCTGCTGCCTGCTGCCGTTCGGGCTCGCGCAGCCGCTCGGCTGGGCGACGCCGCTGATCACGGCGATCGTCGGCTACACGTTCTTCGGTCTCGACGCCCTCGGCGACGAGCTCGAGCAGCCCTTCGGCTACGACGTCAACGACCTGCCGCTCGACGCCATCGTGCGCGGCCTCGAGCGCGACCTCCGGGCCGCGCTCGGCGAACGCGACCTGCCGCCGCCGCTCGTGCCGCGAGATTACCTGCTGAGCTAGCTGGCAGCTTGCGGCGTGATAACGTGGGGGCTGCTG
>CAZZZM010000079.1:0-11413 GCA_964658465.1 uncultured Nakamurella sp.
TTGAAGTCGTGCGCGACGCCGCCGGTGAGCTGGCCGATCGCCTCCATCTTCTGCGACTGGCGCAGCACTTCCTCGACGCGCTCGCGCTCGAGGCTCTCCGCCTCGAGACGGGCGTTCGCGTCGGACACGTCGCGCAGATGCTGCTTCTGCTCGGAGAGGTCGGTGAGGACGCCGCAGAGCAGCGGCGTGGTCTCGTCGCGCTGCAGTTCGCTCAGGGACAGATAGACCGGCAGATCGCCGCCGCCGTCGAGGCTCAGCGTCAGCTCGCCGCGCGTGGCCGTCTGGTGCGCGCCGTCGAGAAGGCCGGCCAGCGTCGTTCGGTCCTCGGGCGCCACGAAGCGCGCGAGCGACTGACCGATCAGCCGCTCCTGCGGCACGCCCACCATGCTGGCGAGCCGCTGGTTGCAGTAGAGGACGATACCGTCGGTCGACAGCGTCAGCGCGCCCTCCGCGATCTGCTCGATCAGCACGCGATAGGGGCGATCGGCGTTCTCGAGGGTGTAGACCTGCTGGCCGCCTTGGGGGGCCTGGACGACGACGGCATCGAAGTCCCCGCGGCGAAGCGCCTCCAGCGTCTCCTCGCTTTCCTCGAGACGGGCCTCGAGGTCGCGGATGCGGGCGGCCTGGGCCGCGAGGAGGTCGGTCGACGGGAGCGGCGGCACGTCCACGCCCATCGCTCACTCCACCGCGGAGAGGTCGAGGCCGCGCAGGACGCGGGCTTCGTCGGAGAGATCGCCGATGATGCGCCGCACCGGTTCGGGTTCGAGCTTGAGCAGCGTCGGGGCGGCGACGACCTGATTGCGCGCGGCCAGCTCGGGCTGCTGGTAGATATCGATGATCTCGAGGTCGAGCCGTCCCTCCAGCCTGGCGTCGCAGATGCGGTGCACGTTCTCGATCGCGACGCGCGAACGCGGATTCATACCGGCGATGAAGAGGCGCAGCTTGTAGGCGGGAGGCGCCGCGAACGGCTCGGCCGCGCTCAAGACGATACGGCCTTCGGCCGGATATCCAGGCCGACGAGCACTTTCTCGGTGTTGGAGAGATCGCCGATGATCCGTTTCAACGGCTCCGGCAGCTTCCGGACCAAGGTCGGCACGGCGAGGATCTGGTCGCCGGCGGCCAGCTGCGGGCTCTTGATGAGGTCGATCACCTCGATGTCGTAACGCCCGGCCAGATGCTCGTCGCAGACGCGCCTGAGGTTGGAAAGCGCCGCCAGCGACTTCGCCGTCTGGCCGGCGACGTAGAGGCGCAGGTGGTATTTTCCGTCGTCCGAGGCGCCGGAGTGCGGCTCCAGGTCGCTCATTCCGCGGCTCCCCGGCGACCGGCGATCGACTGGCGCTCCGCGTCCAAAATGCCCTCGCGCCTCTGGTCCTCGACGCCGAGGATGCGTTGCTCGTCCTCGTCCGCCTCGAGGCTCGCCTGCAGCTCGGCGATCTGCCGCTCGATCAGCTTGCGGCGCCGCGCGATCTCGCGCTGCCGGCGCTCCACGTCCTGCTGGCGTTTCAACGCCGCCGCCTGCTCCTGCGCTTCCTGCACGACGCGGGCGGTGCCGGTGAGCACGCCGGCCGGCCCGATATAGGCGTCGACGAGCCCCACGCCCTTCGCCGACATCACGAACTCGCGCACTTGGTTCGAATGGCTCATGCCGCGCGACTTGATGACGTAGAGCGTGCGCGAACGCTCGCCGTTGGCCTCGACGTCGAGCAGCTTGATCCAGCTGTCCATCAGCGACGACAGGCCGAGGTCGCCGCCCTGATCGAAGGCGCCGTCGGTGCGCAGGCTCGTGAAGACGGCGGTGATGCCGCGGCTCTTCAGCATGTCGACCATGCGCAGCAGCGTCGCCTGCAGCTCGGCCGGCGGTCCCCGCAGCGCCGAGACGGGATCGATCACCACGATGCTCGGCTTGAACTGCTCGATGTCGCGGTGCATCCGCGCCAGATGCATCTCGAGCCCGAAGAGGTTCGGGCGCGCGGCCTCGAATCGCAGCAGGCCGCTCTTCACGTGACGAGCAAGGTCGAGCCCGACGGAGGCGAGGTTGCGGCAGATCTGATCGCCGCCTTCCTCGAAGACAAAGGCAAGGCAGCGCTCGCCGCGGGCGCAGGCGGCATCGATCAGATGCGAGCTGATCGTCGTCTTGCCGGTGCCGGCGATGCCGGACACGAGGATGCTCGACCCTTTGTAGAAACCGCCCGGGCCCAGCATCGCGTCGAGCCCGGCGATGCCGCTCGGCACGATCTCGCTGGTGACCGGATGCTTGAGGTTCGTCGAGGTGACGGGCAGGACGCTGATGCCGTCCTCGTCGATGAGGAAGGGATATTCGTTGGTGCCGTGCGCCGAGCCGCGATATTTGACGACGCGGAGCCGTCGCGTCGTGACCTGCTCGTCGACGCGATTGTCGAGCAGGATCACGCAGTCCGAGACGTATTCCTCGAGACCCTGCCGGGTCAGCGCGCCGTCGCCGCGCTCGCCGGTGATCAAGGTGGTGAGCCCACGCTCCTTGAGCCAGCCGAACAGCCGACGCAGTTCCGAGCGCAGGATCGCGGCGTCCTTCAGCCCGGCGAACAGCGTCTCGATCGTGTCGAGCACGACGCGCTTGGCGCCGATCTGGTCGACCGCATAGGCGAGCCGAATGAACAGGCCTTCGAGATCGTACTCGCCGCTCTCCTCGATCTCGCTGCGCTCGACGCGCACGTGGTCGATCGCCAGCTTCCTGTCCGCGACGAGATCGTCGAGGTGGTAACCGAGCGAGGCGACGTTGGCGACGAGGTCCTCGGCGCGCTCCTCGAAGCTCATGAAGACGCCCGGCTCGCCGAAGCGCGTGACGCCGTTGACCAAGAAGCTGGTGGCGAAGAGCGTCTTGCCGCAGCCGGCGCCGCCGCAGATCAGCGTCGGGCGCCCGGCCGGCAGCCCGCCGAACGTGACGTCGTCGAAGCCGAAAATGCCGGTTGCGGACTTCGGAAGCGTTGCGGCGGGCGGACGTTCGCGAGACAAGTCTTCGGCCTTTCTATGGGCATAGGTCGAAGGATCCGATGCTTCGAGCGGCGCTGAGTTCGGTCTCCCGTGCACGTGTATTCGCGTAGGCGAGAAATTGGAAGGCGCCGCCCACGGGCGGTAGAACGACGGATGTCGCACCAAGAGACGCCGCTTTACACTGGGTGAAACGCCATCGCCGGAGGACGCCATGACCAAGGGATCGATCGACACCGAGGCCGCCGACGCGGGCCGCCGCGTGCACGGCTGCAGCGAGGCGGAATGGAAGGTCCGCGTCGACCTCGCCGCCGCCTACCGCCTCGTCGCGCATTACGGCTGGGACGACCTCATCTTCACCCACCTGTCAGCGCGGGTGCCCGGCCCCGAGCATCATTTCCTGATCAATCCCTACGACATGATGTTCGACGAGATCACCGCCTCGTCGCTGGTCAAGATCGACGCCGAAGGCCGGCCGGTCGGGCCGGCGACGCATCCCGTCAACCCCGCCGGCTTCACCATCCATTCCGCCGTGCACATGGCGCGCGACGACGCGCATGCGGTGATGCATCTGCATACGCCCTGCGGCCAGGCCGTCTCCGCGATGGCCTTCGGCCTGTTGCCGCACACGCAGACGGCGATGATCGCGGGCGGCGACATCGCCTATCACGACTACGAGGGCATCGCGACCGACCTCGGCGAGCGCGAGCGGCTCGTCGCCGACCTCGGCTCGCGCCACGCGATGATCCTGCGCAACCACGGGACGCTGGCTGTCGGCGCCGACGTCGGTTCCTGCTTCCTGCGGCTCTACTTCCTCGAGCGCGCCTGCGAGGCGCAGGTGCACATGCTCGCCGCCGGCCGCGACAATCTCAACGACGCGCCCGACGGCGTCGAGGAGAAGGTTGCGGGGCAGGCGAACCCGCAGTCGCTCGATGCGCTGGCAACCAAGCTCGCGTGGCCGGCGCTGCTGCGCAAGCTCGATCGGCTCGACCGCAGTTTCCGGGACTGAAGCGGGACCGGGCCGGCCGCCCATTGGCGCCCGGCCTCAGGCGATGCGTTTCTTGAACGGCGCGTCGCTGTCGCCCTGCAGCAGGCGGGGCGACAGCTGACGAAAGGACCAGGGCGCGTCCGGCAGCGCTCGGTCGAACCTGAGGACGACGTCGAAGCGGTCGCCGTCCCATTTCTTCGGCACGCCCGGAATGGTTTGAGCCCCAAGGAGCGCTGGGACGATCTCGCCGCAGATCGCCTTGTGCTCCCAGAAGACCGGCACCACGCCGGTCAGGCCCGCGATCTCCTTCACGAGCTTTTTCTCGTCGCCGATCCCCCATTTCGTCTCGACGTCGAGATGCAAGCGGCCGGCGGTCGGCAGCGCCGTTTCGTAGGGTCGCGCACTTTTCGAAGCGCCGTCGTCCTGCGGCGCCGCTGCGTAGACGACGTTGGCAGGCGGATAATCCGGGGACGCCAGGCCGGCGCCGAAAAGGGCAGCCCACGCGCCGGCGCGCTGCCATCCGCGCACGACCAGCGACTTGGCGTCCGCCGCGCCGTCCTGGTCCAGTCCGGGGCCGGGAAAGGCCTCGCCGGGCTTTTCGGCGTGACGGACCAGCATGATGGTGAGGCCGGACATCGCGAACTCCTGCTGTCGGCGGCAGAACAGTCAACGGCGAGGACTACTATGTCTTTTGCCAATAAGGCGAGCACGTCTACGCGCGTTAGACTCAAACCTTATGACATTTTTGTCCACACATGGCAGAAGCGTTGCGCCTCTTCGCCATCATTGATCGATCGCGGCCAACCGATCGCTCGCAACCGTAGGCTTCATGACCTCTACCGTAGACGTCGATCTCAGCAATTGCGATCGCGAGCCGATCCATCTGCTGGGCGCCATCCAGCCCGTCGGTTTCCTGCTGGCGCTGACGATCGACTGGAACGTGGCACGCGCCTCGGTGAACGTCGCCGACTTTCTCGATGGCATGATCGACAGCCCGATCGGACGGCCGCTCGACGACATCTTCCTTCCTAAGGCCGTGCACGACCTGCGCAACCGATTGGCGACGCTGCGCGGGCCGAATGCCGTCGACAAGATTTTCGACCTGACGCTGAGCGAGCGCGCCGGGGCGTTCGACGTCGCCATCCATATGTCGGGCGGCCAGATCGTCATCGAGGCGCAGCCGGCCGCCGCCAGGCACGGCGATACGACGAGCATGGTCCAGGCGATGGTCGCCCGCCTCGATCAAAGGCCGCAACTGTCCGGTTTCTTCGACGAGGGCGCGCGTCAGGTCAGGGGGCTGACCGGCTTCGATCGCGTGATGGTCTATCGTTTTTCCGCCGACGGTTCGGGCGAGGTGGTCGCCGAGAGCTGCAAGTCCGGCATCGGGTCGTTCAAGGGCCTGCACTATCCCGCCAGCGACATCCCCGCGCAGGCGCGCGAATTATACAAGCGCAACCTGTTGCGCGTGATCGCCGACGTCGATTCCGTCCCCGTCGGCGTCGAGCCGGTGCTCGACGAGGACGGAAAGCGGCTCGACCTCTCGCAATCGATCCTGCGCTCGGTGTCGCCGATCCACATCGAATACCTCAAGAACATGGGGGTGCGGGCCTCCATGTCGATCTCGATCATCGTCGACGGCGAGCTGTGGGGTTTGTTTGCCTGCCACCATTATGCGCCGAAGTCGCCGAGCTTCGAGGTGCGCTCGGTCTGCGAACTCTTCTCGCAAATGTACTCGATGCGCCTGGAGAGCCGCGAGCGAAAGGAGCAGATGGGCTTCGAGCGGCGCGCACGCGACATCTCGGATCAGCTGCTCAGCGCGTTTGCCACCAACGAGACGCTGCTGAGCGATCCGGAATGGCTCGCCGGCATCCTCACCCATGTCATCCCGGCTGAAGGCGTCGGCATCTGGATCAACGGCAGCTACGCCTTCTCTGGCGTTCGGCCGTCGACCGAAGCCTTCACCCGCATCGTGCGCGCGCTCAACAGCACCGCGGCGAACAAAGTGTACGTCACCGACCATATCGCCTCGCTGGTGCCGGGCGCGGAGGACTATGCCGACAGGTCCGCCGGCATGCTGGCCATCCCGATCTCCCGGGCGCCGCGCGACTACGTGATCCTGTTCCGGGAGGAACTCATCCGCTCGGTGCGCTGGGCCGGCGATCCCCGCAAGCCCGTGACCTACGGGCCGAACGGCCCACGCCTCACCCCGCGCGAGAGCTTCGCCGAGTGGCAGCAACTCGTGAAAGGTCGCAGCCGGCCCTTCACGCCGGCGGAGGTGCGCGTGGCCGAGACGCTGCGCGCGACCCTCATCGAGGTCGTGTTGCGGCTCGCCGGCGAAGCGAGCGCCGAGCGCGATCGGGCGAACCGCCGCCAAGAGCTGCTGATTGCCGAGCTCAACCACCGGGTCCGCAACATCCTCGGCGTGATCCGCGGCCTGATACGCCAGGCGAAGCCCTCGAGCGACAAGATCGAGGATTTCGTCACGCTCATCGACGGTCGCATCCATGCTCTGGCGCGCGCCCACAACCAGATCACCGACGACCATTGGGGCCCCGCCCCGATCCGGGCCCTGATCGACGCCGAGGCGCGCGCGTTCCTCGTCGACAACGACAAGGGCGTTCACGTCACCGGCGAGCCGATCCTGCTGAACCCGCAAGCCTATTCCACCATGGCGCTGGTGGTGCACGAGCTCGTCACCAACTCGACGAAGTACGGCAGCCTTTCCAATGGCGGCCATGTCGACGTGGGCTGGTCGCGCACCAAGACCGGCGACCTCGTCTTCAGCTGGCAGGAGCGGGAAGGCCCGCCGGTGGCGCCGCCGAGCCGCAAGGGATTCGGCACCACGATCATCAATCGCTCCGTCCCCTACGACTTGGGCGGCCAGGCGCAGATCGAATATGCCCCGCAAGGCGTCAAGGCGACGTTCCAGATCCCGGCGCGGCATGTGTCCGAGAAGCTGGGGTCGCAGACCCAGGCCGTGAAATTCCCGCGACCGTCCGCGGGTCACCCGGTGAAGACGCCGTCGAAGTTCCTCGCCGGCCAGAAGGTGCTGCTCGTCGAGGACAGCTTGATCATCGCGCTCGATGCCGAAGACATCCTGTCCCGGCTGGGCGCCGAGGTGGCCACGGCCTCGACCGTGGAGAATGCCCTCGAGCTGATCGACGGCAACCGGCCGACGCTGGCGGTGCTGGACATCAACCTGGGCGATCAGACGAGCCTCACCATCGCCGACCGGCTCGGCGAGCTGGAAGTCCCCTTCTTTTTCGCCACCGGCTACGGGGAGCAGGCCGTGCTGCCCGACATCCACCAGCACCGGACCGTCGTGCAGAAGCCCTATACGATCGAGGGCATCGCGCGGGTGCTCGAGGAATTGGTGGACTGAACGCGTCGCGGCATCCCATCCTGCGCCCCGGCGAGGACATCGGCGAAGGCGACATGATGAGCTCGGACTTCCCATGAAGGCGTCGCCGGTCGATGGCGCGCGCCAGAGCGCGTCCTGACAGATGCCGGGAGGTCTCGGCGTCCTCGCCCGCAGCTCGTTTCCGTTGTTTGCTTTGCTCTATGCCGCGCTGTTCGGCGCGTTCGGGACGGAATCGCCGTTCTTTCCGTCCTTCCTCGGGGGGCGCGGCTTGTCGGCCTCGCAGATCGGCGCGGCGCTCGCCGCCGGCACGCTGGTGCGGCTGGTCTGCGGACCGCTGGCGGGAATGGCGGCGGACCTGTTCGGCACGCGGCGCATCCTGGCGATCGCCGCGGCGCTTGCCGGAACGATCATCCTCCTCTTCCTCGTCGGCACGGGCTTCTGGCCGCTGCTCCTCCTCTGCATGCTGCACTCGGTGGCCATCACGCCCCTGAACCCGCTCGCCGACGCGCTCGCTCTGCCGGCCAGCATCCGGGAAGGGGTCTTCTCGTACGGCTGGGTGCGCGGGATCGGTTCCGCCAGCTTCGTCGTCGGCACGCTGGTCAGCGGTCTGCTCGTGGCGCGCTTCGGCCTCGATTCGATCATCGTCTCGGCGTCGGTCCTCTTCCTCCTGATGCTGGCGCCGATCCCCCTGTTGCCGCGCACCCCGACGGCGAGCGCGGGCACGGTGAAGGGTGCGCTCGCGCGCCTACTGGCGATCCCGGCGTACCGGCGCATGCTCCTCGTCGCGAGCCTGGTGATCGGCAGCCACGCGATGAGCGACACGTTCGCGGTCATCCACTGGCGCGCCAGCGGCATCGGCCCGGTAGCGATCGGCACCTTGCTCGCCGAGGCCATCGGCGCCGAGATCGTGGTGTTCCTCGTCCTCGGGCCGTCGTTGCTGCCGCGACTGGGTCCAGCGCGCTGCCTGGCGATCGCCGCGGCGGCGGGCGTCCTGCGCTGGGCGGTCTTCGCGACGACGACAAACGTCGGCGTGCTCGCGTTCACCGAACCGCTGCACGGTCTGACCTTCGCGCTGCTGCATCTCGCCTGCATGCGGATCATCGCCGTGACCGTGCCCGAGCGCTTGTCCGCGACGGCGCAATCCGTCTACGGCACGCTGTTCATCGGCATCGCCACCGCGACGCTGACCTTCGCCTCGGGCCTCTTCTACGACCGCTACGGCGCATCGGCGTTCTGGTCGATGTCGCTGCTCTGCGCCGCCGCCCTGCCGCTGATCCGCGGCCTGTCCGGACGCCTGGACGACGTCGCGTCCGCCCCGCAAGCCTGTGGCGAAGATCGGCGTCCCGGAAGGACGCCGAACAGAGACTTATGATCGCGATCTCCAGGTGGTCGTTTGCGTGATCCTATTCAGGCGCCGTCGCGATCGGCGGGGCGCACGCCGGCTGCGGTCGCGATGAGGACAGCCTCGGGCAGCGTGCGGGCCCCGAGCGCTTCCATCGCGCGGGCACGGTGGATTTCCACTGTGCGTGGGCTCAACCCCAGCGTCCGCGCGATCGTCTTGTTGGTGCCGCCGGCCAGCAGACCTTCCAGCACCTCGCGCTCGCGCGCGGAGAGCATCGCAATCTTGCTCCGCGCGTTGTCGTCCTTGCGCGCCCGATCGGCTTCCGCGTCGATTTCGGCGAGCGCCGTCCTGACGGCGAAAAGCAACGCCTCCGGCGTCCAGGGGGCCTCGAGGAAATCAACCGCGCCCGCCTTCATCACGCGAACGCCGAAGCCGACGTCGCCTCCGCTCGAGCCGAGCCCGACGACCGGCAGATGCTCGCGCGCCGCCTTCAACTCGTGTGCGACGGCAAGGCCGCCGGCGTCCTGCAGATTGAACACGACGCAGCCGGGCACGAGCGAACCCGCCATCCTGAGGAAGGCTTGACCGCTCGCGAAGGCCCGAACCTCGTAGCCCGCATTCTGCAGCGTGCCGACGAGGCCGCGCCGGGTGGCGTCGTCGGCCGCGACCACATAGGCGCGCAGACCCGTGTCGATCGTGACGTCCTGTGCGATCCCGCCGGCCGATCGGATGCGTCCGTCGAGGCTCGGGATCGGGAAGAACGTGTCGCGAATGCGGCGCACCGCATGGTCCGAGGCACGCTGGATGCGATACTCCAAGGCGAGCGTCTCGCCGGCTTTGACCCGCTCCAGCGCCTGCTCGGCCGCAGCGCGGTCGTCTGGATGAACGCTGACGAGCCAGCCCGCGATATCCGGCATGTGCTCGGGGGGCATGCCCCAGACCTGCGTGAAGGCGGGGCTGAGATAGTCGAGCGCGCCGCTCTCGAGATCGGCGAGCCAGAGGACGTCCGCCGTATGTTCAGCGAAGCGCCGGAACCGCTCCTCGCTGTCGCGCAGCGCCGCCTCGGCAAGCTTTTGCTCGGTCACCTCGAGCGCCGCCCCCGTGAACCCCACCGGGCGGCCGTTCTCGAACGTGGTTCGACCGTAGGTTGCAATCCATCTTTCGACGGAATCCTCGATCCCGATCACGCGGTACTCGACGTGATAGACGCCATCCCCGGCGGGATCGACACACCGGCGTACGGCGTCCTCGACCCGTCGCCGATCCTCGGGATGGATGGCGGACAGCCACGTGTCGTAATCGATCGGCGCCTCCGGCGGCAGCCCCCACATGGCCTTGAGCCGCGCATCCCATTCCAGCGCGCCGGTGGCCGGATCCCAGCTGTAGGGCGACAGGCCAACGAGATCGATGGCCGCCTGCAAGCGCGCCTCGCTCCGTCGCGACCGCACCGCCGCCGCGCGGCGCAACCGCGCCAGCATGAGGTGGGTGTCGACCCGCGCCAAAAGCTCGCGCGCGGAAAACGGTTTGACGAGGTAGTCGTCGACCCCGGTCCCCAGCCCTTCGATGCGCGCAGCCTCGGCCGCCCGAGCAGACAAGAGGATGATCGGGACATCGGTGAACTGCGGATCCCGCCGCAGCGCCGCCGCAAGCTCGAGCCCGCTCAGCCCGGGCATCATGACGTCGGACAAGACGAGATCCGGGGGCTGGCGCTTGGCCGCCGCGAGCGCGGCCTTGCCGTCGGCGACCGCCTCGATCGTCCAACCGCGCTTCGTCAGCAAGCGGTCGAGGTAGCCGCGCATGTCGGCATTGTCATCGGCCAGCAGGATGCGCGCTTCCAGCGTCTCGTTTGGCAGGCCGGTGGGGTCCTCGTGCTCGAACGAGGGCGAGCTTTCCTCGACGCGCATTTCGGCTGGTGTCGGAAGCCAACGCAGCGCTTCGTTGACGAACGCTTTGGCTTGGCTTGCGGTGGAGGGGAGACTGCGCGCGCCGCCGATGCGTTCGGCCGGCAGATGGTCCACCCCAAACGGCACGACGACCGCGAAGGTCGTGCCGTGACCCTCGCGGCTCTCGACCGTGATCGTGCCGCTGTGCAAGCGAACCAATTCCTGCACGAGGGCGAGGCCGATACCGCTCCCCTCGTGGGATCGGCCCCTCGAATGTCCCACGCGATGGAACCGCTCGAAGATGCGGGGCAGCTCCGCGGCTGGAATCCCGGTGCCGGTGTCGCTCACCCGCAATTCGGCGCCGCCCGGCGTGGCCGTCAGACGCATGGTGATGCAGCCGTCGAACGTGAACTTGAAGGCGTTGGAGACAAGATTGAGAACAATCTTTTCCCACATGTCCTGATCGACATAGACCGGCATCGGAAGCTGATCGCAGACAATGTCCAGTTTCAGGCCGGCGCGATCGCACGCCGAGCTGAAACTCGAGGCCAGCTCGGCCGTGTGCTGCGCGAGGTCGCAGGACTCGAAGCAGGCTTGGACCCGGCCCGCCTCGATCCGCGAGAAGTCGAGCAGCGTGTTGACGAGCTTGAGCAAGCGAAGGCTGTTTCGGTGCGCGAGTGCAATTAGCTCGCGGGCATCCTGCGCGAGCGCTCCATCGGCCTTGGCGAGCAGTTCCTCGAGCGGACCGAGCATCAGCGTGAGAGGGGTGCGGAACTCGTGGCTGACGCTCGAGAAGAACGCCGTCTTGGCCCGGTCGAGTTCAGCCAGGGCCTCGGCGCGCCTGTGTTCCTCCTCGAGAGCGCCCGCGTTTG
>CAZZZM010000080.1:0-11410 GCA_964658465.1 uncultured Nakamurella sp.
CCTCAGACACGCCGAAGAAGGACTGACGCGATGCTGCAGGACAAGGATCGCATCTTCACGAACCTCTACGGCTTCGGCGGCTGGGACCTCGAGGCGGCGCGCAAGCGCGGCGCGTGGGACGGCACCAAGGGGCTGATCGAGAAGGGCCGCGACTGGATCATCCAGGAGATGAAGGATTCGGGGCTGCGCGGGCGCGGCGGCGCCGGCTTCCCGACGGGGCTCAAGTGGTCGTTCATGCCGAAGCCTGATCCGGCGCGGCCCTCCTATCTTGTCGTCAACGCCGACGAGTCCGAGCCGGGCACGTGCAAGGATCGCGAGATCATGCGCAACGACCCGCAGCATCTCATCGAGGGCTGCCTGCTCGCCTGCGTCGCGATGGGCGCGCACGCCTGCTACATCTACATCCGTGGCGAGTACATCCTCGAGAAGGAGCGGCTCGAGGCGGCGGTCGAGCAGGCCTATGAGGCCAACCTCATCGGCAAGGACAACGTCCACGGCTGGCCGTTCGACTGCTACGTGCACCACGGCGCCGGCGCCTACATCTGCGGCGAGGAGACCGCGCTGCTCGAGTCGCTCGAGGGCAAGAAGGGCATGCCGCGCCTCAAGCCGCCGTTCCCGGCCAACATGGGCCTCTACGGCTGCCCGACGACGGTCAACAACGTCGAATCGATCGCCGTCGCGCCGACGATCCTGCGGCGCGGCGCGGCCTGGTTCGCGAGCTTCGGCGCCAAGAACAATGCCGGCACCAAGCTCTTCTGCATCTCGGGCCACGTGAACCACCCGTGCAATGTGGAAGAGGCGATGTCGATCCCGTTCCGGGAGCTCATCGACACGCATTGCGGCGGCATCCGCGGCGGCTGGGACAATCTGCTCGCGGTGATCCCCGGCGGCTCGTCGGTGCCGCTGGTGCCGGCGCACGAGATCATCGACGCGCCGATGGACTTCGACACGCTGCGCAATCTCAAGTCGGGGCTCGGCACCGCGGCGGTCATCGTGATGGACAAGTCGACCGACGTCGTCCGCGCCATCGCCCGCATCTCGTATTTCTACAAGCACGAGAGCTGCGGCCAGTGCACGCCGTGCCGCGAGGGCACGGGGTGGATGTGGCGCGTCGTCTCGCGCATGGCCGAGGGCCGCGCCCACAAGCGCGAGATCGACATGCTGCTCGAGGTGACGACGCAGATCGAGGGCCACACGATCTGCGCGCTCGGCGACGCCGCGGCGTGGCCGGTGCAGGGCCTGATCCGGCACTTCCGGCCGGAGATCGAGAAGCGCATCGACGAGTACGCGCGCAATCCCGACGACTACCCGGTCAAGGATTTCGGGATCGCGGCGGAATGATCATGGCAACGACGATCGCGACAGGTGCCGCTCTCCCTTCTCCCGCTTGCGGGAGAAGGTGGCCCGACGCAGTCGGGTCGGATGAGCGGCCGCGCCGCCTGGGCGGCGATGCCGGCCAGATCGTGACTCCCTTCCGTTTCGCCGAGTGGCACCATCCCTCATCCGACCCCGCGTTGCGGGGCCACCTTCTCCCGCAGGCGGGAGAAGGAGGAGACCTGTCATGACCAAGCTCCTCGTCGACGGCATCGAGGTCGACGTCCCCGAGACCTACACGCTGCTGCAGGCCTGCGAAGCGGCCGGCGTGGAGATCCCGCGCTTCTGCTTCCACGAGCGGCTGTCGATCGCCGGCAATTGCCGCATGTGCCTCGTCGAGGTGAAGGGCGGCCCGCCGAAGCCGCAGGCCTCCTGCGCCGTCGGCGTGCGCGACCTGCGCCCCGGCAAGGACGGCGCGCTGCCCGAGGTGCTGACCAAGTCGCCGATGACCCGCAAGGCGCGCGAAGGGGTGATGGAGTTCCTGCTCATCAACCACCCGCTCGACTGCCCGATCTGCGACCAGGGCGGCGAGTGCGACCTGCAGGACCAGGCGATGGCCTACGGCGTCGATTCCTCGCGCTTCGCCGAGAACAAGCGCGCCGTCGAGGACAAGTACATCGGCGTGATGGTGCGCACCTCGATGAACCGCTGCATCCACTGCACGCGGTGCGTCCGCTTCACCGCCGAGGTCGCCGGCACCGGCGACATGGGCGCGATCGGCCGCGGCGAGGACATGGAGATCACGACCTATCTCGAGACCGCCATGCATTCCGAGCTGCAGGGCAACGTCGCCGATCTCTGCCCGGTCGGCGCGCTGCTGCCGAAGCCCTACGCTTTCAAGGCGCGGCCGTGGGAGCTCACCAAGACGCAGTCGATCGACGTGATGGACGCTTTGGGCTCCAACATCCGCATCGACACGCGCGGCCGCGAGGTCATGCGCATCCTGCCCGTCGTCAACGACGCGGTGAACGAGGAGTGGATCTCCGACAAGACGCGCCAGGTCGTCGACGGGCTGAAGAGCCGCCGCCTCGACAAGCCGCTGGTGCGCAAGGGCGGCAAGCTGGCGCCGGCGAGCTGGGCCGAGGCTTTTGCGGTAGTGGCCGACAAGGTCAAGGCCGCCGCGCCGCGGAAGATCGGCGCCCTCGCCGGCGACCTCTGCGCGGTCGAGGACATGTTCGCGCTGCAGCTCCTGATGGCGTCGCTCGGCTCGCCGAACCTCGATTGCCGGCAGGACGGCGCGAAGCTCGATCCGGCGGCGGGGCGCGCGTCCTACCTCTTCAACGCGACGGTCGCGGGGATCGAGGACGCCGACGCGATCCTGATCGTCGGCTCGAACCCGCGGCGCGAGTCGCCCGTGCTCAACGCCCGTATCCGCAAGCGCTGGCTCAAGGGCGGCTTCCCCGTCGGCGTGATCGGCGAGAAGGCCGACCTCACCTATCCCTACAGCTACCTCGGCGCCGGGCCGGAGACGCTCGCCGACCTGACGAAGGACTTCGCCGAGGCGCTCGGCAAGGCGGCGAAGCCGCTGATCCTGGTCGGGCAGGGCGCGCTGGCGCGGGCCGACGGCGCGGCCATCTTCGCCGCGGCCGCCAAGCTCGGCGTGGTGTCCGTGCTCCACACGGCGGCGGCCCGCGTCGGCGGCCTCGACCTCGGCTTCGTGCCGGGCGAGGGCGGCCTCGACGCGGCGGCGATGGCGGCGGGCGGTGCGCTCGACGTGCTGTTCAACCTCGGCGCCGACGAGATCGACATCGCGCCCGGCGCCTTCACGATCTACATCGGCACGCACGGCGACCGCGGCGCGGCGCGCGCCGACGTCGTGCTGCCGGCCGCCTGCTACACCGAGAAGTCGGGCACCTACGTCAACACCGAGGGCCGCGTGCAGCTCGCCGACCGCGCCAACTTCCCGCCCGGCGAGGCGCGCGAGGACTGGGCGATCCTGCGGGCGCTCTCGGCCGTCATCGGCAAGCCGCTGCCCTTCGACTCGCTCGCCGCGCTGCGCGCCAGGCTCTATGCCGCGCATCCGCACATGGCGAAGCTCGACCAGATCGCCGAGGCGCCGGCCTTCGCCGCGCCGGCAGCCGCGGGCTCGCCGAGCCGCGAGCCCTTCGTTTCGCCGATCGCCGACTTCTATCTCACCAACCCGATCGCCCGCGCATCGAAGGTGATGCTGGAAGCCTCGGCGCTGGCGCAGGGCACGATGCGGCAGGCGGCGGAGTAGGGCGGATGGACATCCTCGGCTTCATCCTCACCCTCATCAAGACCGTCGCCACGCTGGTGATCCTGCTGGTCGCGATCGCCTACATCCTGCTTGCCGATCGCAAGATCTGGGCGGCGGTGCAGTTGCGCCGCGGCCCGAACGTCGTCGGTCCTTGGGGCCTGTTCCAGAGCTTCGCCGATCTCATCAAGTTCGTGCTCAAGGAGCCGATCATCCCGGCCGGCGCCAACAAGGGCGTGTTCCTGCTGGCGCCGTTCGTCATGGGCCTGCTCGCCCTGTCGGCATGGGCGATCATCCCCGTCGCGCACGGCTGGGCGGTCGCCGACATCAACGTGGGCACGCTCTACATCTTCGCGATCTCGTCGCTGTCGGTCTACGGCGTGATCATGGGCGGCTGGGCCTCGAACTCGAAGTACCCGTTCTTGTCGGCGCTCCGCTCCGCCGCGCAGATGGTCTCCTACGAGGTCTCGATCGGCTTCGTCATCGTCACCGTGCTGCTCTGCGCCGGCTCGCTCAATCTGACCAAGATCGTCGAGGCGCAGGACACGGCCTGGGGCCTCCTCGGCTGGTACTGGCTGCCGCTGTTCCCGATGTTCGTGATCTTCTTCGTCTCGGCGCTGGCCGAGACGAACCGGCCGCCGTTCGATCTCGTCGAGGCCGAGTCCGAGCTCGTCGCCGGCTTCATGGTGGAATATTCGTCGTCGCCGTACATGCTGTTTATGCTCGCCGAGTACGTGGCGATGATGACCATGGCGGCGCTGCAGGTGATCCTGTTCATGGGCGGCTGGCTGTCGCCGATCCCGTTCCCGCCGTTCACCTGGATCCCCGGCGTGATCTGGTTCCTGCTGAAGATCCTCCTCGTCTTCTTCATGTTCTCGATGGTGAAGGCCTTCGTGCCGCGCTACCGCTACGACCAGCTGATGCGCCTCGGCTGGAAGGTCTTCCTGCCGCTGTCCCTCGCCTTCGTCGTGCTCGTCGCCGCCGTGCTGGAATTCACCGGCTGGGGCGGGGTGATGGCCCAATGACGAACGGCCCAACGATCAAAGGAGCTCGATCATGAAGCTCGACCAGGCTGCCAAGCAGCTGCTCCTGACGGAGTTCGTCAGCGCCTTCTTCCTGTCGATGCGCTACTTCTTCAAGCCGAAGGCGACGATCAACTATCCGCACGAGAAGAACCCGCAGTCGCCGCGCTATCGCGGCGAGCATGCGCTGCGTCGCTATCCGAACGGCGAGGAACGCTGCATCGCCTGCAAGCTCTGCGAGGCGATCTGCCCGGCGCAGGCGATCACGATCGAGGCGGGGCCGCGCCGCAACGACGGCACGCGCCGCACGACGCGCTACGACATCGACATGGTGAAGTGCATCTACTGCGGCTATTGCCAGGAGGCCTGCCCGGTCGATGCGATCGTCGAGGGGCCGAACGCCGAGTTCGCCGTCGAGACGCGCGAGGAGCTCTACTACGACAAGAACCGGCTGCTCGCCAACGGCGACCGCTGGGAGCGCGAGATCGCGCGCAACATCGCCATGGACTCGCCCTACCGATGACCGCCGTCCCGTTCTTCTTCTACCTCTTCGCGACGGTGCTCATCGCCTCGGCCTTCATGGTCGTGACGGCGAAGAACCCGGTGCATTCGGTGCTGTTCCTCATCCTCGCCTTCGTCAACGCGGCGGGGTTGTTCCTGCTGCTCGAGGCCGAGTTCCTGGCGATGATCCTGATCGTCGTCTACGTCGGCGCGGTCGCGGTGCTGTTCCTGTTCGTCGTCATGATGCTCGACGTCGACTTCGCCGAGCTGCGCCAAGGCTTCCTGAAGTACCTGCCGATCGGCGTGACGATCGCGGCGATCATCCTGGTCGAGCTGCTGTTCGTCGGCACGACGTGGGTGCTTGGTGAGACCGCCACGGCGCAGGCGACGACCCCGGCGCCGGTCGACCTCAACAACACCGTCGCGCTCGGCAGCGTGATCTACACGCAATATCTCGTGCTGTTCCAGGCCGCCGGCCTCGTGCTGCTGACGGCGATGATCGGCGCCATCGTGCTGACCCTGCAGCACCGCCCCTTCGTCAAGCGCCAGTCAATCCCCGAGCAGAACGCGCGCACGCCGGCCTCGGCCGTGCAGCTGCACCAGGTGCGCTCGCGGGCGGGCGTCGACGCGGACGCGGGCGCCAAGGAGCCGGCATGATCTCTCTCGGCCATTATCTCACCGTCGCGGCGATCCTGTTCACGCTCGGCGTCGCGGGCATCATCCTGAACCGCAAGAACATCATCATCATCCTGATGTCGGTCGAGCTGATCCTGCTGTCGGTCAACATCAACCTCGTCGCCTTCTCGAGCTTCCTGCACGACCTCACGGGCCAGGTGTTCGCGCTGTTCATCCTCACGGTGGCGGCGGCGGAGGCGGCGATCGGCCTCGCGATCCTCGTCACCTTCTACCGCAACGCGGGGACGATCGCGGTCGAAGACATCAACGCGATGAAGGGCTGAACTCATGGTCACCGCGATCGTCGCGCTGCCGCTTCTCGGCTTCCTCATCGCTGCGCTCTTCGGCAAGGAGATCGGCGACCGCGGCGCCCAGATCCTCACCACGGCGTTCCTCTTCCTCGCCGCCGCCTTCGCCTGGATCGTCTTCTTCGAGTACGCGCTCGGCGCCGCGCCGATGGACGTCAGCGTGCTCGGCAATTGGTTCACGGTGGGCAGCCTCAAGGTCGAATGGGCGCTGCGCGTCGACACGCTGACGGCGGTGATGCTCGTCGTCGTCTGCACCGTGTCCTCGCTCGTCCACCTCTATTCGTTCGGCTACATGTCCGAGGATCCGGCGAAGGCGCGCTTCTTCGCCTACCTGTCGCTGTTCACCTTCGCGATGCTGATGCTGGTGACGGCCGACAACCTCGTGCAGATGTTCTTCGGCTGGGAGGGGGTGGGCCTCGCCTCCTACTTGCTGATCGGCTTCTGGTACGTGAAGCCGACGGCCAACGCCGCCGCGATCAAGGCCTTCGTGGTCAACCGCGTCGGCGATTTCGGCTTCCTGCTCGGCATCTTCACCGTGTTCATGGTGACGCATTCCGTCGCCTTCGACACGATCTTCGCCGCGGCGCCCGGCCTCGCCAACAAGACCGCGCATGTCTTCGGCCACGACTGGCCGGTGATGGAGGTCGCCTGCTTCCTTCTGTTCATGGGCGCGATGGGCAAGTCGGCGCAGTTCCTGCTGCACACCTGGCTGCCGGACGCGATGGAGGGTCCGACGCCGGTCTCGGCGCTGATCCATGCCGCCACCATGGTGACGGCCGGCGTGTTCATGGTGGCGCGCCTGTCGCCGCTGTTCGAGCAGGCGCCGGCGGCGCTCTCCTTCGTCACCATCGTCGGCGGCACGACCTGCTTCTTCGCCGCGACGATCGGCTGCGTGCAGACCGACATCAAGCGCGTGGTCGCCTATTCGACCTGCTCGCAGCTCGGCTACATGTTCGTCGGCCTCGGCGTCGGCGGCTTCGGCCTCGGCGTCTTCCACCTCTTCACACACGCCTTCTTCAAGGCGCTGCTGTTCCTCGGCTGCGGCTCGGTCATCACCGCGATGCACCACGAGCAGGACATGCGCCACATGGGAGCGCTGCGCACGAAGATCCCGCGCACCTACTGGGCGATGACGATCGGCACGCTGGCGCTCGTCGGCTTCCCGTTCACCGCCGGCTGGTACTCGAAGGACGCGATCATCGAGGCCGCCTACGCCTCGACGACGCCGGGCCACGTCTACGCGTGGCTGCTCGCCACCCTGTCGGTCGGGCTGACCTCGTTCTACTCGTTCCGCCTCGTCTTCATGACCTTCTTCGAGGACCCGCGGTGGGAGGTCGCGCACGCGCATGCCGACAACACCGGGATCACCGATGCTGAAGGGCCGAAGGCGCATCTCGAGCCGACCAACCGGCCCGAGACCGGCGGCCAGGATCACGTCACCGCCGATCATCCCGACGCCCACGGCGCGCACGACGTGAAGCTCGACCCGCACGACGTCCACACCGACGGCCACGTCTTCGAGCCGCACGAATCGCCGAACTCGATGCTGATCCCGCTCTACGTGCTGTCGGCCGGCGCGCTGCTCGCGGGGGTCCTGTTCGCGCCGTACTTCATCGGCGCGCATCAGGCGGGCTTCTGGAAGGGCGCGATCTACTACGGGCCGAACAACCACATCCTCGAGGAGATGGAGAAGGTCCCGTTCGCTATCAAGCAGCTGCCGCTGCTGATGCTGATCGGCGGCTTCGCGGTGGCCTGGTACGGCTACATCCGCAACGTGAAGGCGCCATCCGGCTGGGCGAAGCAGAACCCGATCCTCTACGACTTCCTGTCGCACAAGTGGTACTTCGACGAGCTCTACGACATGATCTTCGTGAAGCCCGCCTTCATGATCGGCCGCCTGTTCTGGAAGCGCGGCGACGTCGGGATCATCGACAAGTACGGGCCTGACGGGCTGTCGGCCGCCGTCATCGACGTCACCCGGCAGGCGGTCAAGCTGCAGACGGGCTACGTCTACCACTATGCCTTCGCGATGCTGATCGGCGTGACGCTGCTCGCCACCTGGTACGTCGTCGGGGGAATGCACTGATGTTCGGCTTCGGCATCCTCTCCGGGCTGATCGTCCTGCCGCTCGTCGGCACGGCGTTCATCCTGCTGCTGCGCGGCGAGGACGAGGCGACCTTGCAGAACGCCCGCTGGGCGGCGCTGATCACCACGATCGTCAACTTCCTGCTCGCCTGCTGGGCGTGGGGCGCCTTCGACTCGTCGAGCTCGGCCTTCCAGTTCGTCGAGGAGCACGCCTGGTTCGGCGCCGGCCTCACCTACAAGCTCGGCGTCGACGGCATCTCGTTCCCCTTCGTCGTGCTGACGACCTTCCTGATGCCGTTCTGCATCCTCGCCTCGTGGCGGTCGATCGACTTCCGGGTGAAGGACTTCATGGTCGCCTTCCTGGTCCTCGAGACCCTGATGATCGGCGTCTTCTGCTCGCTCGACCTCGTGTTGTTCTACCTGTTCTTCGAGGCCGGCCTGATCCCGATGTTCCTGATCATCGGCATCTGGGGCCATGGGCGGAAGGTCTACGCGGCGTTCAAGTTCTTCCTCTACACGCTGACCGGCTCGCTGCTGATGCTGCTCGCCATCATGGCGATGTACGGCTACGCCGGCACGACCGACATCACGGTGCTCCTGCACACGCACTTCCCGGCCTCGATGCAGACCTGGCTGTGGCTTGCCTTCTTCGCCTCGCTCGCGGTGAAGATGCCGATGTGGCCGGTCCACACCTGGCTGCCCGACGCGCACGTCGAGGCGCCGACGGCGGGCTCGGTGATCCTGGCCGGCATCCTGCTCAAGATGGGCGGGTACGGCTTCCTGCGCTTCTCGCTGCCGATGTTCCCCGACGCGTCGCACTATTTCGCGCCGCTCGTCTTCGCGCTGTCGGTCATCGCGATCATCTACACGTCGCTCGTCGCGCTCGTGCAGGAGGACATGAAGAAGCTGATCGCCTATTCCTCCGTCGCCCACATGGGCTTCGTGACGATGGGCCTGTTCTCCTTCACCGAGCAGGGCATCCAGGGCGCGATCTTCCAGATGGTGTCGCACGGCCTCGTCTCGGGCGCGCTGTTCCTCTGCGTCGGCGTCGTCTACGACCGCATGCACACCCGCGAGATCGCCGCCTACGGCGGCCTCGTGCACCGCATGCCGCGCTACGCCACCGCCTTCATGATCTTTACGATGGCCAACGTCGGGCTGCCCGGCACGTCCGGCTTCGTCGGCGAGTTCCTCACCATGCTCGGCACCTACCAGGTCAACACCTGGGTCGCGATGTTCGCCGCGACGGGCGTGATCCTGTCGGCCGCCTACGCGCTCTATCTCTACCGCCGCGTGGTCTTCGGGGTAATGACCAAGGACAACCTGAAGTCGATCCTCGACCTCAACCCGCGCGAGCTCGGCATGCTGGCCTCGCTGGTGGTGCTCGTCATCTTCTACGGCTTCCACCCCTCGCCGATCCTCGACGCCTCCGGCCCCAGCGTCGCCGCGCTGGTGAAGACCGACCAGGAGGCCACTTTGGCCAGGGGTCGCGCTGCAGCGCTCCCGTCATTGCGAGCCGCAGGCGAAGCAACCCAGGGGGTGCCGCGCACGGCGGGCCCTGATGTTTCACCTGCGGCCCCTGGGTTGCTTCGCTCCGCTCGCAATGACGAGCCCCGCCCGACACTCGCCGCGGACCTGCACCGATGACCATGCCCCTCGAGCTGCATCCCGGCGCGATGCTCGCGAACCCGATGGCTTTCAACATTGCGCACAGCCTGCCCGAGCTGATCCTCGCGGTCGGCGCGCTGTTCCTGCTGCTGTTCGGCGCCATCCGCGGCAAGGAGTCGGACGGCCCGGTTACCGAGATCGCCGTCGGCGTGCTCGGCCTCGCCGTCGTCGTCATCCTGCTCAACGTCCATTTCAACGCCGATCCGAAGGCGATCGTCTTCGACGGCGCCTTCATCGACGACCCGTTCGGGCGCTTCATGAAGGCGCTCACGCTCATCGGCTCGATCGTGACGCTGCTCATGGGCCAGTCGTTTCTCGCGCGCGAGAGGATCGACAAGTTCGAGTATCCGATCCTCGTCGTCCTCTCGACGCTCGGCGCGCTGATCCTGATCTCGGCCACCGGCCTGATCACGCTCTACCTCGGCCTCGAGCTGATGAGCCTCGCGCTCTACGTGATCGCCGCCTTCCACCGCGAGAACCGTCGCGCTTCGGAGGCGGGGCTGAAGTACTTCGTGCTCGGCGCGCTGTCCTCCGGCATGCTGCTCTACGGCGCCTCGCTGCTCTACGGCTTCGCCGGCACCGTCGAGTTCGCCGGCATCGCGACGCGCATCGCCGAGGGCGGCCCGCAGAACATCGGCCTGTTGTTCGGGCTGGTGTTCCTGATGGCCGGGCTCGCCTTCAAGATGTCGGTCGCGCCGTTCCACATGTGGACGCCGGACGTCTACCAGGGGGCGCCGACGCCGGTGACCGCGTTCTTCGCCACCGCGCCGAAGATGGCGGCCGTGGCGATCACCACGCGGGTCATCATCACGGCGTTTCCGGGCATCACGCTGCAATGGCAGCAGCTCATCGTCTTCATCTCGATCCTGTCGATGGCGCTCGGCTCGTTCGCGGCGATCGGCCAGACCAACATCAAGCGGCTGATGGCCTATTCGGCGATCGGTCACATGGGCTTCGCGCTGGTCGGCCTCGCCGCCGGCACGCAGGAGGGCGTGCAGGGCGTCGTCATCTACATGGCGATCTACCTGACCATGACGCTCGGCACCTTCGCGGCGATCCTCTCGATGAAGATCGGCGGCCGCAACCTCGAGAACGTCGCCGACCTGATGGGCCTCGCCAAGACGCATCCCGGCATGGCGTTCTTCCTCGCCACGATGATGTTCTCGATGGCCGGCATCCCGCCGCTCGCCGGCTTCTTCGCCAAGTTCTACGTCTTCAACGCTGCGATCCACGCGCATCTCTTCGTGCTCGCGGTGATCGGCGTTCTGATGAGCGTGGTGGCCGCGTTCTACTACCTGCGCATCGTCAAGTTCATGTATTTCGACGAGGCCGGCGTGCCGTTCGACCCGCAGTCGCGCCTGCTGCAGAGCGTGCTGGCGGTCACCGGCGTGCTGGTGCTCGGCCTGTGGCTCTACCCGCCGCTGTTCGTCGGCGCCGCCAGCGCCGCGGCGAAGAGCCTGTTCTGAGACGCGCGGCACGGCTTCTCCTTCTCCCGCTTGCGGGAGAAGGTGGCCCCGCGAAACGGGGTCGGATGAGGGACGTCGCAGACAGTCGGCGTCGAC
>CAZZZM010000081.1:0-11409 GCA_964658465.1 uncultured Nakamurella sp.
ATCGTCTGGCGCGTCAGCTTCTCGATCGCCTTGAGGAACGCGCGCTCCTCGCCGTCGCACAGCGAGATCGCCTGGCCGGCAGCGCCGGCGCGGGCGGTGCGGCCGATCCGGTGCACGTAGGATTCCGGGATGTTCGGCAGGTCGAAATTGACGACGTGGCTGACCGCCTCGATGTCGATGCCGCGCGCCGCGATGTCGGTGGCGACGAGCAGCTTGGTCGACCCCGCCTTGAAGCCGGCGAGCGCGCGCTCGCGCTGGTTCTGGCTCTTGTTGCCGTGGATCGCCACGGCGGAGATGCCGGCCTCCTCGAGATGGCGCACGACGCGGTCGGCGCCGTGCTTGGTGCGGGTGAACACCAGGGCGCGGTCCATCTTCTCCGAGCGGACGAGGTCGGCGAGGACGTGGCGCTTGCGCGACGTCTCGACGAAGATGACGCGTTGCTCGACGCGGTCCGCGGTCTTGGCGACCGGCGTCACCGACACCTGAACGGGGTCGCGCAGCAGCGTGCCGGCGAGCGAGCCGATTTCGCCGGGCATGGTCGCCGAGAAGAACAGCGTCTGACGCTGCTTCGGCAGCAGCGGCACGATGCGGCGCAGCGCATGGATGAAGCCCATGTCGAGCATCTGGTCGGCCTCGTCGAGGACGAAGGTCTCGACCTTGTCGAGGCGCAGGGTGCGCTGCTCGAGGTGGTCGATCAGCCGTCCCGGCGTCGCCACCAGGATGTCGACGCCGCGCATGACGCGATCGATCTGCGGGCGGATCGAGACGCCGCCGAAGACGGTGGTGATCGAGAAGCCGAAGTGCTGGCCGTAGGTGCGGAAGCTCTCGGCGATCTGGCTCGCCAGCTCGCGCGTCGGCGACAGGACCAGCGCGCGGCAGGTGTTGCGCTCCGGGCGCAGCCGCTCGAGCGACAGCCGCTGCAGGATCGGCAGCGCGAAGGCCGCCGTCTTGCCGGTGCCGGTCTGGGCGATGCCGAGCAGGTCGCGGCCGTCGAGGACGTGCGGGATGGCCTGGGTCTGGATCGGGGTGGGATGGGTGTAACCTTCGGCCTCGAGCGCCTGGAGCAGGCGGGAATCGAGGCCGAGGTCGGCGAAACTGAGCGATGTGTGCTGATTCAAGCGAGCGCTTTCGTGCGGACGCAGCCGGACGCAATCAGGCCGGGGCTGCGATTTCTCAGGAGATCCGTGCGTGACCGGCTCCGGTCGGGCGGCGGCTGGCGGTCCGGGTGCGCCGCATCTTCGATAGCCGAAGTCAGTCGGGGCGCAGACGATCACGCGGCCAGGTAGCCGTGGCGCGCCTCTCGCGCGACGTGGAGCACTTGAGGCGATTCCTTCCAAAATGCAAGAGAATTAATGTTGCGCTGCACATCAGAAAGACGGCGCCGGGGGGCTGACAGAATCGTCGGCTCGGGTAATCTCCCCTCATGCGCAACCAACTGAGAGGAGGTGATCCAGTGTCTCATTGTCACGACGCGAGCCAGCTGGAGGTCTCTTTCAAGGCGAACTGAGCCTTGGCTGAGAGACGTCGGCATTCGCGCTGACATTGCTGGTTTCGACGGCTGCTAGCTCCAGCCTGAGAACCTCCGAGAAGGAAAGCCCCGGTCCGCCGGGGCTTTCGCCGTTTCGGGCCCCCGTCTGTGCCCGCGTCTCGCCTCTGCCCGCGTCTCGGGCGCCTCTGGTCGTTAAGGCGCCAGCACGTGCCTGTTTCGTTGCCTTGCCGCGACCCGTCTCGTAAAGAGGCGCCCGAACCGGAATGGGCCGGTCTTCGAGACGAGATGGCAACGCAATCCCACGAGAGCCTGACGAGCTTCCGCCGCGTCGAAGCGAGCTCGAGCCGCAAGTTCGGACTGACGGTCGGCGCGATCCTGTGCGCGCTCGCGCTGTGGCCGGTCCTGCGCCACGGCGTCCACCCGAGGTACGTCCTGCTTTCGATCGGTGCCGCGCTTCTGGTGCTCGGCCTCGTCGCGCCGCGGGTGCTCGATCCGCTGAACGCGCTCTGGTTCAAGCTCGGCATGGTGCTCACCAAGATCACCAACCCGATCGTCATGGGCATCATGTACTTCGTCGCGGTCGTGCCGATGGGCTGGCTGCTGCGCCGCAAGGATCTCCTGCGCCTGCAACGCAGCGCCGCGGCCGACACCTATTGGATCGACCGCACCGAGCCGGCCTCGCCGCTCACCAAGCAATTCTGACGTAGCGAAGGAGCGCACCATGTCGATCGTCATGGAGCTGATCGATTTCCTCGGGGCCCGCAAGAAGTTCTGGCTGCTGCCGCTGATCGTGCTGTTCGTCGTGGTCGGCGGCCTGCTCGTGCTGAGCCAGGGCTCGGTCGTCGCGCCGTTCATCTACTCGCTGTTCTAGGTCGGTCAGCCAGGTGCGCGTTCTCGGTCTTTCGGCATTCTATCACGACAGCGCGGCCGCCCTCGTCGAGGACGGTCGCATCCTGGCGGCGGCCCAGGAAGAGCGCTTCACGCGCGTCAAGCACGACCCCGGTTTTCCGGGCCATGCGCTGCGCTACTGCCTCGAGGCTGCAGGCGAAGCAGGCCATGGAACGGCCGGCGCATCGATCGACCAGGTGGTCTTCTACGAGAAGCCGTTCCTCAAGTTCGAGCGGCTGATCGAGACCTATCTCGCCTTCGCGCCGAAGGGCTTCAATTCGTTCCGCAAGGCGATGCCGCTGTGGATCGGCGAGAAGCTGTTCCAGCGCGACCTGCTCGTGAAGGAGCTGAAGGCGATCGATCCGGCGCTCGCCGAGAAGGGCAAGATGCGCTTCGCCGAGCATCATTTCTCGCACGCGGCGTCGGCCTACTTCCCGTCGCCCTACGAGGAGGCCGTCGTCCTCACGATGGACGGCGTCGGCGAATGGGCGACGACCTCGCTCGCGATCGGGCGCGGCGACGACCTGAAGATCGAGCGCGAGATCTTCTTCCCGCATTCGCTCGGGCTGCTCTACTCGGCCTTCACCTACTACACCGGCTTCAAGGTGAACTCCGGCGAGTACAAGGTGATGGGCCTCGCGCCCTACGGCGAGCCGCGCTTCGCGCAGACGATCCTCGACAACCTGATCGACCTCAAGCCCGACGGCAGCTTCAAGCTCGACCTCGAGTACTTCGACTATTGCACCGGCTTCACGATGACGAACCGCAAGTTCGACGCGCTGTTCGGCGGGCCGCCGCGCCAGGGCGAGCAGCAGCTCGACCAGAAGCACATGGACCTCGCCGCCTCGATCCAGGCGGTGACGGAAGAAGTGATGCTGCGCCTCACCCGCTCGGTCGCCAGGACGAGCGGCGTCAAGAACCTCTGCCTCGCCGGCGGCGTCGCGCTGAACTGCGTCGCCAACGGCAAGATCCTCCGCGACGGGCATTTCGAGAACATCTACATCCAGCCGGCCGCAGGCGATGCCGGCGGCGCGCTCGGCGCGGCGCTGACCGGCTATTACGATTCGAAGCCCGGCCGGATGGTCAACGGGCACGATTCGATGCAGGGCTCCTACCTCGGGCCGGCCTACGAGACCGTCGAGACCGAGCGCCGACTGACCGCTGCCAAGGCCGTCTACAAGCGGCTCGACGACGACGCGCTCGTCGAGGCGGTGGCGCAGGCGCTCGCCGACGGCAAGGCGATCGGCTGGCACCAGGGCCGCATGGAGTTCGGCCCGCGGGCGCTCGGCAACCGCTCGATCCTCGGCGACCCGCGCTCGCCGACTATGCAGAGGATCCTCAATCTCAAAGTGAAGTACCGCGAGAGCTTCCGCCCCTTCGCGCCGGCGGTGCTGCGCGAGGACGTCTCCGACTGGTTCGAGATCGAGACGGATTCGCCCTACATGCTGCTCGTCGCCAACGTGAAGCCCGAGCGCTGCATCGCGATGAGCGAGGACCAGCAGAAGCTGTTCGGCATCGACAAGCTGAACATCGCCCGCTCGTCCATCCCCGCGGTCACGCACGTCGACTATTCGGCGCGCATCCAGACCGTGCACGCAGAGACCAATCCGCGCTTCCACGCGCTGATCGCGCGCTTCAAGGGGCTGACCGGTTGCCCGATCCTCGTCAACACGAGCTTCAACGTGCGCGGCGAGCCGATCGTCGCGACGCCCGAGGACGCGTTCCGCTGCTTCATGGGCTGCGACATCGACGTGCTCGCCGTCGGCAATTGCCTGCTCGAGAAGGCCGACCAGGACCCGGCGCTGGCCAAGGACTACAAGGACGCCTTCGCGCTCGACTGACGCTCAGCGCGTCGCCGCGGCCGGCGCCGCCTTCAGCACCTCGGGCAGCGTGGTCTTCAAGTCGGCGACGATCTTCTCCGCTCCGAGCCGGTTCGCCGTCGCGTTCGGATGGCCGTCGCCGGGGATCGTCAGGATCTGGCCGGGCTTCGCCTCGAGCGTCGCGTCGATCAGGTGGACGCCGGCGCTCGTCAGGCGTTGACGGAGCTCGGCGTCGGTGAAGCCGGTGCCGTCGAGGTAGTGGTCGGGCGCCGGGACGTAGTGGACGACGAGCGGGACGCCGTACTTGTCGCGCGCGAGGTCGGCGACCGCGCCGACGATCGCCAGCCACGTCTCGAGATCGCCATGCGTCGGCCGCTGCAGAAGCGGCGCGAGGAAGACGTCGTAAGTCGCCGTCTCCTTGTAGAATTCCTCGACGCGCTGCATGAGCCCCGAGAAGCAGGGGCCACGGTAGGCGAGCTTGCCGTCGACGATCTGGTAGCGCGGTGCCCGCACCGAGAAGTTCGGCTTGCAGGCCGTCCGCTCCGCATGCCACGGCCCCGTGAGCAACACGAAGGCGCGCGCGCCGGCGATCCGCTTGTCGAACAGCCCGACCTGCAATTCTCGCAGCGCCTGCGACGGGCTGTAGGCGGAGAAGCCGAGATTGACGACGTCGAACCCCGGCACGAGGGTGGCGAAATTCTGCGCCAGCGTATCCCCGTCGTCGAGCCCTTCGCCGAACGTGTTGCTGTCGCCGAAGAACGCCACGACGGGGCCGCCCGCCGTCGCGACCGTACGGCGGAGCAGACTGTCGTCGATCGTGTAGGTCACCTTGTAGATCGTCTTGCCGTCGACCCGCTTCTCGGCGGGATAGCGGCCCGGTCGCTGCGGTCCCCAGCCCAGCTCGGCCCGCGCGCCCCACAGTCCCGGCGGGTGCATGATCTCGACGCGCGGCTCCATCGCGAGCGCCACGCCCTCGATCGCCGTGATCCCGATGAGCAGCGCCGCGAGCATGACGAGCGCGTTCTGCGCCGCGCCGCGGACGAAGGTGGCGAGATCGGCGACGAGCACGAAGAGGGCGAAGAACGCGACCAGCCGCACGTGGGGGCCGTACGACGACAGGGCCCAGACGAGGGCGCCGATCGCGCCGACCGGAAGCGCGACGACGCGCAGCAAAAACGAAGGAGATCGCACGTCCGTCTCGACACTCGGTGGCTCGGACGGGTGCGGTCGCAACTCCTCGCGGCGACAAGATGACGGCGATGACACGGCGCGCGACCGAAATCGGCGGTGCCGGCGTCATCCACAACTTGCCTCCCGATTGCGGCTTTCGCGTCGCGTCGGCGGTGATATCGTCGTTTCGTCCCAACGTAGGTGATTCGGTCTGAGCGGCAGGCCGATGCGGCGAGGGCAAGCGTTTCGAGGACGAGTCACTTGGCAAAGGATTCCTTTTCGCCGCCGCGTGACCAAGAGGCCAACGAGGAGTCGGGCGAGCGCCTGGACCTCGTCGAGGTCGCCGGCAGGATCAAATGGTTCGACGTTTCTAAGGGCTACGGCTTCATCGTCCAGGACGAGGAAGGCCCCGATGTCCTGCTCCACGTCACGACGTTGCGCCGTGACGGGTTCCAGACCGCCCACGAGGGCGCCCGCGTCGTCTGCGAGGCGACCGCGCGCGCCAAGGGCCTGCAGGCCTTCCGCGTCGTGTCGATGGACGAGTCGACCGCCGTGCATCCGGCGCAGCTGCCGTCGCGGACCCACGTCCAGGTGACGCCGTCGAGCGGCTTCGAGATCGTCATCGTCAAATGGTTCAACCGGGTGCGCGGCTTCGGCTTCGTCTCGCGCGGCGACGGCACCGAGGACATCTTCATCCACATGGAGACCCTGCGCCGCTACGGGATCGCCGAGTTGAAGCCGGGCGACCCGCTGCTGGTGCGCTTCGGCGACGGTCCGAAGGGCCTGATGGCCGCCGAGGTGCGGCTGCTCGAGACGGCGCTCCCGCAGTCGCACTGAGGCGCAGAGCCGCCGCCTTGCCGTTGCCGGATCGGCGTGCTTGATCGCGGCGATGCGCAAAAAGGGTGTCGGCATGGTTCGGTCTCTGGCTCTGCTGTTTTGTTTCTCGGGCGTCTTCCTCTCCGGCGTCGCCGCGTCGCAGGCGGGCGGCCCGGTGCGACCGCTGGTGCTCGAGACGGCGAGCGGTCCGCATCGCTTCATGGTCGAGTGGCAGCGCACCGAGGCCGAGCGCGAGCACGGCCTGATGGATCGCAAGTCGATGCCGCGCGACCACGGCATGCTGTTCGACTTCCGGCCGCATGCGGTGCCGGTCGTGTTCTGGATGAAGGACACCTACCTGCCGCTCGACATGATCTTCATCGGCGACGATGGCCGGGTGGTCAAAATCAAGCACGATGCCAAGCCGATGGACGAGACGATGATCCCGTCGAACGTCCCGACGCTCGGCGTCCTCGAGGTCGATGCCGGCGTCGCCGACGCGATCGGTCTGAAGGTCGGCGACAAGGTCGAGCACGAGATGTTCGGCGACGTGCCGAAGTAGCCGCGACCGGCGTCAATCGGGCAGGGCGCCGGGCGCGAACCCGCGGCGCTTCAGCCGCTGGATCGCCAGGTCGAGCGCGGAGAGGAAGGCCGAGCGGTCGCGTGGCGCGAACGGCGGCGGCCCGCCCGTCACTTCGCCGGCCGAGCGCAGGGAGTCCATGAGGTTGCGCGTCGCCAGGGTCGCGCCGATCGACGCCTCGCTGTGCAGCTTGCCGTTCGGCGCGATCACGCTGGCGCCGACCTTCACGCAGCGCGCGGCGAGCGGGATGTCGGCGGTGACGACGATCGCGCCGGGTCCGGCCCGCGCCGCGATCCAGTCGTCGGCGACGTCGGGCCCTTCGGCGACGTGGACGCGGCGGATCGAGCCGTCGCGCGGCACGGCGATCGGCGAATTGGCGACGATCGCCACCTGCAGACGATGGCGGGCGGCGACGCGATAGACCTCGTCCTTGACCGGGCAGGCGTCGGCATCGACCAGAATGAACATCGCGTCCGCCAAGCGTCCCGGTCTCCTCGTTCAGTCGGCTGCCGCGTGAACCGAACACGGGGCCATAGGGTTGTGCGGCGGTCCGCGTTGGTGCTGCGGGCTTCGGATCGCGCCGTCGGAGTCGTACGACTCCCGCGCCGAAATCCCGGCCGTAGAAACATCGCAAATGGCCGCTTCGATGAGCCCACACAAGTTTTCGAAAGGGGATTCGACATGAGACTGAAGAGCTTCGGATCAGCTGCCGTCGTCGCATTGACGCTGGCCAGCACTATGGCCCTCTCCGTGCAGCCGGCCGACGCGTGGTGCGGCCGTTGGGGCCGCTGCGGCTGGCGCGGCGGCTGGGGCTGGGGTCCCGGCGCTGTCGTCGCCGGCGTCGTGGCCGGCGCCGCCGTCGGCACGGCTGCGGCCGTCGCTGGCCGCCCCTATGGCCCCGGCCCGTACGGCTACGGCCGCCCCGGCGGGTACTATGCCTGCCCTCCCGGCTACCACTGGGGTCCCGGCGGCCGCGCCTGCTACGCCAACTAAAGCGCAGCCAATATCCTTCACAGAGCGCCGGCCTTTGGGTCGGCGCTTTTCTTTTGCGCTCACCTCTTGTTGATCGGCGACAATTTCGACTGCGCAAACGTCGTCGTTCGGCCGCGATTGCTTAAGACCCCTTTAAGGTATTCGCGACAGTTTCTGTTTTGCCACGAAGCAAGACTTTCGAGGGGGACGTTCAATGACGCTTAACAAATATCTGTCGGCGGCCACGGTCGCCCTGACGATCGCCGGCACGACCGCCGCGATGACGAGCCCTGCCGCGGCCTGGTGCCGTTGGGGTTGCGGCTGGGGCTGGGGCGGTCCCGCCGTCGCCGCCGGCGTCGTCGCCGGCGCCATCACCGGCGCCGCCGTCGCCTCCGCCGTCGCGCCGCGCCCCGCCTATCCGCCGCCGGCCTACGGCTACGGCCCCGGGCCGGGACCCGCCGGCTACGCGGTCTGCCCCGAGGGCTACCACCTCGGCCCCGCCGGCCGTGTCTGCCGCCCCAACTACTGAGGCCTGCTCGCAAGGCTGGGCTTCAGGCCCGGCCTCCTTGCGATAGCGCGGGCTAGCCGCTGTTGCGGAGCCCCGCCGCGATGCCGTTGATCGAGAGGTGCACGCCCGCGCGCACCTCGTCGTCCGCCGCGTCGGCGCGGAGCATCCGCAGGAGCTCGACCTGCACGTGGTTCATCGGGTCGAGGTAGGGGAAGCGGTTGTTGATCGAACGCTCGAGCAGCGGGTTCGAGGCGAGCAGGCGATCCTGCTCCATGATCGCGAAGAGATGCTTCACCGTGAGGTCGTACTCGCGGGTGATCTCGGAGAAGATCTTCTTGCGCAGCGCCTCGTCCTCGACGAGATCGGCGTAGCGCGACGCCACCGCCAGGCTCGCCTTGGCGAGCACCATGTCCATGTTGGCGAGCTGGGTGCGGAAGAACGCCCAGTCCTTCAGCATGCGGCGCAGCAGGTCGATGTCGCCGCCTTCCTTCAGCCAGGCGTCGACGGCCGAGCCGAAGCCGTACCATCCGGGCAGCATCACCCGGCATTGCGCCCACGAGAACACCCAGGGGATGGCGCGCAGGTCCTCGACCTTGCGCGTCTTCTTGCGCGAGGCCGGCCGCGAGCCGAGGTTCAGCGTGGCGATCTCGTTGATGACGGTCGAATTCCAGAAGTACTCCTCGAAGCCCTCCGTCTCGTAGACGAGCTTGCGATAGGCCTTGTAGGCGTGGCCGGAGAGCTCGGCCATGGTTTGACGGAAGACGTCCGGCGGCGGCGGAAGCTTCGAGTCGATCAGCGAGGCATCGAGGGTCGCGGCGACGATGATCGACAGGTTGCGCCGGCACGTGTCGACCTGCGCGTATTTCGACGAGATGATCTCGCCCTGCTCGGTGATGCGGATCTGTCCGTCGACGGCGCCGGCGGGTTGCGCGAGGATCGCGTCGTAGGAGGGGCCGCCGCCGCGGCCGACCGAGCCGCCGCGGCCGTGGAACAGCCGCATGCCGACGCCGGCCTTCTTGAAGGTCTCGACCAGCGCGATCTCGGCCTTGTACAATTCCCAGCCCGAGGTGACGAAGCCGCCGTCCTTGTTGGAGTCCGAGTACCCGAGCATCACCTCCTGCGTGTTGCCGCGCGAGGCGACGATCTTCTTCAGGTGGCGGTTCTCGAACACCGCCTCCATGATGCCGGCGCAGGCCTGCAGATCGTCGATGGTCTCGAAGAGAGGCACGAGGTTCACGGCGGCGTTGCCGTCGCGGTCGATGAGGCCGACCTCCTTCAGCAGCACCGCCAGCTCGAGCAGGTCGGACACCGATTCCGACATCGAGATGATGGACGTGTGGATGATCTTGTGGCCGTAGCGTTTCTGGGCCGCGACCGCCATGCGGAACACGCCGAGCTCGGTCTCGGTCTCGTCAGAGTAGGTGATGAAGGGCGAGATGAGCGGCCGCGCGGTGTCGAGCTCCTTGTCGAGCAGGGCGACGCGCTGCGCCTCGTCGAGCTTCAGGTAGTCGGTGCCCGGCGCCACGGCCTCGAACAGTTCGGCGATGGTGCGCTCGTGCACGGCCGAGTTCTGGCGCAGGTCGAGCGAGGCCAGATGGAAGCCGAAGCAGTCGATCGAGCGCAGCAGCCGATGCAGGCGGCCGCGCGTCAGGATGCCGGACCCGTTCTCGACGAGCGACCTGTTGATGGTCTCGATGTCGGCCTTGAACTCGGCAGGCCCCGAATAGGGCCTGACCTGGCCCGTAGGCGCACCTTCGAAGGAGCGGAGCGTCGCGGTCAGTCGCTTGCCGATCCCGTTCAGCGCCCGACGGTAGGCCTCGTTCTGCTGCGCCTCGCTGCCGTCGTCGCCGAGATCGGCGAGCGCCTGCAGATCGGTGTTGTGACGAACGATGTTGTCGGAGAGCGTCAGCTCCTTGCGCAGGTTGAGGCACTCCTCGCGGTAGTGCCGGATGATCTTCATGCCGTGCATGCGCGTCGTGGTCTCGACGACCTGCGCCGTGACGAACGGATTGCCGTCGCGGTCGCCGCCGATCCAGCTGCCTAGGCGCAGGAACGAGGGAATCGGCGGCTCCGGCGTATTGCTGCCGTCGGCGTCGGAGAGGCGCGCCATCTCCTTTTCGACCATCTGGTAGAGAAGCGGCACCTCGGCGAGCAGCGAGTAATCGTAATAGGTGAGGCCGTTGGCGACCTCGTCGATGACGGTCAGCTTGCGGCGGCGCAGCAGGCTGGTCTGCCACAGCGACAACACCGCCTCGCGGATCGCCTCGCGGATCTGGTCGCGCTCCTCCTCGGTGAGGTCGCGGCCGTTGTAATAGTCGAGCCGGCGCGTGACGGCCATTTCCCAGGTCTGGGTCGAGCGACGGCGCACCTCGGTCGGATGCGCGGTCAGCACCGGAGAGATGAACGCGCGCTCGAAAAAGGTCTGCAGCTCGGCCTTGGTGATGCCGTTCTCCCTGGCGTCGGCGAGCGCACGGCGGATCGTGCCGAGGCGGGGCTTGGAGCCGGCGATCGCGTGGGCGCGGGTGCGCCGGCGATGGTGCGCGTCCTCGGCGATGTTGGCGAGGTGCGAAAAGTAGGAGAACGAGCGGACGACGAGCGCCGCCTGGCGCGGCGAAAGCGAGCCGAGGATCTCGTGCAGCGCCTTGGCATCCTTGGCGCTGCGATCGCGGTGGAAGCGGACGGACGACTGCCGGATCTGCTCGACGATGGCGAAGATGTCCTTGCCTTCCTGATCGCGGATCGTGTCGCCGAGGATGGCGCCGAGGAAGCGGATGTCGTCGCGCAGCGGGCCGTCCTTGTCGGCGAACTGCTGGAAGTCGGCGAATTCGGCGTGCTCGGACTTGGCCAAGGGGCGGCTCCCAGTGGGATGTAAGGTCTATGTGTATAAGGGCAGGACGGTCGACGCCAAGACTGCGCGACGCAAAGAAAATCGCAAGGCCGCAATAGATTAATTGATGGGCATTCGGCGCGCTGGATGCCGGTCGCGTCGGCAGCGTGCCGCGTCTATCATCGCGCGCATGAGCAACGGACCGATCACGAAGTCGTCTCCGGGCGCCTCGAGCGGCCGTGCGGTAGCGGGCGTCGTCCTGTTGGCACAGGCGGCGTTGCGCGCCGTCTTCCTCGCCAGCTTGCTCATGACGCTGTCGCGCTACCCGCGTCTGAGCCA
>CAZZZM010000082.1:0-4472 GCA_964658465.1 uncultured Nakamurella sp.
GCGACGCTGGCACGGGTCGTCTCCGTCGGCTCGATGTCGGCGCGCCGCAATGTCACGAGCGCTGCGACCGGCTCCGTGAACTCGACTTCGAAAGCTTCGCCCTCATCGTGGACGAACACGATCGTGCCGAGGCTGCCCTGCGGCACGTGTCCCCCGCCGTCGGCCGTGATGCCCCGCACGAGCTTGACGACGGCAAGTTCCTTGATCCGATTAGGACCAGCCGTCGTGTCGATGAGATGAGCGGTCACGCGAACTCTCCGTCGTGAGACTTCATGCTAGGCGCCGCGAAAGCGAGCCGCAATCCTCACTCGTTCATCGCGCGCAACGCGGCAGCGGCTGCGAACGGCGTCCCCGCGATGGCGGCAAGTGTCATCGCGCAGAGGATCAGGAACGGGGTGAAAAACGGGATCGGGTTGCCGAGCCCGGCCGTCGCCGCCGAAACGCCGAAGATCAGCACCGGGATCGACAGCGGCAGGATCAGGATCGCCATCAGGAGGCCGCCCTTGCGCAGGCCGACGGTCAGCGCCGCCCCGACCGCGCCGAGCAGCGTCAGCGCCGGCGTGCCGACGGCGAGGGTGGCGGTGGTCTGCGCCAGCGCCTGGCCGTCCATGCCGAGCATCAGCCCGAACAGCGGCGTCGCGGCGACGAGCGGCAGGCCGGTGAGCAGCCAGTGTGCCGCGCATTTGACGAGCACGATCGCCTCCGCCGGCGTGCGGCTCATCAGCAGCAGGTCGAGCGAGCCGTCGTCGCGGTCGGCCTGAAACAGCCGGTCGAGCCCGAGCAGCGTGGCGAGCAGCGCGGCGATCCACAGGATCGCGGGCCCGATGCGGGCGAGCAGGCGCAGGTCCGGGCCGACACCGAACGGCATCAGCGTGATGAGGATGAGGAAGAACACGACGCCGAGCGCCGCCCCGCCGCCGATGCGGCGGCCGACGCGCAGCTCGCGCAGGAACAGCGCGCGCAGCGGGCTCATGCGCCGGCATCCAGGTCGAGGGTGCGCGTCGCGACAAGCGGCTGGTGCGAGGCGACGAGGATCGCGCCGCCGGCCGCCGCATGCGCGGCCATGTGCGCGACGACGAGGTCCTGCGCGGCGGCGTCGAGCGCGATCAGCGGCTCGTCGAGCAGCCAGATCGGCCGCGGCGCGAGCAGCAGGCGGGCCAGCGCGACGCGGCGCTTCTGCCCGGCCGAGAGGTAGCCGGCGGGGAGGTCGACGAGGCGGCCGATGCCGTAGGCGGCCAGGGCGGCAGCGACGTCGAGGCGTTGCGCGCGATGCTCCTTTCCTCCCGAAGCACCCAGCATGCTCGCCCAGAAGTCCAAATTCTCGCGCACGGTCAGCGACGGCTTCAGTGCGTCCTCGTAGCCGAGGTAGTGGATCGTCTCGGGGCCGGTCGCGTCCTCGTCGGCCAGCCCATAGGAGATCGTGCCGCGTTCGGCGTGCAGCAGCCCGGCGAGCGTGCGCAGCAGCGTCGACTTGCCGGCGCCGTTGCGGCCGGCGACGAGCAGCGTCTCGCCCGGCGCGAGCGCGAAGGCGAGGTTCTTGAGGACGACGCGGCCCCCCCGCTCGACGGTGAGGCCGTCGGCGGCAAGGAGGATCGAAACCGGCTTGGAAACCAAGAAGACTGACTCACGCGGGCCGGCGGGCCCGTTCTTGCTTTGCGACAGCGAACGCGGCATCAGCTAGCGCGTCCACTTTAGATTATCTACAAGCTCGGGTGGCGCGCTCGCCGCGTTCGAGCTCGAGCGATTTCACCGCCCAGGAACCCTTCGATGGCCTCTCTCGACAGCTTCAAGTGCCGCAAAAAGCTCAGCGTGGGTGACAAGACCTACCATTATTACTCGCTGGAGGAAGCCGAGAAGAACGGGCTGAAGGGCATCTCGAAACTGCCCTTCTCGATGAAGGTGCTGCTCGAGAACCTGCTGCGCTACGAGGACGGCAAGACGGTCAAAAAGGCCGACATCGAGGGCGTCGCCGCCTGGCTCGACAACAAGGGCAAGACCGAGTCCGAGGTCGCCTTCCGCCCGGCCCGCGTCCTGATGCAGGATTTCACCGGCGTCCCCGCCGTCGTCGACCTCGCGGCGATGCGCGACGCGATGACCTCGCTCGGCGGCGACCCGCAGAAGATCAACCCGCTGGTGCCGGTCGACCTCGTCATCGACCATTCGGTGATCGTCGATGCCTTCGGGACCGACAAGGCGTTCAAGACCAACGTCGATCTGGAATATTCGCGCAACGGCGAGCGCTACAAGTTCCTCAAGTGGGGCCAGGACGCCTTCGACAACTTCCGCGTCGTGCCGCCCGGCACCGGCATCTGCCACCAGGTGAACCTCGAGTACCTCGCCCAGACCGTCTGGACGAAGAAGGAGGAGAACGACAAGGGCAAGACGATCGAGGTGGCGTATCCGGACTCGCTCGTCGGCACCGACTCGCACACCACCATGGTCAACGGCCTCGCCGTGCTCGGCTGGGGCGTCGGCGGCATCGAGGCCGAGGCCTGCATGCTCGGCCAGCCGCTCTCCATGCTGCTGCCCGAGGTGATCGGCTTCCGCCTCACCGGCGAGCTCAGGCCCGGCGTCACCGCCACCGACCTCGTGCTCACCGTCACGCAGATGCTGCGCGCCAAGAAGGTCGTCGGCAAGTTCGTCGAGTTCTACGGCCCCGGCCTCTCGACCATGACGCTCGCCGACCGCGCGACGATCGGCAACATGGCGCCGGAATACGGCGCGACCTGCGGCTTCTTCCCGATCGACAAGGAGACGCTCGCCTATCTCACCATGTCCGCGCGCACCGAGGAGCGCGTCGAGCTGGTCGAAGCCTATGCCAAGGCGCAGGGCCTCTACCGCAGGAAGGACACGCCGGACCCGGTGTTCACCGACACGCTCGAGCTCGACCTCGGCGACGTCGTGCCGTCGATGGCCGGTCCGAAGCGGCCCGAGGGCCGCGTCTCGCTCGAAAAGGTCGGCGAGGGCTTCAGCCAGGCGCTTGGGGCCGAGTACAAGAAGACGGCGAACGTCGAGCAGCGCTACGCCGTCGCGGGCGAGAGCTACGAGATCGGCCACGGCGACGTGGTGATTGCCGCCATCACCTCCTGCACCAACACGTCGAACCCCAACGTGCTGATCGGCGCCGGCCTGCTGGCGCGCAAGGCCGCCGAGCGCGGCCTGACCCGCAAGCCGTGGGTGAAGACCTCGCTCGCGCCCGGCAGCCAGGTCGTCGCCGAATACCTGTCGGCGTCGGGCCTGCAGGAGGATCTCGACAAGATCGGCTTCAACCTCGTCGGCTTCGGCTGCACGACCTGCATCGGCAATTCGGGCCCGCTGCCGGAGCCGATCTCGAAGTCGATCAACGACAACGGCATCGTCGCCGCGGCCGTGCTCTCCGGCAACCGCAATTTCGAAGGCCGCGTCTCGCCGGACGTGCAGGCGAACTACCTCGCCTCGCCGCCGCTCGTCGTCGCCCATGCGATCGCCGGCACGGTGAAGCTCGACCTGACCAAGGACCCGATCGGCCAGGACAAGGACGGCAAGGACGTCTTCTTGAAGGACATCTGGCCGACGGCCGAGGAGGTCAACGAGTACATCGCCAAGTACGTGACGCGGAAGGTGTTCAAGTCGCGCTACGCCGACGTCTTCCACGGCGACGACCATTGGCGCGAGGTGAACGCGCCGAAGGGCGAGACCTATGCCTGGGACATGGGCTCGACCTACGTGCAGAACCCGCCCTACTTCGAGGGCATGAAGATGGAGCCGGAGGCGGTGAGAGACATCGTCGACGCGCGCATCCTCGCGCTGTTCGGCGACAAGATCACCACCGACCACATCTCGCCGGCCGGCTCGATCAAGCAGTCCTCGCCCGCCGGCACCTACCTCTCCGAGCGGCAGGTCGCGCTGAAGGACTTCAACCAGTACGGCACGCGGCGCGGCAACCACGAGATCATGATGCGTGGCACCTTCGCCAACATCCGCATCAAGAACTTCATGCGCCAGGCCGACGACGGCAACGTGCCGGAGGGCGGCCAGACCAAGCACTGGCCCGACGGCGCCGAGATGTCGATCTACGACGCGGCGATGAAATACGCCGAGGAGAAGGTGCCGCTCGTCGTCTTCGCCGGCGCAGAATACGGCAACGGCTCCTCGCGCGACTGGGCGGCGAAGGGCACCAAGCTGCTCGGCGTCCGCGCGGTGATCGCCGAGAGCTTCGAGCGCATCCATCGCTCCAACCTCGTCGGCATGGGCGTGCTGCCGCTCACCTTCGCGGAAGGCACGACCTGGTCGACGCTCAAGCTCAAGGGCAACGAGACCGTCACGCTGCACGGCCTGAGCGAGGGCCTGCGCCCGCGCCAGCAGATGGAGATGACCATCAAGTACGACGACGGCCGCGAGGAGAAGGTGCCGCTGACCTGCCGCATCTTCACCGCCGAGGAGCTCGAGTACTTCAACAACGGCGGCATCCTCAGCTACGTGCTGCGGCAGCT
>CAZZZM010000082.1:4572-11372 GCA_964658465.1 uncultured Nakamurella sp.
CCCAGCGGCTTGCCGCCGTCCTTGGCGTCCTTCGCCCAGCGGTCGTCGCCGGCCGGGGCGAGCTTCGCGGTGTGGCCGGCGCGGGCGGTGAGGACCAGCTCGCCCTTCACCAGCCGCCAGCCGACGGGATCGAAGATGACGATGCCCTGGTCGCGGCAGCCCGGCGCGAGCTGGGCGCGGTCGCCGCCCTGCTTGCCGCGCGTCTTGTCGTCGAGCGTCAGCATGCAGCCGGTGTCGTGCTTCTCGCGCATCACCGCGTAGCGGCCGGCGATCTCGGCCGCCGTGACATGGACGGCCGGCACCGCGGCCTCCGGCTCGGCCTTGCGGCGCGCGACGGGGACGACGGCCGCCGGGCCTTCCGAAGCCGCCGCGTCCGTCGCCTCAGCGCCCTCGACGCGCTTCAACGTGAAGACACGCGAGCCTGACGCGGCGAAGCCGTCGCCTGCCGCGGCCAGCGTCAGGACGGCGGCGCCGCCCGGCTCGTCGAGCGTGAGATGGCCGGCGTCGGGATGGCCCCAGCGGCCGACCTTGGCGAGGAACGGCATGGCATGGCGGCACGCGGCCGGCATGCCGAGGAAATAATCGCCCTTGTCGGACTTCTGCGCGCGCAGCAGGAGGCGGCAGGCCGCGGCCCTGTTGTCGACGGCGAGTTCCCAGGTGCCGGCGAGCTTGTCGATGGTATCGCCGGCGGCCGGCGGGGGCGCGCCTTGCGCCTGTGCGACACCGGCGACGGCGACGACGGCCACGAGGGATAGGCATGATCTCTTCGGCATCGCAGTCCCTTGCCAGCCAGTCCGGACGAGTACGCGTTAGCCGGCTCACCCGTTTCAGGCAATTCGCCCCCCGCGCCTGCACGTGAGACGGGAACATGCGGCTTCGATGCTGCATTACTAGGAGACTATTCCCACCGGGAGCGTGCGATGGACGATCAAGACAAGCCTATACGGCGAGTGGAACGTCTCGAACGGGCGATCCAAGACCAGCGCGCCTTTCTCCATCGTATTCCCGATCCCGACACCCGCGAACGCGGCGAAATGCATCTCTTCGAGCTGATCGAGATGCGCGAGAAACTGGTGGCGGAGCGCGAGCAGGCCTGATCGCGCTTCGCGAAGCGGTGGCGGACGATCTCGGAGCGCTCGCCGATTTCGTCAACGCCGCCTATCGCGGCGCGTTCGCGCGCGAAGGGTGGACGCACGAAGCCGACCTCCTCGACGGCCAGCGCACCGATCCCGCCCTTCTCGCCGAAGCGATCGTGCCGCCGTCGGCGATCTTGCTCGATCGCGCGATCGACGGCGCTATCAGCGCCTGCGTCCAGGTCGGCGTACGGCGCCCGGGCGTCTCCTATCTCGGCATGCTGGCGGTGGATCCGCGGCGACAGGGCACCGGTATCGGCCGCGCGGTCGTCGCGGCCGTGGAGGCGCGTGCCATCGCCACCGGATGCACGGCGATCGAGCTGACCGTTCTCAACATGCGCGTCCCGCTCATCGCCTGGTACGAGCGGCTCGGCTATCGCCGCACCGGCGCCGTCGAGCCGTTCCCCTACGGCGAGCGGCGCTACGGCGAGCCGCGACGCGACGATCTCGCGCTGGTGGTGATGGCCAAACAGCTTTCTCGATCCGGCACAACGTAGCCGAACACGCCGACGCCGTTGCGTGGCGGGACGCGCCTCGGCATACACGCGAGATGTCGGCCGTCGCCTTGTTCGAACTGGTCCTGCTCCTCGTCGGCGCCGCGCTCGTGCTGTCGCTGGCGGCGTCGCGGCTGCACCTTCCGGCGGCGGTGGCGCTCGTCCTCGGCGGCATGGCGCTCGCCCTGATCCCGAACCTGCCGACCTTCACGATGGACCCGGACCTGATCCTCGTCCTGTTCCTGCCGCCACTGCTGATGGGCTCGGCCTATTTCACGGTCTGGCGGGACTTCAAGGCGCAGCTCCGGCCGATCCTGCTGCTGTCGGTCGGCGCCGTCGTCTTCACGACCGCGGTGGTCGGCGCCGTCGCCAAGCTCATGATGCCGACCCTGCCGTGGGCCGCCTGCTTCGCGCTCGGCGCCATCGTTTCGCCGCCCGACGCGGTCGCCGCCAAGGCGGTACTGCAGCGACTGTCGCTGCCCGAGCGTCTCGTCACGATCCTCGAGGGCGAGAGCCTGGTCAACGACGCCTCGGGCCTCGTCCTCTACAAGTTCGCGGTGGCCGCGGCGCTCACCGGCAGCTTCAGCGCGGCGGACATCGGCTCCGCCTTCGTCTGGCTCGCCGTCGGCGGCGTCACGATCGGGCTTCTCGGCGGCTTGGCCTGGACCGAGCTCGTGCGCCGCCTGCACGACGTGCCGACGATCATCGTGTCGAGCTTCCTCGGCTCCTGGTCGAGCTACATCCTGGCGGAACGGGTCCACGCCTCGGGCGTGCTGGCGACCGTCGCCTGCGGGCTCGTCGTCGGCATCCGCTCCCACACCGTCCTCAATGCCGACACCCGCGTGCAGTCGCGCGCCGTGTGGTCGCTCGTCACCTTCGTGATGGAGGCGCTGGTCTTCGTCCTCATCGGGCTCGCGCTGCGCGGCGTGCTGCACCGGGGCGGCGACGGCGAAATGACGGTGGTCTCGAACCGCCTGCCGATGGCGCTCGCCGTCACCGCGGCGGTCGTGCTGGCCCGCTTCGTGTGGATCGGGCTCAACATCTACGGGCCGCGTCTCCTGCCGTCGCGCCGGGACCGGCACGAGCGCGTGCCGCACGCGATCCCCGTCGTCCTGGGATGGGCGGGGATGCGGGGTGTCGTCACCCTCATGGCGGCGCTGGCGCTGCCGCTGGACTTTCCCGGCCGCGACACGATCCTCTTCGCCTCGTTCGTCGTGATCCTGTTCACCGTGCTGGTGCAGGGGACGACGCTGGCGCCGCTGATCCTCGCCCTGCGCGTCGCGAAATCCACGACGGCCGAGGCGAAATATCTCAACGTGACGGAGGCGCGGATCGCCGTGACCGAGGCCGGTCTCGCCTCGCTGCAGACGATCCTCGTCTCGGAGACCGGCGAGGCCATGCACCCGCGCCTCATCGACATGTACGAACGCAGGATCCGGGCGATGTCGCGCCTGCGCGACGAAGGCCTCGCGGCAATCGAGACCGAGCGCACCGACCATTTTGCCGCCGCCATCGGCGCCCTGGCGGAGAGCCGCGACGCGCTGATCAAGCTGCACCGCGAGCGCAAGATCCACGACAGCGTGCTGCGCACGATCGAGGGCGAGCTCGACCTCGAGGAGCTGCGGCTGATGCGGGCGGCGGAGGCGTAGGCGCTCGCCCCTCTCCCCCTTGCGGGAGGTGTGCGGGATGACGGTCGCGAAAAGCACCCTACTTTCAAGCCTCACGACAAAGGCCGCGCCCATGCAGAGAATCGTCCTCGCCTCCCGCCCGACCGGCAAGCCGACGCTCGAGAATTTCCGGCTCGAGGAGGCGCCGACGCCGGCCTGTCCGAAGGGCGGCCTGCTCCTTCGAGTGCTGACATTGTCGCTCGACCCCTACATGCGCGGGCGGATGGACGATCGGAAGTCCTACGCCAAACCGGTCGCGATCGGCGAGCCGATGACCGGCGAAAGCGTCGCCGAGGTGATCGAGAGCGACCATCCGGGCTACGCGGTGGGCGACATCGTGCTGGCGCCGACCGGCTGGGTGACGCATGCGGCGTCCGACGGCCTCGGCGTCGCCGGCACGCCGATGCGCAAGCTCGACGCGTCGCTGGCGCCGCTCTCCACCGGCCTCGGCGTGCTTGGCATGCCGGGCTTCACGGCGTGGTCGGGGCTGAAGCTCATCGGCAAGCCGAAGCCGGGCGAGACAGTGGTCGTCGCGGCCGCGTCCGGCCCGGTCGGCTCGCTGGTCGGGCAGCTGGCGAAGATGTGGGGCTGCCGCGCGGTCGGCATCGCCGGTGGCACCGACAAATGCGCCTTCGTGAAGGACGAGCTCGGCTTCGACGCCGCCCTCGACCATCGCGGCGCCGACCTGCCGGGCGCGCTCGCCGCCGCCTGTCCGAACGGGATCGACGTCTATTTCGAGAACGTCGGCGGGGCGATCTGGCAGGCGGTGCTGCCGCTGCTCAACACCTTCGCCCGCGTGCCGGTCTGCGGGCTCATCGCGCAATATAGCGGGGCCGCCGACGGCGCCTCGGCGCTGGCTGCGACGCAGCGCGCAATCCTGACGAAAAGCCTCACCCTGCGCGGCTTCATCAATTACGAGTTCGCCGCGCACTACCCCGCCTTCCTCGACGAGGTCGGCGCCGGGATCAGGGACGGCCGCATCCGCTATCGCGAAGACTGGACCGACGGCCTCGCCAACGCCCCCGCCGCCTTCATCGGCATGCTGGAGGGCAAGAATTTCGGCAAAGCGCTGGTGCGCGTGGCATGACCGCGCGCGTCGGGCCGAAGGGCGCAAGCCGCACACCTGTCGCCCCGGCGCACCTGTGGCGCGGCGAGTGGCGCCGCGACCCGAATCCGCTTGCCATTTGCTGCGCCGCCCGCAAACTATCCGTAAGGAGACACAGGTCTCGTCCGGGAGCGTGATACGACGATGGCCGTGGCCGAGATCGACGACCACCTCCGACTCTCCTCGCCGCGCATCTTCCTGGTGCGGATCATCGTCTTTCTGATCCTGATCGGCTTCATCGCGCTGATCCTCAACCAGCAGATCGGCAAGGCCTTCATGGCCAACCCCGGCCTCAACGGGTTCATCTTCTTCACGCTGTTTCTCGGCGTCGTCTACGGCATCCGCAACGTGGCGCGGCTGTTTCGCGAGGCGCGCTGGGTGAACGCGCTGCCGGGCGGCGAGGCCGCCAACGTCAAGCGGCCGATCCTGCTGGCGCCGATGGCGACCCTGTTCGGCGACCGCGCGCCGTCGTCCGCGATGTCGACCGTGACGCTGCGCGTCATCCTCGATTCGATCGGCACCCGGCTCGACGAGGCGCGCGAGGTGTCGCGCTACCTCACCGGCCTCTTGATCTTCCTCGGCCTGCTCGGCACGTTCTGGGGCCTCATCCAGACGGTCGCCTCGATCGCCGGCGTCATCCAGTCGATGGGCGGCGGCGCCGATTCCGCCGCGTCGTTCGAGGAGCTGAAGGCCGGCCTCGCCGTGCCGCTCTCCTCGATGAGCCTCGCCTTCACCTCGTCGCTGTTCGGCCTCGCCGGCTCGCTGATCCTCGGCTTCATCGACCTGCAGACGGGCCAGGCGCAGAACCGCTTCTACACCGAGCTCGAGGATGCGCTGACCGCGCAGACCTCGGCCGAGCCGATCGCCAGCGGCAACGCCGATCTCGACAAGGCGCTGGCGCGGCTCAACGATCCCGCACAGGCGCGCGCGTCCTCGCAGGCGCTGGCCAACCTCGCCGACGGCATCCAGTCGCTGGTCCAGCACATGCGCGCCGAGCAGCAGCAGATCCGCGACTGGGTCGAGGCGCAGGCCGACCAAAACGGCGAGATCCGCACCCTGCTGCGCCGCCTCGCGTCCGAGTCGGAGCGACGCTGATGCCGCTGGCGCGCACCAGGAGCCGTGCGCGGCATGTCGATTACTGGCCGGGCTTCGTCGACGCGCTGTCGACGATGCTGCTCGTCATCATCTTCCTCCTGTCCGTGTTCATGGTCGCGCAATTCTACCTGTCGCGCGAGGTGACGGGAAAGGACACCGCGCTCACCAAGCTGAACCGGCAGGTCGAGGAGCTGACCTCGCTTCTGGCGCTGGAGAAGGCGGCGAAGCAGGCGACGCAGGCCAACCTCGACACGCTGAGCGCGACCCTCGATTCCGCCAACAAGGACAAGGCGCGCTTGCAGGGCCTGCTCGATGCCGCCAACGGCCAGGCCGCAGGGGCCGGCGGCGCCGCCGCCACCGCCCAGGGCGAGCTCGACCGGCAGAAGCAGCTCTCCGCCCGGGCCCAGTCGCAGGTCGACATCCTGAACCAGCAGATCGCCGCGCTGCGCCGCCAGCTCGCCGCGATCCAGGACGCGCTCGACGCCGCGCAGGCCAAGGACAAGGAGAGCCAGGCGCAGATCGCCGATCTCGGCTCGCGCCTCAACGTCGCGCTCGCCCAGAAGGTGCAGGAGCTGGCGCGCTACCGCTCCGACTTCTTCGGCCGCCTGCGCCAGATCCTCGGCGACCGCCCCGGCATCCGCATCGTCGGCGACCGCTTCGTGTTCCAGTCCGAGGTGCTGTTCGATCCCGGCCAGGCCGCCATCGATCCCAAGGGACGCGCCGATCTCGACCGGCTCGCCGACGCGATCATCCAGCTCGAGCGCGAGATCCCGCCCGACATCCCGTGGGTGATGCGCGTCGACGGCCACACCGACACGCGACCGATCAAGTCCGACAAGTTCCCCTCGAACTGGGAATTGTCGACGGCCCGAGCCTCCTCCGTCGTCGAGTACCTGATCTCGAAGGGCGTCGATCCGCACCGCCTCGTCGCCGCCGGCTTCGGCGAGTTCCAGCCGCTCGAGGCGGCGGACACGGACGATGCCCGCCGCAAGAACCGCCGCATCGAACTGAAGTTGACCGAGCGATGAACACCACCGACGACCTCTTCGAGACGCGCAAGGCCGACAAGGCGCAGGCCCTGGGCGAGATCGCCGCCGTGCTGGCGATGATCGACGGCGAGCAGCGCGACCCCGACACCTGGGAGCGCCTCTGCCTGCTGCGCGCCTTCAGCCTGGTCTCCGCCGGCTGCTACCTGCTCGCCGCGATGGAGGCCCGCGACGCCTCGCTGCGCCCCGCCATCCCGATGGACGAGCGCGCCGCCGAGCCGACCCTCCAGCATTGCGACCTGCTGACGACGTTCGAAGCC
>CAZZZM010000083.1:0-11261 GCA_964658465.1 uncultured Nakamurella sp.
GATGGCCGCCGACGTGTCTTGCCGCTGCGGCGATCGTGGAGGCCATCCTTGAGGGCGGTGAGCACGCCGTCACGTTCGCGGCCGTGGCGGGGCGTGATCGGCCCTAGCCAATAGCCAGCGTCGCCGCGACGGAGAAACGGCCCGGCTGCCGAACAGAGAAACACGATCGCACTTTGCACGGGGACATGCCTGACGCTCGACCGAGGGCGTGCTATCATCCGGACATGCAACTGGCAGACGCCGAGACCGCATTCCCGACGGACGAGGTCACGTTCGAGATGTCCAACCTGTCGCCGCGCGAGACAGGGCTGGATTTCGCCGTGTTCGTCTCGCCGCGAATGGCGTCGTACGCGGTGCGGATCGAAGTTACCCAGCCGCCGTGGGGATCGAAGCCGTCGGCGGTCTACACGATTGCGCCGTTCGGCTTCGCGGCCGGCGAGGCGTGGCTTTCCAGGTCTCAGGAGGACCAGCTTCGCCGCTGGGTCGCGGCAAACCAGGCCGCGCTTCTCGCCTATTGGGACGGCGGGATCGTCTACGACCAAGACTTGCGCGCCGTGCTCGTTCCGATCGACGGCGGCCGCTAGACACGGCTCGCGCCGCCCTGGGGCGCCGGGGAGTCATCGGCCCCGGGCACCCACCAGCGTCGCACCGTGCTCGCAGCCGTCGAGGCCGATCCGCCTCCGGCGGTGGGCTCTGTCGTCGGTTTGGCCCAGCCTCGGTGGGGGCAGCCGTGCGGACCGGCCGATCACGAGGCACGGCACGACCCCCACCCCCAAACCCTCCCCGCAAGGGGGAGGGGAGCCGCGCCGGTCGCTGGACATGCGGCCTCGCCAGGAACGTCCGGCTGTGCGGCGCCGGCGGCTTTGCCATAGCACCCCGTCGGCCCTATAAGGTATCTCTACCTGAGGCCCTGCGATGTCCGGCTGGATCAGCTACGATTCCGAGGGTCGCCGCCAGGAGTGGCGGCCGCCGACCGAGGACGGCGTCGCCCGCAAGCTGGCGGAGGCCGAGGCGGGGCGGCTGCGCTATTGCCACGATGCCCGCGCCTGGTTCCACTGGGACGGCGCGCTGTGGCGGCGCGATCGCACTGGCGTGGCGGCGGGGCGGGTGCGCGATCTCGCGCGCGGCCTGGCGCGAGATCCCGGCGGCGCGATGAGCGCGGCACCGTGGCGGCCGGGCTTCGTCGCCGGCGCGCTGCGGCTTGCCGCGGGCGAGCCGGCGCTGGCCGTCACCGCCGCGGACTGGGATGCCGATCCCTTCCTGCTCGGCACGCCGGCGGGGCCGGTCGACCTGCGCACCGGCGCGAGCCTGCCCGCCGACCCGGGCGACGGCATCAGCCGCGCGACGGCGGTGGCGCCCGCCCCGCCCGGCACGGCCTGCCCCGCGTGGCACCGCTTCCTCGCCGAGACCTTCGGCGCCGACGATGCGCTCATCGCCTTCGTGCAGCGCTACCTCGGCTATGCGCTCACGGGCTGCGGCGCCGAGCAGGCGGCACTGTTCGGCTGGGGCGCCAGCGGCACCGGCAAGTCGACGCTGCTCGCCACCGTGCTGCACGTGTGCGGCAGCTACGCCGCGACGGCCGAGCTCGCCACCCTGTCGAGCGCCGATGGCGACCGGCACGGGCGCGAGCTGGCGCGGCTCGCCGGCGCCCGCCTCGTCGCGGTGGCGGACGGCGAGGGCACCTGGTCGCGCCGCCGCCTCGCGCGCCTCACCGGCGGCGACCCGCTGCCGGGCGCCGGGCTCGCGCGTCTGCCGAAGCTGCTGGTGATGAGCGGCAGGCCGCCGGCCGTCGAGGCCGACGCGACGATGCGGCGGCGCCTGCGCGTCGTCCCGTTCCGCTGTGTGCCGGCGACGCCGGACCGCTGGCTGGCGGAGACGCTGCTGGCCGAGGCGCCGGCGATCCTGCGCTGGATGATCGACGGCTGCCTGGCATGGCAGGCGGACGGCCTCGGCGAGCCGCCCGCCGTGGCGGCGGCGACGGCGGACTGCCTCGAGGCGCAGGACGCGATCGGCCTGTTCCTCGCCGCGCGCTGCACGCTGCGCCCCAACGCGACCGCCGCGGCCGGCGACCTGTGGCGGGCCTGGCGCGCCTTCGCCGAGGAGAGCGGCGAGGCGGCCGGCGCGCAGCGCGCCTTCGCCGGGGCGCTGACCGCGCGCGGGTTCGAGCGCGATCGCCGCGAGACGGCGCGCTTCTACCGCGGCCTCGGCCTGACGCCTGACGCATCCTGACGCCAAAATGCGGGTCGCGCGCATAAACACGGGTCATGCGGTTTTGAGTGGGCTCGGCCGACGAGCCATGCCCTCGGGGCATCTCTGGCGTGTGAGCCGCCGGGTGTCGGTCGCAGGGCGCGATGCCTATCTCCACGATGCTGCAGCGCAACAAATGCGCAGCAACAAGGCACCCGCTAGCCGGGGAGGAGAAGATCATGAAGACCCTCGCATCCATCTCGGCCGTGCTCTGCATCACGGTCGTCGTCGCCATCGCCGCACCGCGCTCGGTCGTGCCGGCCGCTCAGTCCGGGCTCGCTGGCGACGCCTCCGGCGCGCAGCCGCACCGCGCTTCGATCACCGTGCCGTCGCGTCCGGCCGATTTCCAGTCCGGTCGCACCGGCAGCGACTGGTGGGCGGCCAAGCCCGCGCGCTGAGGCGGGGCGTCCGCGTCTTCGCCGGGACGAGCCCTGTCAGCCCCCGTCCAGGCCCCCCGCGTGCCGCAGCAGCTGCTCCAGCAGCTCGGCGGTGCGGGTCACCGAGGCGCGCACGGCGTCGAGCTGGCGCGGCATGCCGTCGGCATTGTCGCCATAGGTGATCTCGAGCGCCGCAAGCTGCGCGTTCTCGATGACGGCGGACAGCACCTCGCGATAGTCGCGCTCGCCCGCCGCATCGAGCCGCCCGGCGGCGACGAGGCGGCGATCGACCATGCCGTCGTGGAAATGCCGGCGGGCCGCTTCGGCGGCGCGACTGTCGGCGGCGTCGTCGAAGGTCAGGATGTAGCCGAGCTTGCGCTCCGCCGAGGCGTAGACCGGCTCGGCCCGCAGGGTGAGCGGGCGCGGCGTGCCGCTGGCGTTCTCGAGCGCCGCGTCGCCGCGCCAGGCGCGGTCGTGCGCCACCAGCTCGTCGAGGCGGCGGCTCAGCGTCAGCGGCTCGGTGAACAGCGCCGGCAGGTCCTCGATCAGCCTCAGCGCCGGGTGGCCGGGGTCGAGCAGGGCCTCGAAGGCCGCGTTGACGATCAGCAGGCGCCCGGTCGGCCCGGCGACGATCATCGGCTGGGTCGCGCCGCGCACCTGCCGCGACAGCGTGTCGAGCTGGTCCTGGGCGATCAGCATGCGCACCGAGCGGAACTGCAGCACCATGTCGGCCACCGTGCCGCCGATCAGCCGGGCGACCTGCAGATCGCCCTTGCTCCAGGGGTCGGACGTGCCCTCGACCCGCTCGTGCCATTGCGCGAAGGAGAGCCGCGGCGACAGCTGCCGCGGGTCGGAGCCGACGATGACCGGCTTGTTGGGATCGCCGCCCCAGACGACGGTGTGGATGCGCTCGGGGCGGAACCAGATCAGATACTCGCCCGACGTCGCCGAGATCGGCGTGGCGAGCAGCCCCGTCGCCACTTCGGCCAGGGGCAGGAACGCCGCGACGTCGCGCCCGAGCGTCGTCGTCGCGATGACCGGCTCGCGCGGGCGCCCGTCGAGCCAGGCGGCGATGTCGCGGATGCGCGCCGTCGCCGGTACCTCGCCCGTCGTTAGCACCTGGCCCTCGTAGACGAGCGCCGCGCCGGTCGCGCCGACGGCGTGCAGCAGGGTGGCCGAGCCGTCGAACAGGGCGTTGCGCCAGTCGCCGTCGCGGCCGATCGCCTCGATCATCCGCTGCTCGAGCCGGCGCACGACCAGCTCGGATTGCGTCTGCGTGAAGCTCTCCAGCGCGGCGATCCGCGTCGCCACCAGCTCGGCGACGAGCTCGCCCAGCGCCCGCTGCTGGAACGGCAGGGTTCGCGCCGCATAATGGTGGCAGGCGACGAGCCCCCACAGCTTGCCGGCGACGACCAGCGACAGGACGAGCGTCGCCGAGACGCCCATGTTCCTCAGGTATTGCAAGTGCACCGGCGACATCGAGCGCAGCGCGCAGAGCGACATGTCGAGCTCGCGGCCGTGCTCGGGCGAGAAGCGCGGCACGATCGGCACCGGCTCGTAGTCGACGTCGGCGAGCAGCCGCACGCGCGTCTCGAGATAGAGCCTGCGGGCGATCTGCGGGATGTCCGAGGCCGGATAGCGGTTGCCGAGGAAGGCCTCGCGCTCGAGCTCCCGGCGTTCGGAGAACACCTCGCCGTGGCCCAGCTCGTCGAAGCGGTAGACCATCACGCGGTCGTAGCCGGTGAGGTCCTTGAAGAAGCGGGCCGTCTCGTCGGCGAGCGCGCGCAGCGAGGAGGCGCCGAGCACGCGCTGCGTCGCATCGTCGAGGTCGGCGCGCACGGCGAGCGGCGCGCCGGCATGCTCGATCTCGACGACGACGCCGCCGTCGGCGGGACGGTGCACCAGCGCGTCGACGTCCTGCGCGGGCTCGCCGATGCGGGCGCGGATGGGCACCGGGCGACGGTGCAGCGGCGCGTCGAGCTGCGCGGCGACGCGCGACGCCAGCGTGCCGGGGAGCGACGCGAGGCGACGCCCGGTGAGCGGCGCGTCGCCGAGGGCGAGGAAGGCGCCGGCATTGGCCGAGGCCTGGAGGATCGTCTCGGCCGCGTCGTCGAGCACCAGCAGGGCGCCGTGCGGCTGGATCGACCCGGCGAGGTGGATCTGCTCGAGCTCGCAGTTCGAGAGGTCGGCTTCGCCGAAGGCGGGGGAAGTTTTCGTCACGATCTCAGGTCCATGCGTGCGCCTTGTAGCAAGTCGGACCGCGCGACGCACGTGCGCGGCGGCCGCATCACGCGCAGACCGGGATTTCCCACCAAATGGCGCCTTGACCGGCCGAAGCGTTGCCGTTTGTCTGCCGCCCTGTCGGGCCGACGACGCGCCGGGAGGGAAATCGCATGAAGGGGTTTGCAGCGGCGATCATCGCCTTGGGTGTCGCGGCGTCGTTCGCCGGCGCGGCCGACGCGCAGGATGCCGCCAAGGGCGAGGCGGTGTTCAAGCAATGCGGGGCCTGCCACGCGCTCGACCACCCGGTGGTCGGGCCGCCGCTCGGCGGCGTCATCGGCCGCAAGGCCGGCGCGGTCGAGGGCTTCACCTATTCGCCGCTGATGAAGGCCGCCGGCGATGCCGGCCTCGTCTGGACGGAGGCGGCGCTCGTCGACTACCTGAAGAATCCGACCGCCTACCTGCGCGCCTACACCAAGAGCAAGGGCAAGGAGGCCGCCGGCTCCAGCATGATGTACTACATGCTGGCCGACGAGGAGCAGCGCAAGAACGTCGCCGCCTACCTCAAGACGACCACGAAGTGAGGCGCGGCACCGCGACCATGGCCGGTCCGCGCCCGTTCCTGTAGGATACGCGCATGGCGTCACCTTGGACCTCAGCGATTCTCGCGCTCGCGCTCGCCGGGGCCTCGCCACCGGTGGTCGCGGCGGCGACCTTCGCGCCGCCGATGCTCGACATCTCGCGCCAGTGCAACGCCATGGCGCACAGGAACACGCAGCTGATGAGCGAGTGCATCGTCGCCGAATCCGAGGCGCGCGCCGACCTGCTCCAGCACTGGAACAAGCTGCCCGACGCCAGCGTCGAGCGCTGCCTCAAGCTGAACGCCAAGGTGAAGAAGCAGCCCTACGTGGCGATGGAGAAATGCCTGTCGCCGGAGCTGTCGGCCGCCGCGGCGCCGGGCGAGAAGAGGTAGGCGGCCCCGCGTGTCGCATTTCGGCATCGCGCCGGCGGGAAATGTCGCGATGCTTAACCGAGACTAAAGGTTCGTCGCTCTACCGTCTTGCGACCGGCCCGATGGTGCCGGCGGAGACCGTCCATGAGCCTCTATTCGTTCGCCGAGGCGAACCTCACCACGATCGCCGACCGCCGGCGTCGCCCCTTCGTCGACAAGGGCCAGATCACCCGCACGCTGGTCATCTGCGCGGTCCTCCTCGTCGGGCTCGTCGTCCGCCTGCACCACGGCTGATCGACGCAGCGACCGACTTCGCTTGAAGCGTCACCGTGCGGCGGCTATGACTCGCGCACGTGAGCCACGACGCCCTCGATTTTTCCTCCGCGCGTCACTTCTGGCGCGCCACGACCGGCGCGGAGACCCTCCCGCCGCTGGGCGCAGCACCGCTCCCCGATGATTTCCGGGTCCTCGCCGACCAGCTCCCCACGCTCTGCTGGATCGCCCGTCCCGACGGCTACATCGTCTGGTACAACAGCCGCTGGCACGCCTACTGCGGCACCACGCCCGCGCAGATGGAGGGCTGGGGCTGGCAGGACGTGCACGACCCCGCCGAGCTGCCGCGCATCCTGGAGGCCTGGCAGCACTCGATCGCCACCGGCGACCCCTTCGAGATGGTGTTCCCGCTGCGCGGCGGCGACGGGATCTTCCGCCCCTTCCTCACCCGCATCGTGCCGCTCCGCGACGCCGACGGCGCGATCGTCCGCTGGCTCGGCACCAACACCGAGATCGACGCGCAGGTCCGCGCCGAGACGGCGCTGCGCGAGTCCAAGGCGGAGCGCGACTTCATCCTCGCGCTGTCGATCAAGCAGCGCACGCTGGCCAACCCCGAGAGCATCATGCGGCTCTCGGCCGAACGCGTCGCCGAGCGCCTCGGCGGCAACCGCGCCGGCTTCTACCGGCTCGCCGGCGACCGCATCTGCTACCTGGAGGGCTGGACCGACTGGAGCCTGCCGCCGCTGAACGGCGAGCGCGAGATGCGCGCCTACGGTACCAGCGTCGAGCAATATCTCCGCGAAGGCGAGACCCTCGTCATCCGCGACAGCCGCAGCGAGGCCGACGGCGACTGGGCGATCGTCGCCAACGCCGGCGTTCGGGCCGCCATCAGCGTCGCCCTGGCGCAGGAAAACCAGCTGCCGGCCGGCCTCTACGTCAATTGCCGCGCCGCGCGCGACTGGACGCCCGACGAGATCGCGCTCGTGCAGGAAGTCGCCGAGCTGACCTGGCTCGCGGTCGAGCGCGCCGAGGCGATGCAGCGGCTCGAGGGCCGCGTGGTCGCCCAGGGCGAGCAGCTCGCCGAGGCGACCGTCGCCGCGCAGACGGCCGAGAGCAAGGTGCGCCAGCTGCAGAAGATGGAGGCGGTGGGCCAGCTCACCGGCGGCATCGCGCACGACTTCAACAACATGCTCGCCGTCGTCATCGGCGCGCTCAACCTGATGCAGCGCCGCATCGCGCGCGGCAACGCCGACATCGGCCGCTACATCGAGGCGGCGATGGACGGCGCCACGCGCGCCGCCGGCCTCACCCAGCGCCTGCTCGCCTTCTCGCGCCAGCAGCCGCTGGCGCCGGAGACGATCGACGCCAACCGCATGATGGCCGGCATCAACGATCTGCTGGTGCGCACGCTGGGCGAGGCCGTGCATCTCGAGCTGGTGCTCGGCGCCGGGCTGTGGACCTGCCGCGCCGACCTCAACGAGCTCGAGAACGTCGTGCTCAACCTCGCGGTCAACGCGCGCGACGCGATGCCCGACGGCGGCAAGCTGACGATCGAGACCGCCAACACGCATATCGACGAGGCCTACGCGCGCGACGCCGAGATCGCCGCCGGCCATTACGTGATGATCGCGGTGAGCGACACCGGCACCGGCATGCCGCCGGAGGTGATCGCCCGCGCCTTCGAGCCGTTCTTCACCACCAAGGGCGTCGGCCAGGGCACCGGGCTCGGCCTGTCGCAGGTGTTCGGCTTCGTGCGCCAGTCGGCCGGCCATGTCCGCATCTATTCAGAGGTCGGCCACGGCACGACGATGAAGATCTACCTGCCGCGCGACTACGGCGAGGGCACCGCCGCCGGCAAGCGCAAGGTCGCCGGCGCCACGGGCCCGCTGCCGGGCGGCCGCAGCGAGGAGATCGTCCTCGTCGTCGAGGACGAGGACCGCGTCCGCTCGCTCTCCACCGAGGCGCTGCGCGAGCTCGGCTACACGGTGGTCCACGCCGGCAACGGCGGCGAGGCGCTCGAGATCATCGAGAGCGGCCAGCACGTCACGCTGCTGTTCACCGATATCGTGATGCCCGACATGACCGGCCGCCAGCTCGCCGATCGCGCGAAGAATGCGTTGCCGGACCTCAAGGTGATCTACACGACCGGCTACACGCGCAACGCCGTCGTCCACAACGGCACGCTCGACCCCGGCGTGCACTTCCTGCCGAAGCCGTTCGGCATCGACCAGCTCGGCCTGATCGTCCGCCAGGTGCTGGACCTGGGATGAGCGGGCGAAGGCCAGGCCGCGCATGACCCCGCTCGTCGCGGTGCGCGGCGTCACCAAGGTCTTCCCGGCGCGCCGGGGCGCCGCGGCGGTCACCGCGCTCGACGACGTCTCGCTCGACATTCCCGCCAATGCCTTCGTCACCCTGCTCGGCCCTTCCGGCTGCGGCAAGACCACGCTGCTGCGGATGATCGCCGGCTTCGAGCATCCCGACCACGGCGACATCGCGCTCGACGATCGCTCGATCCTCGCCGCGCCGCCGAATAGGCGACCGGTCAACATCGTCTTCCAGTCCTACGCGCTGTTCCCGCACATGAGCGTCGCCGACAACGTCGGGTTCGGCCTGGCGCGGCAGGGACGCGCGCGGTCGTTCATCGACGCGCGGGTGAGCGAGATGCTGGCGCTGGTGCAGCTCGAGGCGCTCGCCGGACGCCGCCCCGCCGAGCTCTCCGGCGGCCAGCAGCAACGCGTCGCGCTCGCCCGCGCGCTGGCCCCGGCGCCGCGCCTGCTGCTGCTCGACGAGCCGCTGTCGGCGCTCGACCTCAAGCTGCGGCGCGGGATGCAGGTGGAGCTCAAACGACTGCAGCGCGAGACCGGCATCACCTTCGTGCTGGTGACGCACGACCAGGACGAGGCGCTCGCCATGTCCGACGTGATCGCGGTGATGCAGGCCGGCCGCATCGAGCAGATCGGCACGCCGGCGCAGATCTGGAGCGCGCCGCGCTCGCGCTTCGTCGCCGATTTCCTCGGCGCCAACATCGTCGAGGGGCGCTTCGCCGGTCGTGCCGCCGCCTGGGTCGCGCTGCGGCCGGAGCAGGTCGAGGTGGCGCGGCCCGGCACCGGCGGGCGCGCCGGGCGCGTGACGGCGCTGTCGTACCGCGGCACGGCGACGGCCTGCGCGATCACGCTCGCCGAAGGCCCGATCATCGAGGCGCTGCGCACCGACCTGCCGCCAGGCCTCGCGCTCAGCGACGAGGTCGCCGTGCGCTGGCGCGACGACGCGCTCGTGCCGTTGGAGGCGTGAGCATGCCGCGTCCACCGCTGTCGTTCGGCAGACGGCGGCGCGACGCGACCGCGCTGCTCGCCCTCCCGGCGCTGCTGGTCGTGCTCGTCTTCGGCCTGCTGCCGATGGGGATCGCGCTGTACGATTCCTTCCTCACGTCCGACCCTTATGGCGGGGTCGCCAGGCCCTTCACCACGGCGTCCTATCTCCGCTTCCTGTACGATCGCGATCTCGACGACGCGCTGGTCTTCGACCCGACCTATCTGCGCATCTTCGCGCGTTCCTTCGCCGAGGCGGGGCTCACGACGCTCGTCTGCATCGCGATCGGCCTGCCGCTCGCCTGGTACATGGCGACGCGACCGCCGTTCCTGCGCCGGCTGCTGGTGCTGCTCGTCACCATCCCGTTCTGGACCAACCTGCTCATCCGCATCTATTGCTGGGTGCTGCTGCTGCGCGACGAAGGCCTGGTCAACCAGGCGCTGCAGGCCCTGCATCTGACCTCGGCGCCGATCACCTTCCTCTATTCGGACGGGGCGATCCTCATGGGCCTCGTCTACGCCAACCTGCCGTTCATGGCGCTGCCGATCTACGCGGCGCTGGAGAAGCTCGATCCCCGCCTCGTCGAGGCCGGCTACGACCTCTATGCCGGGCGCCGGGCGATCTTCGCGCGCATCGTCTGGCCGGCGGCGCGGCCCGGCGTCGCGGCCGGGACCGTGTTGGTGCTGGTCCCCACCATCGGCTCGTTCCTCGCCCCCGACATCCTCGGCGGCGGCCGCCATCTGATGATCGGCAGCCTGATCCAGCAGCAGTTCTCGAGCGCCAGGGACTGGTCGTTCGGCGCGGCGCTGTCGATGATCCTGATGGCGCTGGTGCTCGGCTCGATGATGCTCGGCGCCTGGCGCCGCGCCGGCCGCCAGGGGCTGCCGACATGAGCGGGCCAAGCGAAATCGCGCCGCGCTCTTCCCCTCCCCCTTGCGGGGAGGGGCAAGGGGTGGGGGTCGTCCCGTGCGCATCCGCCGACCGAACAAACCGGCACGACCCCCGCCCCCTCCCCCTCCCCCTCCCCACATGGGGAGCCCGATGAGCGCGAAACAATTCGACTGGCGGCGGATGCCGGAGCTGCGTCTCTTCGGTCTTGCCGCGCTCGTCTTCCTCTACGCGCCGCTCGTCGTGCTCGTGATCTACGCGTTCAACGCCAACCGGCTCGCGCTGATCTGGGGCGGCTGGTCGGTGCGCTGGTTCGTCAAGGCGCTCGGCAACGACGATCTGCGTCGTGCCGCGGCGAACAGCCTGATCGTCGCCGGCGCGGCGACGCCGGTCTCCACCCTGCTCGCGGTGCCGGCGGCGCTCGGCTTCGAGCGCGCGCGGGTCTTCCCCGGTCGCGCCGCGAGCGAGGGCCTCGTCGCGCTGCCGCTGGTGGCGCCGGAGATCGTCACGGCGATCGCCACGCTCGTCTTCTTCAAGGCGATCGGGCTCGCGGCGGGGCTCGGCAACGTCGTGCTCGCCCACATCGTGTTCTGCATCCCGTTCGCGCTGCTGCCGATCCGCGCGCGGCTGCGCGAGATGCCGCGCGACGTCGAGGATGCCGCGCGCGATCTCTATGCGAGCCCGGCGCAGGTGTTCGTCCGCGTGACGCTGCCGCTGCTGGCGCCGGCCATCGTCGCCGGCGCGGCGCTCGCCTTCGTCGTCTCGCTCGACGATTTCCTCATCACGCTGATGGTGGCGCCGGCCGGGGCGACCACGCTACCCGTCTACATCTACGGCATGCTGCGGCTCGGCGTGACGCCCGAGGCCAATGCCGCCGCGACGCTGCTGCTCGCGGTGTCTGTCGCCGCGATCGTGCTGGCCTGGGCCGCGGCGCGGCGCGAGTAGGCGGCGTCATTGCGAGCAGGTGCCGTCATTGCGAGCGAAGCGAAGCAACC
>CAZZZM010000084.1:0-8409 GCA_964658465.1 uncultured Nakamurella sp.
CGATTCGCGAATCAGTCTGAGAGAGGATGAGTCGGTCGTCGGTGTGGGCGCCACCGGCTGCGGTCTCGAGATCGGCTTAGCTGCGATCTCGACGGGCTGATGCGCGTTAGCATGCAGCGGACGCGAAGCGCGTGGTCCGCTCGGCGGCACCACTCAAGAGCCGCGGTGGCTGGCCCAAATAGCCCGCCGCGCCGCGGGATCGTGCTGGCGTCGGCCCCGCTCACGCGGCGCGGCCGACGTCCCTCGTGCCTAGCGAAGCGAGGCGCAGAAGCGCTGAATCTTGCCGCAGGCCTCTTCCAGCACCGGCGTCGCGGTCGCGTAGGAGAGCCGGAAGTTCGGGCCGAGGCCGAAGGCCGTGCCCTGCACGACGGCGACGCCCTCGGTCTCGAGCAGAGCCTCGACGAAGTCCTGGTCGGTCTCGATCGCCTTGCCCTCCGGCGTCTTGCGGCCGATGGCGTCGGCCACCGACGGATAGACGTAGAAGGCGCCCTCCGGCGTCGGGCATTGCAGGTACTTCGTCTGGTTCAGCATCGAGACGACGAGGTCGCGGCGCCCCTCGAACACCTTGCGCGATTCGGGGATGAACGCCTGCGTCCCGTTGAGCGCCTCGACGGCCGCCCATTGGGCGATCGAGCAGGCGCCCGACGTCTGCTGGCCCTGCAGCATGTCCATCGCCTTGATGAGGTGCTGCGGGCCGGCGGCGTAGCCGATGCGCCAGCCGGTCATCGCGTAGCTCTTCGAGACGCCGTTGATGGTCAGCGTGCGCTCCATCAGGCCGGGCGCGACCTGCGCCGGCGTCGTGAACTCGAAGTCGCCGTAGACGAGGTGCTCGTAGATGTCGTCGGTCATCACCCAGACGTGGGGGTGACGCTCCAGCACGTCGGTGAGCCGCTTCAGCTCGCCGCGCGTGTAGGCGGCGCCCGACGGGTTCGACGGCGAGTTGAGCAGCAGCCACTTCGTCTTGGGCGTGATCGCCGCCTCGAGCTCCTCCGGCATCAGCTTGAAGCCGTTCTCCATGCGCGTCTTCACCTCGACGCACTTGCCGTCGGCGATCGCCACCATGTCGGGGTAGGACACCCAATAGGGCGCCGGCACGATCACCTCGTCGCCGGGGTTGATCGTCGCCAGGAAGGCGTTGAACAGGATGTGCTTGGCGCCGGTGCCGACGATGACCTGGCTCGCCTTGTAGTCGAGCCCGTTCTCGCGCTTGAACTTGTCGACGATGGCCGCCTTGAGCGGCTCGATGCCGGACACGGGCGTGTATTTCGTCTCGCCGCGCTCGATCGCCGCGATCGCCGCCTGCTTGACGTTGTCGGGCGTGTCGAAGTCGGGTTCGCCGATCGTCAGAGGGATGATCGTGCGGCCCTGCGCTTTCAGGTCGCGCGCCTTCTGGGTCGCGGCGACGGTGGCGGACGGCTTGACGCGCAAAAGCGCGGCGGAAACGATCGACATTCTCTCTCGGGCTCCAGCCCGTCGGCGGGCAAGGGGCCCCGGACCGCGGGCGCGCGGACCATAGGTTCGCAGGTGCGGGAGAGCAAGGCAAAAGGCCGCGCTCGGGCGCCCCAGCCGGCGCCGCTCGTCGACACGCTGATGGTGATCGCCGCCTACACGGCGAGCGGCATGCCGGCGCCTAGTCGAAGGCGGCCATGCCGCGTCGCACCGCCGGACGTTCGCCCACGGCCTCGAACCAGCGGCGGAGGCGTTGCAGTCGCGGCCAGTCGAGCGCGTCCGCGCAGGCCGCGGCGATCGGATAGGCGGCGACGTCGACCAGGGTGAAGTCGTCGCCGGCGAGCCAGGGCGAGCCATCGAGGAAGCGCTCGGCCTCGGCGAGGGCGGCCAACGCCTCGGCCTCGAGCGGCGCGCCGGCCTCCTTCGCGAGACCCGCGCGTCGCAGCCGGAACGCCGCGTTGTTGGGACCGATGACGTCGGTGACGATGAAGAGCCAGCGGTCGAGCGCCTGCGCCCGCGCCGCGCCGCCGCGCGGCAGCAGACGGCCGGGCGCCTGGGCGTCGGCCCACAGCTGGATCGCGTTCGACTGGGTGAGCACGAGGTCCTTCCCCTCGCCGGCGACGACCAGCACCGGCACGCGGCCGCGCGGGTTCAACGCGAGATGCGCCGCGGTGCGGTGGTCGCCCTGCGGCAGGTTGAGAGGACGCGCCGCGTAGACGAGCCCCGCCTCCTCGAGGGCGATCGCGGTGCGGAAGCAATTGCCGGTCTTGGCGCCGAACAATTCGAGGGTGACGGGCATCGTTGGACCTTCCTGCCCCGCATCGTACCGCCGGTTAACCTCGTTCCGCTAGGCTCGTTGGCGCCGGCGGAGATGCGATGCGGACCACGATCGACCAGAGCGCCCCGCGCTTCGCGCGCCGCTTCGACTTGCGCACGGCGTTGCGTGACGGCACGTGGCTGACGCCCGAGCGCCGTCGCGTCTATCCGCTGATGATCGGCCTCGCCTTGCTGGTCGCCGTCGTCGCCCTCGTCGCGACGAGCCGGCACGGCGTCGATCTCTGGGGCCGGCCGCTGGGCACGGACTTCGTCGGCGTTTGGGTCGCCGGCGGCGAGGTGCGCGCCGGGCACCCGGCGCTCGCCTACGACAATGCCGCCCATGCCGCCGCTCAGGCCGCGGCGTTCGGAGCGTCCGACTCGTTTTTGCCCTGGCCCTATCCGCCGCTGTTCCTTCTCGTCGCCGGCGGCCTCGCGAGCCTTCCCTATCTCGTCGCGCTGGCCGTCTGGCAGGGCGGAACGCTGGTGCTCGCCCTCGTGGCGGCGATGCGAGCGGCGTCGGGCGCCGCGCCGCGCCGCGAGATCCTGATCGCCGCGCTGGCCTTCCCGGCGGTCGCCATCAACCTGCTGCACGGGCAGAACGGCTTCCTGTCGGCGGGTCTCGTCGGGCTCGGGACGCTGCTGCTGCCGCGACGGCCGCTCGCCGGCGGTGCGCTGCTCGGGCTGCTCGCCTACAAGCCGCAGCTCGCGCTTGCCGTCCCGATCGCGCTCGCCGCCGGGCGGCATTGGCGGGCGCTCGTCGCCGCCGGCGTCACCGTCGTCGCGATGACGGCGGTCACGCTCCTGGCGTTCGGGCCGGAGCCGTGGCGCGGCTTCGTTGCCAATCTCGGCTTCGCGCGGAAGATCATCCTGGAGGCGGGCGGCCTCGAGAGCTTCAAGCTGCAGAGCGCGTTCGCCGCCGCGCGTCTCCTCGGCGCGCCGGTCGCGGCGGCCTATGCGCTGCAGGCGATCGTCGGCGCCGCAACGCTCGCCGGCCTCGCCTGGCTATGGCACGGCGGCCGCGATCTGCGGCTGAAGCTGGCCGGGCTGGCCCTCGCGAGCCTTCTCGTGTCGCCCTACGCCATGGACTACGACATGGTGCTGGTCGGCCTTGCGCTGGCCGCCATCGTCGGGGCCTTCCGCGGCCGGACCGCGCCGCCCTATGCCGCCAGCCTGATGGCGTTGGCCTGGGTCACGCCGCTCCTGGCGCGCCCGGTCGCGCGCGTCGCCGACGTGCCGCTCGGGTTCCTGGTCACGGCGGCGCTGTTCGCGATGATCGTCGTCGCCGCGCGGCGCGACGCGACGGCTGCGCCGGGCGACGCGTAGGCCCGATTCTGTGCGGCAAAAAACCGCCTGGGGCCTAGCTTGGCAAGCAACTGTTTCCTTTCTGCCGCGTTTTTCTACCCGATGCGAGACTGCGGCCGCCGGCCGCAAACTTCAATTTTAGAAGTATCGGCGATCTTCGTCGGGTCGAGTGTGACGGAGTTGGGTATGTCGATTGCTGACCATTTCGAGCATGCGCCGGACGCGCGCTTCATCCGCGATTACGACAGCAGCATCGCGCGCCGCCAGTTCAATATCTCGCTGACGCTGATCGTGGTCATCGCGCTTGCCGCGACCGCGCTAGCCTTCCTCGTCCGCTTCGACGGGCCTGGCGCGCGCGCGGCCGCGGGCCTGCCGACGCCGCCGAGCTACGCCGGCCACCTCTAGCGTCCATCCAGCTCTGTCCGATCTGGGCCGCATCGCCGAAAGGCGATGTGGCCTTTTTATTTGCGCCACCTTTGGCGGAGTTGGTGCGCGGTCGCGCCCTGGGCTAAAGGAGCGGGCGGGAGCGGCATGTCATGATGAAGACGACGAGACTGGTGTTTGCGCTGGCGGCGGCCGCGGCTCTGGCCGGCTGCAACGAAAGCGGCGGCATGTCCGGCCCGACGGTGACGGCGCCGATCGCCGTCTCCTCCTTCAACCTGCCGCCGGGCGCGGCGTGCACGAAGGAGATCGGGACGTTCCAGAACATCCTGAAGAGCGATCTCGACACCGGCAACGTCGAGCAGAAGGTCTACGACCAGATCCAGCACGAGCTGGCGCGGGCCGCGACGGCGTGCTCGGACGGCAAGGGCGGCGAGGCGCATGCGATCGTCGCCGCCTCGAAGGCGAAACACGGCTATCGCGCCTGAGCGACGGCCAGCTTTCCGGCGGCGAGGTCTTCCACCAGGCTGATCGTCAGCGCGCGCATGGCGTGGCGGTCGTCGCCGACGGCATCCGCCAGCGACGCGCCGATCAGTCCGTCGGCCAGCGCCAGCATCGTCACGAGCGCGACGATCTTGCGGGCCAGCGCGGCCGCGTCGGGATGCGGGATGCGCGGCTGCAGCGCGGCGACGAGCGCGCGCGTGGTCTCGCCCATCCCGATCTTCTCGCGCGGCGCGCCCGAGAGGATCGACCAGGCCATCAGGATGCCGATGCCGCCGGCGCCATAGGCATCGAAGACGTCGTCGACGATCGACGCCGTATCCGGCTCGGCATCGCCGGACCCCGCGACCAGCGCGGTGGCGCGGCGCGTCAGCTCGAGCACCATCTCGTCCTTGAGCCGCGCCTGGAACGCGTCGGCCGAGCCGAAATGATGGATGAGGTTCGCGTGGCTCATGCCCATCTCGGCCCCGACCGCCTTCAGCGTCAGCGCCGCGGGGCCGCCTGCGATGAGGAGGCGGCGGCCGACCTCGAGCGCTTCTCGGCGGACGTCGTCGGGCTTGCGCCGCCGTTCGACAGAGGCAGGGGACTTCATCGATCTTATTGACATGAATGTCAGCTATTCTATGTGTTGTCGCATGCCAATGCCCAAACCATCCCAGATGCAGCTCCGCGATCGCGTCGCCACCGTCACCGGCGCGGCCAGCGGAATCGGTCGCGCGATCGCGATCTCCCTGGCACAGCGCGGCTGCCATGTCGCCCTCGTCGACCGCGACGCGGCCGGTCTCGCCGAGACGGCGGCGCTGCTGCCGTCCGGTCCGCGCGTCAGCCGCCATGAACTCGACGTCGTCGACACCGCCGCCATCGCCGCGCTGCCGGCGAGCGTCCTGGCCCAGCACGGGCGTGCCGACCTTCTCGTCAACAATGCCGGCGTCGCGATCGGCGGCACCTTCGAGCAGGTGTCGGCGGAGGACTTCGACTGGCTGTTCGCGATCAATTTCCACGCCGTCGTGCGGCTGACCCGCGCCTTTCTCCCATCGCTCAAGGCGAGCGACGACGCGCGGCTCGTCAACGTCTCGAGCTTGTTCGGCCTCATCGCGCCCCCCGGGCAGGCGGCCTATTGCGCCTCGAAGTTCGCGGTGCGCGGCTTCTCCGAATGCCTGCGCCACGAGCTGGCCGATACGAGCGTCGGCGTGAGCGTCGTCCATCCCGGCGGCGTCGCCACGTCGATCGCGCGCAGTGCGCGGTCGCCGGCCGGCGTCGATCCCGCCGAGGCGGAGCGGGAGCGGACCAGCTTCGAATCGTTCCTGAAGATGCCGCCCGCCGAAGCCGGCGAGACGATCGTCGCCGGCATCGAGCGTCGCCGGCCGCGGATCGTCGTCGGCAACGACGCCAAGATCGCCTCGCTGGTCGAGCGCATCGCGCCGGTCGGCTATTGGAAGTTCCTCGGACGCGGGAGGGCGCGAGCATGAGCGAGCACGTGCAGAGCGAGCATTTCGACGTCGTCGTCATCGGCGCCGGCCTCTCCGGCATCGGTGCCGGCTACCATCTGCAGGCGAGCCTGCCGGGCAAGTCCTATTGCATCCTCGAGAGCCGCGAGGCGATCGGCGGCACCTGGGATCTCTTCAAATATCCCGGCCTGCGGTCGGATTCCGACATGTACACGCTCGGCTATTCGTTCCGGCCCTGGACCGAGGGCAAGGCGATCGCCGACGGCGCCTCGATCCTGCGCTACATCCGCGACACGGCGCGCGAGAACGGCATCGACCGTCACATCCGCTTCCGCCACGCGGTGAAGCGCCTGTCGTGGTCGTCCACGGACGCGTGCTGGACGATCGAGGCCGAGCGCGACGGGACGCTTGTGACGCTTACGGCGGGATTCGTGTTCACCTGCACCGGCTACTACGATTACGACGGCGGCTACATGCCGGCCTTCCCCGGCACCGAGCGCTTCAAGGGACGCCTCGTGCATCCGCAGCACTGGCCGGCGGATCTCGAATATGCCGACAAGCGGGTGGTCGTCATCGGCAGCGGCGCGACCGCCGTGACGCTGGTCCCGGCGATGGCGCAGACGGCCGACCACGTCACCATGCTGCAGCGCTCGCCGTCCTACGTCGTCTCGATGCCGGCGCGCGACAAGCTCGCCGACTGGCTGCGCGCGCGCCTGCCCGCCAAGCTCGCCTATGCGCTGACGCGCTGGCGCAACGTCGCGGTGACGATGGCCTTCTACAAGCTCGCGCGGTCGCGCCCGGTGCAGTTCAAGGCGCGGGTGATCGGCATGGTGCAGAAGGCGCTGGGGCCGACCTACGACGTCGCGACGCATTTCACGCCGCGCTACAATCCGTGGGACCAGCGGCTGTGCCTGGTGCCCGATCACGACCTCTTCCGCTCGCTCAAGAAGGGCAAGGCGGAGATGGTGACCGACACGATCGACACCTTCACCGAGACGGGCATCAAGCTGAGCTCGGGGCGCGAGCTAGCCGCCGACGTCGTCGTCTCTGCGACGGGGCTGAAGCTCAAGCTGCTCGGCGGCATGACGTTGCAGGTCGACGGCGCGCCGGTCGATCTGGCGCAGACCATGACCTACAAGGGCATGATGTATTCCGGCGTGCCGAACCTCGCGACGGCGCTCGGCTACACCAACGCCTCCTGGACGCTGAAGAGCGATCTCACCTGCGCCTACGTCTGCCGATTGCTCGCCTACATGGATCGCAAGCACTATACCGCCGCCACGCCCCGCCTCGAGGATCCCTCGGTGAAGGAGCTGCCGCTGATCGACTTCTCGTCCGGCTACATCCAGAGGGCGATCGGCCAATTCCCCAAGCAGGGCACCAAGACACCCTGGCGGCTCTACCAGAACTACGTGCTCGACTGGTTTGCGCTAAAGCTGGGTTCGGTGCGGGACAGCGCGATGGTGTTTTCGCGCAAAAAGACATCCGTGCCGGTCCGCGCCGGCGCATCCGGACGTGGCGCGTAGCGCCGCCTTCGGCGTCTCTGGCTGCAGATAGGCGTCAGACCAGCGCCAGCCCTCGCGCCGCAAACGCCCGCGCGAGCGTGGGGCTCAGAGAGCGGCCGCTCGTGAAGCGGACCGGGATCGGCAGCGCGGACGGCGCGGCCGGCTCGTATCCCCTTTCGACCAAAACGCTGTCGACACGCCGCGCGATCGCCGGTGCCGGATCGAGCCAGGTCACCGGCCACGGCGCCAGCGCGGCGAAGCGGTCGACGAGCAGCGGGTAGTGGGTGCAGGCGAGCACGATCGTGTCGGTGCGGCGCTCGCTTGCATTTCCGTCTTGGTCCCGGACGAAGCAGGGCGCGATCTCGGCGGCGATCTCGGCATCCGCGACCGTCTCGCCGCCCATCGCGGCCTCGGCGAGGGCGGCGAGCCGCGTCGAGCCGACGAGGGTCACGCCGCAGTCTCCCGCGAAGCTGTCGATGAGGGCGCGCGTGTATTCGCGCTGAACGGTGCCGGGCGTCGCCAGAACCGACACCATCTTCGAGCGCGACAGCGCGGCGGCGGGCTTGATCGCCGGCACGGTGCCGACGAAGGGCAGGTCGGGCAGCGCTTGTCGCAAATCGGCGAGGACCAGCGTCGAGGCCGTGTTGCACGCGACGACGCAGAGGTCGGGGCGGACGTCGTCGACGAGCCTGCGCAGCACCGCGACGACACGCGGGGCGAGCTCGGCCGCCGACCAGTCGCCGTAGGGAAAGCCGGCATCGTCGGCGGCGTAGGTCAGGCGGGCGTCGGGCCGCAGCTTCGCGACCTCCGCCGCCACGGTCAGGCCGCCGAGGCCGGAATCGAAGACGAGGATGTTTGCTGGCGCGGCCATGGCCTCGGGAGCGCAGGGAAGGGCGGGGCGGGGGGCTCTATAGCGGCTTCCCGCCGCGAGATCGACAAACATGGCCCCGGCAGAAGAGCACCGATGGCTTAACGGGCCGCCAACGAGCGCCGCGGTGGCCGAATGT
>CAZZZM010000084.1:8509-11176 GCA_964658465.1 uncultured Nakamurella sp.
GCCAGCGTCAGGACGATCCCGAGCGTCGCCAGCGTGTAGTCGAGCGACGGCGGATATTTGGTGACGTTCATCACGGCGAGCGCCGTGTGGACGGCGTCGGCGCCCGGCGCCCAAGGCTTCGGATCGCCGTAGAGTCGAGCCCTCGCAGCAGGGCAAAGCCGGCGAGGAAGGTGAGGCCGATCGCCGCGAGGCAGCGGTCGCGACGCGCCGGTTCGAGCAGAAACAGGCGGCCCGCGCCGTAGCCGCAGGCCATGATGCCGAACCAAGGCAGCGCCGGGTAGAGCACATAGCCGTCGGGAATGCGGCCGGGGTGCATTACCAGTGTCCAGAGAATCTGGAACGGCCCGAAGGCCTCCGCCGGCATCGCGGCGAAGAGATCGTGGCCGGCGACGATGGCCAGGCCGAGGGCGAGCACGGCGGCCGGCGGCAGGAACGTCAGCGGTGCCATGAGGATGAAGCTTGCGCCGATCGCCCAGATGACCTGCAGGAGGACGAACGGCTCGTGAAGCGCGAAGCCGAAGCTCACCCAGGTGACCTCGAGCAGGATGAGCCACAGCCCGCGCGTGACGAGGAAGCGGGCGAGCGCCCAGCCCCGCTTGCCGCGCTCGCGCTGCAGGAAGATCGACACGCCGGCCAGCGCCACGAAGGTCGGCGCGCAGAGATGGGTGACCCAGCGGGTGGCGAAGAGCGCGACCGTCGTGTGCGCGAGGTCGGTCGGCGAGTGGAGCAGGGCATCGCGGCTGAAGAAGTCGCGGACGTGATCCAGGACCATCAGGACGATGACGAGGCCGCGCAGCTTGTCGATGATCTCGAGACGGGTGCGGGTGCCGACCTGCGGCTCGGTGACGGGATCGGCGACGAGGGGCGTATCGAGCATGCACACTTCCAACGCGCGGCGCGACCGCGTGTCGCGAACATGGGGACCCACGTCGCGGTTCGCCGCGTCGAACGGCGTCACGTGATCGTGTTGCGGCGCAGGGAGCTTCGCCTTATTGGAAACCTTCCAGAATTGAGAGCGCCGCAGACGACGATGGCCGAGACCAAGCCCAGCCCGATCCAGCTCGCTGCCGCGCGGCCTCTCTCGCCGCATCTCCTCATCTACAGGCCGATGCTGACGATGATGATGTCGATCGCCCATCGCATCACCGGCGTGGCGCTCTATGCGGGCACGCTGTTGCTGGCCTGGTATCTCATCGCCCTGGCCGCCGGGCCGAATGCCTTCGCTCCAGCGTCGGCGGTGTTCGGCTCGCTGCTCGGCCGGCTGGTGCTGTTCCTGTTCACCTGGGCGCTGTTCCACCATTTCCTCGGCGGGATCCGCCATTTCGTGTGGGACCTGGGCCACGGCATGGGCGAGCGCGACCGCGAGTTGCTCGCCTGGGGCACGCTCATCGGCGGCATCGCGCTCACGCTCGTCGTCTGGGCGGCGGCGCTTCTCTTCTAGGATCGGGACCTATGGCAAACGAGACCAAATCGCTCCAGTCGCCGTCGATCCAGACCTGGGGCAAGAAGGTGCGCTACCTCGGCGCGGCGCATTCCGGCACCGGCGCCGCGCGCATCATGCACCTCACCTCGATCGCGCTGATGCCGCTCTCGATCGCCTTCGTCTGGGAGGTCGTGCGGCTGTCGCGCAAGGATTTCGCCGGCGCCCGCGCCGAGCTCGGCACCACGCTGCCGGCGCTGCTGATGATCCTCTTCGTCGGCGCGTCGCTCTGGCACATGAAGGTCGGCATGCAGTCGATCATCGACGACTATATTCACGACAGGCACCTGAAGGAGGCGTCGCTTCTCGCCAACACCTTCTTCGCGATCGTCATCGCCGCCTGCTGCATCTACGCCGTCCTGCGGATGAGCTTCGCTCCCGTCTAAGAGAAATTCTTCGAAAGGCGCTTTTCGTATGGCCTCGAATGGCACGACCAACGGCTCCGGCCCTGCCCAGAACGGCAAGGCCTATCCCATCACCGACCACACGTTCGACGTCGTGGTGGTCGGCGCCGGCGGCGCCGGCTTGCGCGCCACCGTCGGCTGCTCGCAGGCCGGCCTGCGCACGGCCTGCGTGACGAAGGTCTTTCCGACGCGCTCGCACACCGTGGCGGCGCAGGGCGGCGTCGCCGCCTCGCTCGCCAACATGGGCGCCGACAATTGGAAGTGGCACATGTACGACACCGTGAAGGGGTCGGACTGGCTCGGCGATCAGGACGCCATCGAATACCTCTGCCGCAATGCCCCGCAGGCCGTCTACGAGCTAGAGCACTGGGGCGTGCCCTTCTCGCGCACCGAGGAAGGCAAGATCTACCAGCGCCCGTTCGGCGGCATGACCACCGACTTCGGCAAGGGCCCGCCGGCGCAGCGCACCTGCGCCGCCGCCGACCGCACCGGCCACGCGATCCTGCACACGCTCTACGGCCAGGCGCTGAAGAACGACACCGAATTCTTCATCGAGTTCTTCGCCATCGACCTCATCATGGACGAGGGGCGCTGCGTCGGCGTCGTGTGCCTCAAGCTCGACGACGGCACGATCCACCGTTTCCGCGCGCAGATGGTCATCCTCGCCACCGGCGGCTACGGTCGCGCCTATTTCTCGGCGACTTCGGCGCACACCTGCACCGGCGACGGCAACGCCATGGTGCTGCGCGCCGGCCTGCCGCTGCAGGACATGGAATTCGTGCA
>CAZZZM010000085.1:0-3481 GCA_964658465.1 uncultured Nakamurella sp.
CAGCGAAGCAACCCAGGGGCCTCACGCCGCAGCCCGCGCCACGCGGCCCCTGGGGTGCTTCGCCATCGGCTCGCAATGACGGCGCGATCATGGTCCGCTAGGCCGCTTTGGCGCGGACCGTGCGCTTCTCGATCGGCTTGTAGAAGCCGGGCACGGCGATCAACCGGTGCACGAAGATGCCCGGCGTGTGGATCGCGTCGCCGTCGAGCGCGCCCGTCTCGACGATCTCCTCGGCCTGGACGATCGTCGTCTCGGCGGCCGTCGCCATCGCGGGGTTGAAGTTGCGCGCCGTCTTGCGGAACACGAGGTTGCCCTCGTGGTCGGCCTTCCAGGCATGGATCAGCGCGACGTCGGCGCGCAGCCACGTCTCCATCACGTAGGTGTCGCCCTCGAACTCGCGCAGCTCCTTGCCCTCGGCAACCATCGTGCCGACGCCGGTCTTGGTGAAGAAGGCGGGGATGCCGGCGCCGCCGGCGCGGATGCGCTCGGCCAGCGTGCCCTGCGGGTTGAACTCGAGCTCGAGCTCGCCGGAGAGGTAGAGCTTCTCGAACAGCTTGTTCTCGCCGACGTAGGACGAGACCATCTTGCGGATCTGCCGCGTCTCCAGCAGCAGCCCGAGGCCCGCGCCGTCGACGCCGGCATTGTTGGAGATGACGGTGAGGTCCTTCACGCCGGTGTCGCGCACCGCCTCGATCAGCACCTGCGGCATGCCGCAGAGCCCGAAGCCGCCGGCCATCACCGTCATGCCGTCCCGCAGCACGTCGGCGACGGCCGCCTTGGCGTCGGAAAAGACCTTGTTCATGGGCTCACCTCGCTGTCGCGGCGCTTGGTACGGCGAGGGTCGCAAGTTGGCAAGCCGGCCGCTTGCACGCGACGGTCGGTCCCGGGCCGCCAGCGGTGTCCTTGCGGATTTCGGTTCAGCGCGGGTCGTAGCCCGGCGCCTTGAAGATCGTGTCGGGCTTGTCGATGATGTCGGGCCCGTAGACCTTGGCCGCCCAATCGCTCGGCGCGACATCCTCGATGCCGACCGAGACGGCGTCGGCGCCGCAGCCGTTGGCGCGCATCACCGCCTCCGTCACGGCTTCGGCGAGCGCGGCCTTCTGCGCATCCGAGCGGCCGGCATACATCTTGACGATCACGTGGGGCACGGCCCTGTCTCCCGTTTCGAGCTAGCTTTGCCCGTACTGCGCATCGCTGACCTTCTCCAGCCAGTCGACCGTCGCGCCGTCGAGCTTCTCCTGCACCGCGATATGGCTCATCGCCGTCGTGGGCGCCGCGCCGTGCCAGTGTTTTTCGCTCGGCGGAAACCAGACGACGTCGCCCGGCCGGATCTCCTCGATCGCGCCGCCCTCGCGCTGCACGCGCCCGCAGCCCGCGGTGACGATCAGCGTCTGCCCGAGAGGATGCGTATGCCAGGCCGTGCGCGCGCCGGGCTCGAAGGTGACGAGCGCCATCACGGCGCGCGCGGGCTCCGGCGGGCTCGCCAGCGGATCGATCCGCACGCTGCCGGTGAAATAGTCCGCCGGGCCTTTGCCGGACGGCTGCGAGCCGCTTCGTGCGATGTCCATCTCGTCTCCATGCGGCAGCGAACGCCGCGTTTGCAAGTGAGAGACGTAGGTCTCGCGATCGGCCGCGAGAAGGCGCTGGACCCGCATGCCGTCATTAGGCGCGCTCATGAATGCCGGGTGCGTTCGAGGGTCCGCGATCACGTAACGCGGTCAAGAGCGCGCTGAAAGCCGGCGTCGGCTGGCGGCGGCTCGGATAGTAGAGGTGGTAGCCGGGATAGCTCGGGCACCAATCCTCGAGCACGCGGACCAGCCGGCCATCAGCGAGGTAGGTCTTGACGCTGTCCTCGGGCAGATAGGCCAGGCCGAAACCTGCAAGGGCCGCGTCCAGCTTGAGGGCGCTTCCGTTGCAGGTGAATTGCCCGTCGACACGCACGCGCATCTCGCGACCGTCCTTTGCGAATTCCCAGGCGTAAAGGCCGCCGAGGGTCGGAAGCCGCAGGTTGATACAGGAATGGCCCGTCAGGTCGCGCGGCGTCTCGGGCTTCTGTCGGCTGGCGAAATAGGCCGGCGCGCCGACGACGGCGGAGCGCAGGTCCGGCCCGATACGCACGGCGATCATGTCCTGCGCGACGATCTCGCCGAGGCGGATACCGGCATCGTAGCGCTCGGCGACGATATCCGTCAGGCCGTAGTCGATGACGATCTCGATGGCGAGGTCCGGATACGGCGGCAGCAGGCGTTCCAGAACCGGCCAGAGAGCTGCGCGCACGGCGTGGTCGTGCGCGGTGATGCGGATCGTGCCGGCGGGCTTGTCGCGGACCGCGCCGAGCGCCGCGATCTCGGCCTCGATTTCCTGAAACCGGGGCGCCGCTGTACGCACCAGGCGCTCGCCGACCTCGGTCAGCGAGACGCTACGCGTTGTGCGGTTGAGGAGACGGAAGCCGAGGCGCGCCTCGAGCGCGCGGACCGTCTGGCTCAGCGCCGATTGCGAGACCCCGAGCTGCGCGGCGGCGCGGGTGAAGCTCTGCTCGCGCGCGACGGCCAGGAATGCGGCGATGTCATTGAGGTCGGTGCGGGGCATTCATTAGCGAGCCTTCTAGGTTTAAGCTCGCTTTAGCATCTACTCGCTGTGTCGAGCACCCGCCATCTTCCCTCCGACGCACAGGATCGGGAGATGCCCATGACCACGACCATCACCTACGATTTCAACGGCCAGGTCGCGCTCGTGACGGGCGCGGCCTCGGGCATCGGCTTGGCCACAGCGAGGGCCTTCGCCGAAGCCGGCGCTGCCGTGACGCTGGCCGACGTCGGCGAGGCGGCGGTGCGCAAGGCCAGCGATACGCTGAACGCGCAAGGCCACAAGACGATCGCGATCGCCTGCGACGTCGTTGACGATCATCAGGCGGCAGCCATGGTCGAGCGCACCGTCGCGACGTTCGGCCGGCTCGACATGGCCTACAATAACGCCGGCATCCTCGGACCGATGGGCGATGTCACGGACGAGACCGAGGCGAGGTTCGACGAGGTCACCGCCGTCAACCTGCGCGGCATCTGGACCTGCATGCGGCACGAGCTGGTTCAGATGCGCAAGCACGGCGGCGGCGCGATCGTCAATTGCTCGTCGCTTGGCGGCCTCGTCGGCCTACCGGGACGCGCCGGCTATCACGCGAGCAAGCACGGCGTTATCGGCCTGACAAAGTGCGCCGCGCTCGACTACGCGCAGAAGAACATCCGCGTGAACGCGATCTGTCCCGGCTGCATCGAGACGCCGATGGGCGACGGTATCGATCCCGCCGCGATGAAGGAATTCTTGCGCGACCAGCCGATCGGTCGGCCCGGTCGCCCCGAGGAGGTCGCGGCGGCCGTGCTCTGGCTGTGCAGTCCCGCAGCGAGCTTCGTCCTCGGCGTGGCCCTGCCTGTCGACGGCGGTTTCGTGGCGCACTGAGGCGCCGACGCCCAAACCAACGTCTACG
>CAZZZM010000085.1:3581-11135 GCA_964658465.1 uncultured Nakamurella sp.
ACGTCTACGACTACGGCTGCGCGGCGAAGACGAGCGTGATGCCGTAGTCGCGGCGGCCGCCCGGCGGCGGCTTGGGGAAGGGCGCGGCGCGGCGGATCATCGCCTCGGCCTCGATGTCGAGGGTGGGATCGCCGCTCGAGACGACGAGCTTCACCATCTCGAGCGAGCCGTCCTCGGCGACCCGGAAGCGGACGCCGGCGTAGCCGGGCACGCCCATGTGGCGGCCCTGCTTCTTCGCCTTGGCGACCTGGCTCAGCACGAGCTGCTGGTAGGACACGGCTTCCGTGCCCGTGTCGCTGGCGCCGGGCAGGGCGACGGCGGTCATCGCCGGCGGCGGGTCGCGATGGAGCTCGCGCGGCTCCGGGCGCGGCTGCTCGGGAGCCGGCTTCGGCTGTGCCGGCTTTTGCTGCGGCTCGGCCGGCGTCGCCGCGCGGTGCGCCTGATGCTGGTGCGCGGGCTTCGGCTTCGCCTCGGCCTTCTTCTCTTCGGCCTTCGGCTTCTCCTTGGGCTGCTCCTGCGCCTTGGGCTTGTCCTCCTCCTTTTTCGCCTCGGGCTTGCCCGCTTGCGACGCCGGGTTGGACTTGCGGCCCTCCGCCTTGGCCTTGTCGTCGCCCGGCAGCAGCGGCGCCGGCTTCGGCGCGTCCTTGGCCTCCGGCGGCTTTGGCTTCGGCGGCCTCGGCGTTTCGGGCATCGCGCGCACCAGCTCGACCGTCATCTCGGCCTGCGGCGACGGCGGCGGCGACGAGCGCCAGTACAGGACGAGAAGCAGCGCGACATGGGCGCCGACGACGAAACCGACGACGAAGCGGGCCACCCGCTTGTTGGGCGGTCGCGGCAGGTCGGGCACCGCCTGGGGCGCCTTGGCGAAGGCGGCGGCCCAGGCCGCGACGGCGCCGTCGTCCTGGTCGAGAAGGCGCGCCGCGCCCTCCTGCAGGCGCGTCGAGATCGCTTGCCGCCAGGCCCGCAGGCGCGCGACGAGCGTCACGCCCCATCTCGGAGCCGGCGGGCCGCCGATCCCGACGTCCGCCGCGCTCATCGCGTGGCGGCTTGCGTCTTGAAGGTGAAATTGGCGTCGAAGGCGCGCTGCGCACCCTGCGGGGGCACCGGGAACGGCGCCGCGCGACGGACGATATCGAGCGCCTCCGCGTCGAGCTCGGCGACGCCGCTCTTCTGCACCAGCTCGACATCGACGAGCCGGCCCGCGGCATCGACGTTGAAATGCACCCCCGCCGTGCCGGGCAGGCCCTTCGAGGCGCCGATGCCCTTCGCCTTGGCGAGCGCCGAGAACACGATCTCCTGGTAGCTCGTCGCCTCGCCCTGGCCGTCGGCCGAGACGGGCAACGCGACGGCCTGGAACGAGTCGGGCAGCGGGCCGAGCCCCGTCTCGCGCAAGGGCGCCGGCTGCCGAGCCGCCGCGGCCTCGGCGGCGCGATCGGCCTGCAATTGCGCCTGTTCCGCCTTCAGGCTCTCGAGCTCCTGCTTCAAGGCGGCGAGCTTCTGCTCCTTCGCCGCCTCCTCGGCCGCTTGCGGCGAGGGCGACGGCGGTTTCGAAGCCGCCGGCGGCTCGGCCTTGACGGGCTCTGGCTTGACGGCTTCGGGCTTGGGCTCCGGCCTCGGAGGCTCGGCTTTGGTCTCCAGCTTCGCCGTCTCGACCTTGGGCGGCGCCTCGGCCGCCTTCACGGGCGCCGGCGCCTTCTCGGCCGGCTTTGGCATCTCCTGGACGATCTCGACCGAGATCTCCTGGTTCTGCAGCGGCGGCTTGGTATCGAACGCGGCGCCCGCGAGGATCGCGAGGTGGCCGGCAAGCGACGCCAGCGCGATCAGCGCCATCGTGGTCGAGAGGCGTTTCGGGGACAGGCTCCCGCCCTGCCACCGTTCCTCGGCCCGCAGGCGGATCGTCGCGCTGGTCATTCGGCCGCGAGCCGGAGGGGGGCGGCCTCGCGCCACTTGGCGAGGAGGGTCGTCTCCTGGGCCGCGGCGGCGACACGCGCCGCCTCCTTCACGTGGCCGAAGCCGCGGATCGTCTGCGGCAGGGCGGCGAGCGCCACGGCCGTGTCGATGTTGTCGGGCGAAAGCGCGGCGAAGATCTCGTCCATCAGCGTCTCGTAGGCGACGATCATGGCGCGCTCGGTACGGCGCTCCTCGCTGCGGCCAAAAAGATCGAAGGTGGTGCCGCGAAGTCGCTTTCCCTTGGCGAGCAGCGGGAACAGCCGCCCCATCCACGGTCCGAACCTGGTCTTGAGCGGGCGTCCCTGCGCGTCGCGGCGGCCGAGCACCGGCGGCGCGAGATGATAGGTGACGGCGAGGTCGCCCTCGAAGGTCTCGCGCATCTGCCTGGCGAAGGCGCCGTCCGAATAGAGCCGGGCGACCTCGTACTCGTCCTTGATCGCGAGCAGCTTGAAGTAGCTCCTGGCGACCGCCTCGGTGAGGCCGCTGCTGCCAGGCGCATGCTGGCGCTCGGCGGCCCCGGCCCGCTCGACCAGCGCCTGGTAGCGCGCGGCGTAGGCCTGGTCCTGATAGGCGGTGAGATAGGCGACACGCCGAGCGATCGTCTCGTCCAGCGTGCGTGCCGGCGCCTCGCGGCGCGCCGCGGGCAGGGCAGCCGCGACCATCGCCGCGACCTCGTCCGGATAGGCGGCGGCGCGGCGACCGAGCGCGAAGGCGCGGCGGTTCATCTCGACCGCCTCGCCGTTGAGCGCGATCGCCCGGTCGATCGCCGCCTCGCCCAGGGGCACGAGGCCGGACTGCCAGGCGAAGCCGAGCATGATCATGTTGGCGGCGAGCGAGGTGCCGAGCAGGGTCGTCGCCGTCTTCGTCGCGTCGAGGAAATGGGCGCTGGTGCCGGTCGCCTCGACGAGCTGCTTCTTGAGGCGCGCCTGCGGCAGCACGTAGTCGGGCCGCCGGGCGATCTCGCCGGGGAAGAGCGCGGCGACGTTGGCGACGAGGGCGGTATCGTTCTTGCGGATCGCGGCGACCACCTTCCGCGAGGCGGCGGCGACGAGGTCGCAGCCCAGGATCAGGTCGGCCTCCTCGGCGGCGACGCGGATCGCCGAGATGTCGGCGGCGGTCTCGGCGAGCTTCACATGGGTGAGGACGACGCCGCCTTTCTGGGCGAGGCCGGCCATATCCATCACGCCCGCGCCCTTGCCTTCCATGTGGGCGGCCATGCCGAGGATCGCGCCGAGCGTGACGACGCCGGTGCCGCCGGTGCCGGCGAGGATCACCGCGAACGGCTTGTTGCCGAGCGGGGCCGGGACGGGACGCGGCGGCAGCGCCGACAGCCCGTCGAGCGTCGCCGGCGCGGCCTTGCGCGGGCTGGCGCCCTTCACCGTGACGATCGCCGGGCAGAAGCCGCTGACGCAGGTGAGGTCGCGATTGCAGGCGGTCTGGTCGATCGCGCGCTTGCGGCCGAGCTCGGTCTCGATCGGCTGGACCGAGACGCAGTTCGACGCCTTGCCGCAATCGCCGCAGCCCTCGCACACCGCCTCGTTGATGACGACGCGCACGTCGGGCTCGCGGTCGAGGCCCTTCTTGCGGCGGTGGCGCTTCAGCGAGGCGCAGACCTGATCGTAGATGAGGATCGTCGTGCCGGGCACGGTGGCGAGGCGCCTCTGCACCGCGTCGAGATCGGCGCGGGCGTCGATCGTCGTGCCGACCGGCCAGACGATGTTCTTCGGATATTTCGACGGGTCGTCCGCCACCACCGCGATCGCCGCGACGCCTTCGGCCGCGCATTGCGCGGCGATGCGGTCGACGGTGAGGCCGCCCTCGATCGTCTGACCGCCGGTCATCGCGACGGCGTCGTTGAAGAGGATCTTGTAGGTGATGTTGGTCTTGGCGGCCACGGCCCAGCGGATGGCCAGCGTGCCGGAATGGTTGTAGGTGCCGTCGCCGAGGTTCTGGAACACGTGGCCGCGCGTCGAAAAAGCGGCCTCGCCGATCCAGTTCGCGCCTTCGCCGCCCATGTGGGTGAAGCCCTCGGTCGCGCGGTCCATGTTCTGGACCATGTAGTGGCAGCCGATGCCGGCGTAGGCGCGGGCGCCGTCGGGCACCTTGGTCGAGGAATTGTGCGGGCAGCCCGAGCAGAAGTGCGGGGTGCGCACGGCGCCGTCGACGCGGACGCCGGCCATCAGCTGCGCGGCCTCGAGCCGGGCGACGCGCGCCGAAAGGTCCTCGTTGGGGGCGTAGCGCAGGATGCGGCGGCCGATGGCGATCGCGATCTCGTTGGTGTCGAGGGCGCCGTGCGGCGGGAACAGCGACGCGCCCGACTCGTCCTTCTTGCCGATGCAGGTCGGGCGTACCGCCAGATCGTAGAGCTGCTCGCGCACCTGCGTCTCGATCAGCGAGCGCTTCTCCTCGACGACCATGATCGTCTCGAGGCCCTCGGCGAAGGCGCGCAGGCCCTGCGGCTCGACCGGCCAGGGGCAGGCGAGCTTGTAGAGGCGCAGCCCGAAGGCCGAGGCGCGGACCTCGTCGATGCCGAGCACGTCGAGCGCCTGCCGGACGTCGAGATAGGCCTTGCCGGTCGACACGATGCCGAGCCGCGGCTTGAGGCCGCCGGAGAGGATCGTGGTGTTGAGCCGGTTGGCGCGCAGGAAGGCGAGGATCGCCGCGTGCTTGTGGCGGGTGAGGCGCAGGTCCTGGTCGAGGATGGCGTCGCGCGGGCGGATGTTGAGGCCGCCGGGCGGCATCGCGAAATCGGTCGGCAGGACCGGCAGCATCCGGTCGAGCGAAGCGTCGATGGAGGCGGTCGATTCGACCGTGTCCTTGACGCACTTGATGCCGGTCCAGGTGCCGGTGAAGCGGCTCATCGCGATGCCGAGCAGGCCGTAGTCGACGATCTCCTGCACGCCGGCCGGCGAGAGCACCGGCATCATCATGTCGGCGAAGACGAACTCGCTCTGGTGCGCGGTCGAGGAGGATTCGGCGATGTGGTCGTCGCCCATCAGGGCGAGCACGCCGCCGAGGGGCGAGGTGCCGGCGAGGTTGGCATGCCGCAGCACGTCGCCGGAGCGGTCGACGCCGGGGCCCTTGCCGTACCAGAGCGAGAAGACGCCGTCGTACCTGCCCTCGCCGCGCATCTCGGCCTGCTGCGCACCCCAGACGGCGGTGGCGGCGAGATCCTCGTTGAGGCCCGGCTCGAACTTGACGTCGGCGGCCTCGAGCAGCGCCCTGGCGGAGTTGAGCTGGGCATCGAGCCGGCCGAGCGGCGACCCGCGGTAGCCCGACACGAAGCCGGCGGTGCGGTGGCCGGCGCGGCGATCGAGCTCGCGTTGCATCAGAAGCGTGCGGACGACGGCCTGCGCGCCGGAGACGAAGACGCGGTCCTTGGTCAGATCGAACTTGTCGGCAAGCGTGATCTCGCCGAGGGCCGGCGCCGCTGCCGGCACCGCGCGAAGGACGTGCGAGACGGGGCGCAACGCGCTGCGGACATGGTCGGCGAGGCGATCGCTCATGCGGCGCTTCCGGGGGAAGTTGCGTCGGTCGACAGGGAGCAAACCTTCGCAATCCGGCGAGAGAAATCGTGCGATGACATACGGATGGCCGGCCCCCTTACCGCTCAACCGAGCTTCAGGATTAGGCCCGTCCCGCGAGCAAGACCATGGCGACCGCTCTCACCTTTTGTTGCCGAACCTATCAGACCTTTAACCAAGCCTGTGGCGCCCCGGTCGGCCGCTCGCCATCGCGCGGCCGAACCGCTAGGCCCTTCTCCCTCTGACGGGGACTCGGCATGGAGGGAGCGTGACGCTGTCGATCGGGATCGCAGGATTGGCGGCGCTGTGGTGGGGCGCGGCGCTCACCACGTTTGTCGCCTCGCTTTCCGGCGCACTGTTGCAGCCGCGCATCCAGCGCCGGCGCGCCACCGCGCGCGAGGCTTTGCCGGTCTCGCTGCTGTTGCCGGTCAAGCTCGTCGACCCGGGTTTCGCGCGCGCGCAGGCATCGGCGTTCGAGCAGGATCTCCCGACATACGAAGTGATCGTCGCCGCGGCCGAGGACGCCTCGCCGGCGGTCGCGGCGATGCGCGGACTTGCTGCGAAAACCCGCGTCCCGGCGCGCGTGCTCGCGGCGACGGGGATCGGCGCCGTCAGCCCCAAGCTCGACAATCTCGCCTCGGCGCTCGAGGTCGCCGCGCACGACGTCGTCGTCACCAAGGATTCGAACATCACCTTCTCGCCCGACACCGCCCGCGTCATGCTCCGCAGTCTCGTCGACGGTGTCGGCATGGTGTGCGCGGTGCCCGTCGCGGTGCGGGCCGAGAGCCTTGCCGGCAGCATCGAGGCGATCCTCATCAACCGCGACGCGCGGCTGCTGCTGACCGCGTCCGCGCTCGGCAAGGGGTTCGGCGTCGGCAAGGTGATGATCTTTCGCCGCTCCGATCTCGCGCGCGCCGGCGGCGTCGCGGCGATGCGCTACACGATCGCCGAGGATTCGGCGCTGTCGAAGGGTTTTGCGCGCATCGGCCTGCGCACCGTCTTCGCCGAGAATACGGTCAACCAGGAGATCGGCGCGCGGACGCTCGCGGCGGTGTATGGGCGGCAGGCGCGCTGGGCGGTGATCCGCCGCGCCGAGGAGCCGGTCACCTTCGCCTTCGAGCCCGTCGCGTGCCCGGTGCCGGCCGCCTGCGCCGCCGCGCTCGCCGCGCCGCTCATCGGGCTGCCGGCGTGGGTCGCCTTCGCTGCGACGCTCGTCGGCTGGTACGCAGTCGAGGTCGCAGTAACGGGGCTCAAGCGCTGGGAGTTGCGCCCGTGGACGCCGCTCGCCTTCCTCGGCCGCGACGCCGTTCTGCTGACGGCCTGGGCGCGGGCCTGGTTCACCCGCGAGGTGACCTGGGCCGGCGGCCGACGCGACGTGCGGGATGTTCTGCGGCAGGGGTGAGGCTTATTCAAACGGCGGCGGCAGGCTGACGAGATCGCCGTCCGCGCTCAGGGCTGCGCCTTTGCCGTCGCGACCTATATGTCGCTCGTAACTTTACGATGGAGCCGTGATGAGCGACGCGACCTACACCCCGCCCAAGGTCTGGACCTGGACGAACGGCGACGGCAACGGCGGCCAGTTTTCCGGCACCAACCGCCCGACGGCCGGCGCGCAGCACGAGAAGCAGCTGCCGGTCGGCAAGCATCCCTTCCAGCTCTACTCGCTGGCGACGCCGAACGGCGTGAAGGTCGGCGTCATGTTCGAGGAGCTGCTCGCCGCCGGCCACAAGGGCGCCGAGTACGACGCCTGGCCGATCAAGATCGACGGCGAGCAGTTCGGCTCCGGCTTCGTCGAGGTCAACCCGAACTCCAAGATCCCGGCGCTCGTCGACCGCAGCGGGCCGACGCCGATCAACGTCTTCGAGTCCGGCGCGATCCTGCTGCATCTCGCCGAGAAATTCGGCGCCTTTCTGCCGACCGATCCGGCGGGGCGGGCCGCCTGTCTCTCGTGGCTGTTCTGGCAGATGGGCTCGGCGCCCTATCTCGGCGGCGGGTTCGGGCACTTCTATGCCTACGCGCCGGTGAAGATCGAGTACGCGATCAACCGCTTCGCGATGGAGGCCAAGCGCCAGCTCGACGT
>CAZZZM010000086.1:0-3892 GCA_964658465.1 uncultured Nakamurella sp.
TATCCGAAAACGCTCACCGCGCTCGCCGTCGCCACCCTCCTCTCCGTAATCGGTCCGTGCGCGGCGTCGGACGTTCCGCGCCATCTCACGATCGCCAGCGAAGGCGCGCGGCCGCCGTACAATTATTTCGACGGCGACAAGCTGGCCGGCTTCGAGATCGACCTCGGCACCGACCTCTGCCGGCGGATGCGCGTGACCTGCAGCTTCGTCGCGCAGGCCTGGGACGACCTGATCCCCGGCCTGCTGGCCAAGCGCTACGACGCGATTATGGCGGCGATGGAGATTACGCCCGCGCGCTCGGCCGAGATCGCCTTCTCGCAGCCCTACATCCGCATGCCGTCGGCCTTCCTCGTGCGCAAGGACACCGACCTGACCGAGGCGACGCCCGACGCCCTCGCCGGCCGGCGGATCGGCCTCGAGAAGGGCGGCACGCACGAAGCCTTCCTGCGGAAGATCTATCCCGGCTCGCCGATCAAGACCTACGGGTCGCTGACCGACGCCATCCTCGACCTCGAGGCCGGCCGCGTCGACGCGGCGATCGGCGACAAGGACGCGGTCATGGCCTTTCTCGAGACCCGTCGCGACGCCAGCTGCTGCCGGATTCTCGCCGACGTACCGCGCTACCCCGCCTTCTTCGGCAACGGGATCGGCATCGGTCTGCGCAAGGAGGATGCAGGGCTCAAGGCTGCCTTCGACAAGGCACTCGTCGCGAGCATGGCGGATGGCACGTTCACCAAGATCCGCGCGCGCTACTTCGCCTTCCCCGTCAACTGAGCTCGCGTCGTCGCGTCGTGGTTAATGCCGCTTAAGTAAACAGACGTACTGGCGTTTGCAAATAGGCTACCATGAACGCCTAAAGTCCAACCGTTCCAACGCTGTTACTTGAAAAGTTACGGGTCCGGCGGCTTTCTGAGCGCGTTGGAGACGAAAACCATGTTGCAGACTATCCGTAGCTTGATCGCCGACCATGGCCGGCTGCCCGTCGGCGTCGAGACGCTTTCGAACGACCAGGATCTCTATTCCGCCGGCCTCACGTCCTTCGCCGCCGTGCAGCTGATGCTGGCGCTCGAGGACCGGTTCGACGTCGAGTTTCCCGAGCAGATGCTCAACCGCCGGAGCTTCGCCAGCATCGACGCGATCGCCGGCTGCATTCACCAGCTCGTGCCGGAGGCGGCATGATGAACGTGCTGGCCGTGGCCGATTGCGGCAAGAAGCTCGCCGAGCGCGGCGCCGAGGCGGCCTCGGTCGCCGCCAGGCACGCCGACGAGGTCGATTCGGGCCGCCGTTTCCCGCGCGAGGCGATCGACGCGATGAAGCAGGGGCGCCTGCTCGGCGCGATGATCCCGGTCGAGCTCGGCGGCGAGGGCGCGACCCTGGCCGAGATCGCCGAGATCTGTTCGCTGCTCGGCCAGCAATGCGCCTCGGCCGGCATGGTCTACGCCATGCACCAGATCCAGGTGTCGAGCCTCGCCCTGCACGCGCAGACGAGCGAGTGGCACCGCACTTTCCTGCACAGGGTCGCCGATGAGCAGCTGCTGCTCGCTTCGGCCACGTCGGAGGCCGGCGTCGGCGGCGACCTGCGCACGTCGCTTTGCGCGGTCGAGCGCGACGGCGACACGTATCGCCTGGAAAAGAACGCCTCCGTCATCTCCTACGGTCAGGACGCCGACGCGATCCTCGCGACGGCCCGCCGCGAGCCCGACTCGCCGACGTCGGACCAGGTGCTGGTCGTGGTCATGAAGGATCATTGCACGCTCGAGCGCACGACCCAGTGGGACACGATGGGCATGCGCGGCACCTGCTCCGAGGGCTTCAAGCTCAAGGCCTGCGGGCCGGCTTCGCACATCCTGCCGAAGCCGTTCGCCGAGATCGCAGCGCATTCGATGCTGGCGACCTCGCATCTTCTCTGGGCGTCGCTGTGGTACGGCATCGCGCTGTCGGCCGTGCACAAGGCTCAGGCCTTCGTTCGCGCCGAGGCGCGCAAGAAGCCCAACGAGAAGCCGACCGGCGCGATCCGGGTCGCCGAGGCGGCGAGCGCGCTGCAGATGATGAAGTCGATGGCTCGCGACGGACTCAATCGCTACGAGCTGGCGCAGGCCGACGCGGACGAGCTGACCTCGGTCGGCTTCGCCGTCGCGATGAACAACGTCAAGGTCGCGACCTCGCAGACCGCGATCGACATCGTCAACAAGGCGATGATCGTCTGCGGGATCGCCGGGTTCCGGAACGACACGCCCTACTCCCTGGGCCGCCAGTTCCGCGACATCCTCTCGGCGCAGGTGATGATCAACAACGACCGCATCTTCGGCAACACGTCGAACATGCTGCTCGTGCACAGGCTCGACAACCGCCTGGTCGCCTGACGCGCGACGACTCCACCACCGACTCAACGATCAAGCGAGACCTCGCCATGTGCATGGTGTGCGGTGATTTCCTGGACGGCCTCATGACGAAGGGGCTGCTGTTCGACATGGGCGTGCCGGGCCTCTACGGCCGCTCTGGCACCTTCGAGGACGTGGTCGAGCGCCTCACCGCGCTGATCACGCGTCTCGGCGCCGATGCCAGGCCCGAGGTGCTGCGCTTTCCGCCCGGCATGAACCGGGTCGACCTCGAGCGCTCGGGCTACCTCAAGAACTTTCCCGACATGGCCGGGACGATCCATTCGTTCAAAGGCGGCGACCGCGAGCACGCGACGCTGGTCGACCGGCTGCACGCGAACCTCGACTGGACCGAGCACCAGGCGGTCAACGACGTCTCGCTGGCGCCGGCCGCCTGCTACCCGCTGTATCCCGTCGTCGGTCGCCGCGGCCCGCTGCCGAAGAACGGCGGCATCTACGACATCTACTCGTTCTGCTTCCGCAACGAGCCGTCTCGCGACCCGGACCGCATGCAGATGTTCCGACAGCGCGAATACGTCCGCATCGGGTCGCCCGACCAGGTCAAGGCGTTTCGCCAGCACTGGCTCGAGCGGGCGCCCGAGATGATCGCGATGCTCGAGCTGCCGTGCGTGGTGGAGGTCGCCAACGACCCCTTCTTCGGCCGCGCCGGACGCATGCTGAAGGCCTCGCAGCGCGACCAGGAGCTGAAGTTCGAGCTCGTGATCCCGATCAACGACGGCAAGAAGCCGACCGCCTGCATCTCGTTCAACTACCACCAGGACCATTTCGGCGTCGGCTGGGATCTGAAGACCGCCGATGGCGAGACCGCGCACACCGCATGCGTCGGCTTCGGCATGGAACGGCTGACGCTGGCGATGTTCAAGCATCACGGGCTCGACGTCGATCTGTGGCCGCGCGCCGTCCGCGATGTGCTCTGGGGCTGAGGCAAGCATGCTGGCACCGGCGCCGATCGCCGTCTTTCCCGCCATCTCGCCCGACCGCTATGTGCCGCATCCACTGCACGACGGCGCGCGCGACTGGCCGGAGACCAATTGCTACATCGACGTGTGGATCGAGGTCCTCAATGCGATGAACGAGGACGCGACCGCCGCCCTCGGCTTCACCGTCGCGCAGGATTTCGAAGGCGACCACTTCACCTTCCAGAAGTTTCCGCTCGAGGACCTGCAGGAGCAGTTCGGCCTGGAGGTGCAGGAGGTCGCACTCTACGATCGCCTCGAGGCGCATGTCGTCGAGCAGACGCGGCGCGGGCGCCTGATGGTCTTCGAAGTCGATGGCTTCTTCCTGCCCGACACGCGCGGCGTCTCGTACCGGCTCGAGCACACCAAGACGACGATCGCCGTCAATCGCATCGACCCCGCGCGGCGCGAGCTCGACTATTTTCATGGGCCGGGCTTCTACGCGCTCGGGCCCGACGATTACGACGCGATCCTGATGACGGATGCGCCCGAGGACGCGCTGTTTCCCTATGCCGAGTTCGTCAAGCTCGACCGCCG
>CAZZZM010000086.1:3992-5638 GCA_964658465.1 uncultured Nakamurella sp.
GGCAGGAAGGGCCGCGCGCGCTGGCGCCCGAAGCTGGTGCGACCGCCGACGCTGCGTTTCGCCCGCACGCTCCTCGTCGGGCACATCCCGGGCTGGGGACCGCCGGTGCACGCCGTCGGTCCGTATCGCGATATCAGGCTCGTCGAGGCGTCCGAGCTGCGGATCGTCGAGCGGACCGTTTCCGCGCGGTTCGACCGCAACGGCGACGGCCTTATCGATCTCGCCGTCCGCCTGTCGGGCAAGGTCGATGGTTGGGTGACGGCACGCTGCGGCGACATCGATTTCGTCCTCGTCGACGACGGCGACGGCACCCTTCGCGGGCGCGCCGAGGTGCCGGACGTCCGGCGCTGGTGGCCGGCGACGCATGGTTCGCCCGCCCTCTACCCCGTGTCAGTGCAGGCCGGCGGCCGCGACTTCGACCTCGGCAACGTCGGCTTCCGGACGATCGAGGTCGACCGCGACGCCGACGGCAAGGGCTTCGGCCTGCGCGTCAACGGCGAGCCGGTGTTCTGCCGCGGCGCCTGCTGGACGCCCGCCGATCTCGTCACCCTGCCCTTCTCGCGCGAGGCCTACCTGCCGTTGCTGACGCTGGCGGCGGACGCCGGCCTCAACATGATCCGCATCGGCGGCACGATGGGCTACGAGGGCGACGCGTTCTACGCGCTCTGCGACGAGCTGGGCCTGCTCGTCTGGCAGGATTTCGCCTTCTCGAATTTCGACTATCCGGCTGCCGACGCCCAGTTTCGCGCCTTGATCGACGTGGAAGCGCGGCAGTTCCTCGCCCGCACGCAGAACGCGCCGTCGCTCGCAGTGTTGTGCGGCGCCAGCGAGGTGGCGCAGCAGGCGGCGATGCTCGGCATGCCGGCGCCCCTGTGGTCGAACGCGATCTTCGACGAGCTGCTGCCGGCCGCGGTCGCCGCGCTGCGGCCGGACGTGCCCTACGTGCCGCACTCGCCCTGGGGCGGCGACCTGCCCTTCGTCGCCAACGAGGGCATCAGCCATTATTACGGCGTTAGCGCGCATCGTCGGCCGATCGAGGAGGCGCGCCGCGCCGACGTGCGCTTCTCGGCCGAAAGCCTCGGCTTCGCCAACGTTCCGGATGTCGCGCCCTTCGCGCTCGAGCCGGACAAGCCGGAGACGGTGCATCGTAACGACGTCGAGCGCGTCCCGCACGAGGTCGGCGCCTCCTGGGCCTTCGAGGCGATCCGCAATCACTACACCGAGGCGCTCTACGGCGTGGACGTCGCGACCCTGCGGCGCGACGATCCCCAGCGCTTCCTCGCCTTCGCGCGCGCCACCTCCGCAGAGATGATCGAGGCGACTTATGCCGAATGGCGGCGGGCCGGCTCGCCGACGCGCGGCGCTCTCGTCTGGTGGTGGCACGACATTTTCGATGGCGCCGGCTGGGGCATGGTCGACGCGCGCAACGCGCCCAAGGCCGCCTATTACGGCCTCAAGCGCGCCTCGCGCCCCGTCTCCGTCGTGCTCACCGACGAAAATCTCAACGGGCTCGCGATCAGCCTGATCAACGAGACCGCCGCGCCGGTCGCGGCGAAGCTATCGCTGGTCTGCCTGCGCGACGGCCAGACCGTCGTGATGCGCGGCGAAACCGAAGTAACGCTGCCACCGCGCCGCACCTTCGGCCT
>CAZZZM010000086.1:5738-8346 GCA_964658465.1 uncultured Nakamurella sp.
TTCGTGAGCAGGCAAGCTGGAGCGCAGCCATGATCGGGCATTACATCTGGGTGGTCATCGTCGGGTTCGTCGCGGGGCTCATCGCCAAGTTCCTCATTCCCGGACCGAACAATCCCAGCGGGTTCATCATGACGGCGGTGCTGGGCATCGTCGGGTCGTTCGTGGCCAACTTCATCGCCGTGAAGGTCGGCTGGATCTCCGCCGCGTCGGAAGGCGGTCAGTTGCTCAGCGGCATCGTCGGCGCGGTGGTGATCCTGATCATCTACCACTTCATCGCCGGGCGCAGCGCGTCGACGTCGATCTGAACGCGAAAGCGGCGCCGAACCGGCGCCGCTTTACCTGATATTCGAAGCGTCTGATTATTTGGCGTTGTTGCCGCCGGTCGCCGACGGCGGGATGACGGGGGTCGAGTTCGGATGCGGCGCCGGCGCGGGCGCCTTCATGTCAGGATCGATGTTGCCCTTCGGCTTGATGACGCCGCCGCTCTTGCTCAGCTTGCTGCTGAGATTTTCGCTGTGGTCGGACTGCATGCTGGTCTGCGTATCTGACTGAGCGAAGGCCGGGGCGCAGGCGAACATGCCGAGCGCGAATGCAGTAACGCCGATCCTGGCGGACATCGAACCCTCCTTGTTGTGAGGAAAAACGAACGTCGCGCCTACATCATCGTTCCGGATCGCGACATTACCATGCCGTCAGGACACGACGAGAGGGCCCGGTAGGGCGCGTTCCGCCTCCGCCGACAGCCGCGCCTCGTGGCGCTTGAAGAACCGCCACGACGCGAAGGAAAGAAGCGCGACGACGCCCAGCGCGGCTAGGCCCGCTGGTCCGAGCACATTCTCGACCTGGGAGCCGAACGCCCAGCCGAGCCCGCCCATCACGCTCGCCCAGACGATGCCGCCGGCCGCATTCCAGAGCAGAAAGCGCCGGGCATCGTAGCGGTTGGCCCCCGCAAGCACGGCGGCGAAGGTGCGGAGCAGCGCGACGAAGCGGCCGAAGAAGACGATTGTCCCGCCGTGCCGGCGGAAGAGATATTGCCCGAGCTTGAGCTTGCGCTCGTTCAGATGCACGTAGCGACCGTATTTCAAGAGCAGGCGCAGTCCCCAGCGTCGGCCGGCCCAGAATCCCAGATTGTCGCCGAGGATCGCCGCGACGGCGGCGGTCGCTATGACGGCCGTGATGTCGAGCCCGTTGCCGCTGCCGGCCAGCACCGCCCCTGTCAGCAGCATCGTCTCGCCGGGCAAAGGCAGGCCGGCGCTCTCGAGCAGGATGACGACGAAGATCGCCGGCAATCCGTAGGTCGCGACGAGATCGGGGAGCTGCTCGAGGAATGCGAAGGGCTCGTGGGCGTTGAGATAGTCGAGAAGCCACATCCGGCGCTTGTCCCAATGGAGAATAAAACACTACGCTGCGGCTTCGATCTAGACGGCTCGTCCCCGCAGTGCCAAACGATCGCGCGGCCTTCACCAAATGCGCGTCGCAGCCGCGGCGGTCTCTCGCATTTCGGCGCGCTTTCCCTTATTTCCTACTCCCGCACCAACGAAAGCCGCGTCTCCAAATGCCGAAGGTCGTCACCGCCAACATGCTCGATACCGGCACGGTGGTGTTCCTCGGTCGCGACGGCGCGTGGGTCCATGCGATCGCGGAGGCGGCGCTGTTCGAGGATAGTGCGGCGGCCGACGCGGGTCTGGCGAAGGCGGACACCGCCCGCACGGTGGTCGAGCCGTTCGTCACCGATGCCGGCCCGGAGCAGGACGGCCGGCCGAAGATGACGCTGCGCGATACGATCCGCGCCTTCGGTCCGACGATCAATTTCATGCCGAGCGCGCCCAAGCGCGCCTGAGGATCGACACATGTACCGTTACGACGAGTTCGATGCCGATTTCGTCGCGGAGCGCGTCGCGCAATTCCGCGATCAGGTCGCGCGGCGCCTCGATGGTTCGCTCACCGAGGAGCAGTTCCGTCCGCTGCGCCTGATGAACGGCGTCTATCTGCAGCTGCACGCCTACATGCTCCGCATTGCGGTGCCGTACGGCACGCTGTCCCCGAAGCAGATGCGCAAGCTCGCGCACATCGCCCGCACCTACGACAAGGGCTACGGCCATTTCACGACCCGGCAGAACCTGCAGTTCAACTGGCCCGCGCTGAAGGATTGCCCGGCCATCCTCGACGAGCTGGCCTCGGTCGAGATGCATTGCATCCAGACCTCCGGGAACTGCATCCGCAACACGACCGCCGACCAGTTCGCCGGCGCCGCCTTCGACGAGATCGAGGATCCCCGGCCCTATGCCGAGATCATCCGGCAATGGTCGTCGCTGCACCCGGAATTCTCGTTCCTGCCGCGCAAGTTCAAGATCGCGATGACGGGCGCGTCCGCCGATCGTGCGGCGATCCAGGTGCACGACATCGGCTATCAGGTCGTCAAGAACGACGCGGGCGAGGTCGGTTTCGCCGTCTACGTCGGCGGCGGCCTCGGGCGCACGCCGCTGGTCGGCCACAAGATCCGCGACTTCCTGCCGAAGGCCGACCTGCTCGCCTACACGAACTCGATCCTTCGCGTGTACAATCTCGAAGGCCGCCGCGACAACAAGTACAAGGCGCGCATCAAGAT
>CAZZZM010000086.1:8446-11097 GCA_964658465.1 uncultured Nakamurella sp.
CCGCACAAGGTGCCGGGCTACGGCATCATCACGATCTCGCTGAAGCCGATCGGCGGCATTCCCGGCGACGCTTCGGCGGAGCAGATGGACCTGATGGCCGATCTCGCCGAGCGCTATTCGGCCGACGAGCTTCGCGTCTCGCACGAGCAGAACGTCGTCCTCCCGCATGTCGCCCTCGACGACATCCCGGCCATCTTCGACCAGCTGGCGGCGGCCGGGCTCGCGACGGAGAACGTCGGGCTTGCCTCCGACATCATCTGCTGCCCCGGGCTCGACTATTGCGCCCTGGCGACGGCGCGCTCGATCCCGGTCGCGCAGCGCATCTCCGAGCGCTTCGGCCAGCCGGAGCGCGCGGCCGAGATCGGCGACCTCAAGATCAAGATCTCGGGCTGCATCAACGCCTGCGGCCACCACCACGTCGGCAACATCGGCATCCTCGGCCTCGAGAAGAACGGCGTCGAGAGCTACCAGTTGACGCTCGGCGGCACCGGCGACGAGACCTGCGCGATCGGCGACATCACCGGCCGCGGCTTCTCGTCGGAGAAGATCGTCGACGCGGTCGAGACCGTGGTCGACACCTATCTCGCCGTGCGCAAGGACAGGGACGAGGATTTCCTCGCGGCCTACCGGCGCGTCGGCATGAAGCCCTTCAAGGAGGCGCTCTATGCTCATGCCTGAGCCCATCGTCGGGTCGACGATCGACACGGCTTATGCGCTTGCCGAGCGGTACGAGCACACGACGGCGCGCACGCGCCTCGCCGCGGCGATCCGCTATCTCTTCCGCGGACGCATCGCGCTGGTGTCGAGCTTCGGTGCCGATTCGGCGGTGCTCCTGCATCTCGTGTCCGAGGTCGATCCGGATACCCCGGTGGTCTTCGTCGATACGGGCATGCTGTTTCCCGAGACGATCGCCTTCCGCGACGAACTGGTCGCGCGTCTCGGGCTGAGCAACGTGACGAGCTACAAGCCGGACGAGAGCGATCTCGCGGTCGAGGACCCCGAGAATTTCCTCTGGGCGAGCGATCCCGACCGCTGCTGCCATATCCGCAAGGTGGTGCCGCTCGACCGCGCGCTCGAAGGCTACGACGCGTGGATCTCGGGCCGTAAGCGCTTCCAGTCGGAGACGCGCGACGGTCTGCCGATCTTCGAGGCGCAAGGCGGTCGCACGAAGGTCAATCCGCTGGCTGACTGGTCGGCCAAGGATCTCGTCGCCTATATCGCCGAGCACGACCTGCCGCGGCATCCGCTGGTCGCGAAGAACTACCTGTCGATCGGCTGCCTGCCGTGCACCAGTCCGGTGCGCCCTGGCGAGGATGCGAGGGCCGGGCGCTGGCGCGGTCGCGCCAAGCTGGAATGCGGCATCCACAAGCCCTTCCACGAGGCGGGCGCCGGCATCTGATGCGCTATTTCACGAAAGGCGCCTTCGCCGACGATCCCTGGGCGGGTCGCGAGATCCTCTCGCTCGACGACTTCAGAGATCGTGACGTTGCGGGCACCCTGCCCCGGCCGATCGGCCTTCGGCTGGAGCCCGGCATCGATGTGATGTCGCTCGCCCCACACCTGTCGCGGTTGACGCTGATCGCCGTCGCCTTCCCGAAGTTCACCGACGGGCGCGGCTATTCGATTGGCTGGCTGCTGCGTCGTCGGCTCGGCTACGCCGGCGAGATGCGCGCCGTCGGCGACGTGCTGTTCGACGAGATGCAGTTCATGGTGCGCTGCGGCTTCGATTCCTTCGAGATCGGCGATCCCGCCACGCTGAAGCTGCTCGAGGACGGCCGGCGCACGGCCGCCTTCCAGCACTTCTATCAGCCAGGCCTCGAGCCTGAAGTTCCCGCGGGAACAAGGCCTTGGGCACGTCGGGCCACGACGTCCGGCGGTGGGAACCCCGCCTGACGGCCGCTGTTGATGCAAGCCGGTGCGAGCGACCGGCGCTTGAGCGGAGCGCGGCGATGACGGACATCAAGGACACCAAGATCCTGATCATGGCGACGGACGGGTTCGAGCAATCGGAACTCTTCGTGCCGCTCGAGAAGCTGCGCGCCGCGGGCGCCGACGTGCATATCGCCGCGCCGAAGAGGGGCGACATCCGTGGCTGGGACAAGGACAATTGGGGGCGCAGCATCGTCGCCGACCTCGGCCTCGACGAGGTCGACGCCGACGAATACGACGCCCTGGTCCTGCCCGGCGGCCAGATGAATCCGGACGTTCTGCGCCTCAACGAGCGCGCCGTAGAACTGGTGCTGGACTTTCTTGATTCGGAGAAAATCGTCGCCGCGATCTGTCACGCGCCGTGGCTTTTGGTCGAGGCCGATGCCGTCGAGGGACGCATGCTGACCTCCTGGCCATCGGTGAAGACCGACATCGAGAACGCCGGCGGCGACTGGGTCGACGAAGAGGTGGTCGTCGACGACAACATCATCACCAGCCGCTCGCCGAAGGATCTCGACGCCTTCTGCGCGAAGATCATCGAGGAACTCGAGCAGATCGAGGACGTCGGCGGCGGCTCCGCCTGACGTCCCCGTCTCCTGCCGTTCAGATCAAGGAACCCAGATGCTCTCCGCGCTCGACCCACAGAAGGTCTGCTTTCTCATCGTCAAGATCCGCGCCTTCGACGTGCAGGCCGAACCCGATATCGGCGGCGGCTCCGACGC
>CAZZZM010000087.1:0-5351 GCA_964658465.1 uncultured Nakamurella sp.
CGACGGCCTCTGGATCGAGCGTCACGAGGTGGCGCGTCGCCTCCATCGCGGCGCGGAAGGTCGGGAACTGGCAGATGCCGACGACCTTCCGCGGCTTGATCGGCACGAGCTTCAAAAGCAGCCGCTCGGAGAGCGCCAGCGTGCCCTCGGAGCCGACGAGCAGGCGGGCGAGGTTGTCGCGGCCAGCGGACCGCGCCTGCGGGGTCAGCGCATCGATGTTGTAGCCGCCGACCCGGCGCAGCTGGCGCGGGAAGCGCGCCGCGACCTCGTCGGCCTCGCGGGCGCCCAGCGCACGCAGCGCGGCGATGAGAATCGCCGGCTCGCGCGTCGCGTCCGCCGGGCCGAAGCGATGGCGGCTGCCGTCGGCGAGCAGCGCGTCGATCGCGAGTACGTTGTCGGCCATCAAACCGTAGCGGATGCTTTTCGCGCCGCAGGAATTGTTGCCGGCCATGCCGCCGATCGTGCAGCGCTGGTGGGTCGAGGGATCGACCGGAAAGAACAGGCCGTGCGGCTTCAGCGCCGCGTTGAGGTGGCCGAGCACGAGACCGGGCTCGACCAGCGCCGTGCGCGCCGCGACGTCGACCTCCACCACCTTGCGCAGGTGTTTCGAGCAGTCGAGGACGATCGCCCCGTTGACGGTCTGGCCGCACTGGCTGGTGCCGCCGCCGCGAGGCAGGACGGGCACGCCGTAGTCGCGGGCGATGGCCAGCGTCGCCTGCAGGTCGTCGCGCGTGCGCGGCACGACGACGCCGAGCGGCTCGACCTGGTAGATCGAGGCGTCGGTGGAAAAACGTCCGCGGTCGGCGCGGCCGAACAGGACCTCGCCTTCCACCTCGCGACGCAGCGCGGCGGCGAGCGCGGGATCGCCGGGGGCGACGCGGACGGCTTCGGACATGGTCATGAGGCGATGCCCTACGCCCGCGGGCGGCGGGAGGGCAATGTTCGGCGCCGCCCGTCGCCGCAGCGAGTTGGGCTACAGGCAGCGACACGGCGTCGCTCGCGGGCGCGGGGCGAGGGGCCGGTTCCGGTGGAGACCCGCGCCGCCGCCCGGCACCTTCTCCCGCAACGGGAGAAGGCAGCTTCTATCTGAAGCGAACGCGCCTTACGCGCTGCGGCGCTGGCGGCGGTCCTGCATCGGCTGGTAGGCCATGCGGCTGTGGTACGAGCAATAGGGGCCTTCGCCGATCGGCGCCTTGCCACCGCAATAGCGAAACTCGGCCGAGGAGGGGTCGCCGACGGGCCAGCGGCACATCGACTCGCGCAGGTCCATGATGGTGACGTTCTCGGCCATCGGCACGACGTTGTCGCCGCCGACGTCGCGCGCCGGCATCGGCATCGGCCGCGCCTGGATCGCCAGGGCGGTGTTGCCGTGCATCGGCATGGGGGTCGGGCGAAGCGGGTTGCCGAGCGGGCGGGCATGGCCCTGCGACGGCTTCGGCCGCGCCCGCGCCGGGCTCGCCGTCGACTGCGCCTTGACGCGGCCCGAGAGGCCGAGCCGGTGCACCTTGCCGATCACCGCGTTGCGGGTCACCCCGCCAGCGAGCTCGGCCGCGATGCGGCTGGCGCTCAGGCCTTCGTCCCAGAGCTTGCGCAAAAGCTCGACCCGTTCCTCGCTCCAGGGCAGGACTGCCCCGTTGGCTGCGTTCTGGTCCATCGTCTCGTCCGCCGCTTTTGGTCTCTGGGCGCCCGGCGCCATGGCTCTGCAAGTCACGGTGGCGCCGCGGCCGTCTGAATACAGACGGATTCCGGACGTGACACCGCGCCGGCAAAACCGGTGGCGTTCAGACGCAAGACGCTTCAAGTAAAGATGCCGCACGACATGTCGTGGCTGACAAACGAGACGCTACACTAGCCGTTGAATCTCGCGCAAGAGTCCGACGAGATTGATTCGGCTTTTCAACAGCGCGTTGCGCCGTTCGCGCGACTGGCCGGGACGGGACGGATTCAAAGGGCGAACAAAGCGGAATCGGCCTGCGCCAGGGGCCGAGCACGGTTAATGGAAGTTGAAGGGTTGTGGCATTTTCGTCGATGCACGCGCGTGGCATCGCGCGCCGGCGTCTTCCCGGGTCGGGTCGCCCGTTGCAATTGACCGGCTCGGGCCGGTCTTCTACATTAGCCTAAAGCCGTGCCGCCCGTTGAGGCGGCATTTTCCGTTTCTTGGGCCCTGTCGAACGGGCCGTCTCCGCGGAGAGCGACGTGACCTCGTCCCTGTTGCCGACTTACGCCCGCTATCCGCTCGCCTTCGCGCGCGGCGAGGGCGTCTGGCTCGAGACGGCCGACGGCGAGCGCTATCTCGATCTCGGCGGCGGCATCGCCGTGGCCTCCCTCGGCTATTCGCATCCCCATCTCGTCGAGGCGCTCACCGCGCAGGCGGGACAGCTCTGGCACACCTCGAACCTGTTCGAGATCCCGCAGGCCGAGCGCCTCGGCGAACGCCTCGTCGCCGCGAGCTTCGCAGACTATGTCTTCTTCACCAATTCGGGCGCCGAGGCGCTCGAGGGCGCGATCAAGACCGCGCGCAAGTACCATGCGGTCAACGGCCAGCCGGAGCGGTTCCACCTCGTCACCTTCGAGGGCGCCTTCCACGGCCGCACGCTGGCGACGATCGCGGCCGGCGGCAACTCCAAATATCTCGAGGGCTTCGGTCCCAAGACGCCGGGCTTCGACCAGGTGCCGTTCGGCGACGTCGAAGCGGTGAGGGCGGCGATCGGCCCGCACACGGCCGGCATCCTAGTCGAGCCGATCCAGGGCGAGGGCGGCATCCGCGTGCCGCCGCCGCACTTCCTGCGCCAGCTGCGCGAGATCTGCGATCGGCACGGGCTGCTGCTCGTGGCCGACGAGGTGCAGTCCGGCGTCGGGCGGACCGGCAAGCTCTTTGCCTACGAGCATGCGGGCGTCGCGCCCGACATCATGGCGATCGCCAAGGGCATCGGCGGCGGGTTTCCGCTCGGCGCCTTCATCACGACCAGGGACGCGGGCAAGGGCATGACGGTCGGTACGCATGGCACGACCTACGGCGGCAATCCGCTGGCGACGGCGGTCGGCAACGCCGTGCTCGACGTCGTGCTCGCCGACGGCTTCATCGACGCGGTCGCCGCCAAGGGCCTGCGCTTCAAGCAGAAGCTCGCGGCGCTGAAGGACACGTATCCGGGGGTCGTCGCCGAGGTGCGCGGCGAAGGTCTCATGCTCGGCCTGCGCCTGCGCGTGCCGCCGGCCGATCTCGCCGCCGCCGCCCGCGCCCAGAACGTGCTTGTGATCCCGGCCGGCGACAACGTCGTGCGGCTGTTGCCGCCGCTGATCATCTCGGACGACGAGATCGCCGAGGGCGTCGCGCGGCTCGAGGCCGCCTGCCGCCACATCGCGCTCGCGGCGGAGCCGCAGAGAGGCGCGGCCGAATGACTCGCGCGCTTCCGACTGAGGCGGCTGTCGGCCTCCGGCATTTCCTCGACCTCTGCGACGTCTCCGCGCCCGACCTGCGCGGCATCATCGATCATGCCGCCGCGATGAAGGCGGCATGGCGCAAGGGCCGGCCGCCGGTCGAGCGGCCGCTTGCCGGCCGGACGCTGGCGATGATCTTCGAGAAGCCGTCGACGCGCACCCGCGTGTCGTTCGACCTCGCCATGCGCCAGCTCGGCGGCGAGACGATCATGCTCACCGGCAAGGAGATGCAGCTCGGCCGCGGCGAGTCGATCCCCGACACGGCGCGCGTGCTGTCGCGCTTCGTCGAGATCATCTGCATCCGCATGCTCGATCATTCCGCGATGCGGGAGCTGGCCCTGCACGCCCAAGTGCCGATCATCAATGCGCTGACCAAGCGCTCGCATCCCTGTCAGATCATGGCCGACATCCTCACCTTCGAAGAGCATCGCGGCCCGATCACGGGGCGCACCGTGGCGTGGTGCGGCGACGGCAACAACGTGCTGGCGAGCTGGGTCCACGCCGCGCAGCGCTTTGCCTTCCGGCTGCAGATCGCCACGCCGAAGGGCCTCGAGCTGGCGCCGAACGTGCTCGAATGGGCGCGCGCCAACGGCACCGACATCGAGGTCGGCCACGACCCGCACGCCGCCGTCGCCGGCGCCGATTGCGTCGTCACCGATTGCTGGCTGTCGATGGGCGACGAGGAGAAGACGGCGCGCTACGCGCTGCTGAAGCCGTTCCAAGTCAATGCGGCGCTGATGGCCGAGGCGGCGCCCGAGGCGGTCTTCATGCATTGCCTGCCGGCGCATCGCGGCGAGGAGGTGACCGACGAGGTCATCGACGGGCCGCAGTCGGTGGTCTTCGACGAGGCGGAGAACCGCCTGCACGCGCAGAAAGCCATCCTCGCCTGGTGCCTCGGATCAGGGGTCGACGCCGGCCTGGGGTCCGCGCCTTGAGCGAGGTCAGGCCCGTTTCCGACCAGCCGCAAGACGATCGCATCCTCCCCTTCGCGGTGGAGCCGCTCGACGTGCGCGGGCGCGTGGTCCGGCTCGGCCCGGCGGTCGACCACATCCTCGCGCAGCACAAATATCCGCCGGCGGTGGCGCGGCTGGTCGGCGAGGCGGCGGCGCTGACCGTGCTGCTCGGCTCGGCGTTGCGCATGGAGGGTCGCTTCCAGCTGCAGACGAAGAGCGACGGGTTCATCGACATGCTCGTCGTCGACTTCGACGCGCCGGACAGCATCCGCGCCTTCGCCCGCTTCGATGCCGAGCGGATCGCTGCGGCGCCGCGCGGCGGCGACCTGCTCGGGCGCGGGCACCTCGCCTTCACGATCGACCGCGGCGATGCGGCGTCGCGCTACCAGGGCATCGTCGCGCTCGACGGCCAGGGGCTCGAGGCGGCGGCGCATCAATATTTCCGCCAGTCGGAGCAGATCCCGACGCTGGTCCGGCTCGCCGTCGCGGAGAACGTGACCGGCGAGGGCGCCGCCTGGCGGGCCGGCGGCCTGCTGGTGCAGTTCCTGCCGGACTCGCCCGAGCGCCAGCGCCAGGCCGATTTCGACCCCGGCGATCCGCCGGCCGGCTACACGCCATCCGCGCCGGCGCGCGAGGAAGCCGACATCGACGACGCCTGGAGCGAGGCGCTGGCCTTGGCCGAGACGGTCGAGGACCACGAGCTCGTCGACCCGACGCTGTCGTCGGAGCGGCTGCTGTTCCGGCTCTTCCACGAGCGCGGCGTGCGCGTGTTCGCGCCGCAGGACGTGCGCGACGCCTGCCGCTGCTCGCACGACAAGATCGAGGCGATGCTGCGCCGCTTCTCGCCGCAGGAGCGCGCCGACATGATCGGCGACGACGGCAAGATCGGCGTCACCTGCGAGTTCTGCTCGACGCACCGCGTCTTCGATCCGAAGGACTTCGATCCGCCGACCTGACGCG
>CAZZZM010000087.1:5451-11029 GCA_964658465.1 uncultured Nakamurella sp.
CTGTCGTGCAGCTTGCGCAGCGTGCCGCGCTCGGCGGCGGTCATCGCCAGCGCCGCAAGCCGGGTGCACGTCGCTTCGATCTCGCTCGCCGCGACGAACAGGTCGGCGAGCAGCTCCGGCGAGGGCTGGCTGACGATGGCGCCGCGGAACGGACGCCGCTCGATGAGACCCGTCGACTCGAGCTGGCGCAGCGCTTCGCGCACGGGCGTGCGCGACACGCCGTAGCGCGTCGCAAGCGTCACCTCGTCGAGCCGGGAGCCGGGCGGGAAGACGGAAGTCGAGATCTCGGTGGCGAGCCGCTCGACCAGGTTATCGCCGCGCGTGAGCGCCACGGCGATGGCGGCCTTGGTCTCGCTGCCCGAGCGTCTGACCTGTCGCTTCGTCGGTGAAAGTTGGGTCATGCACTACGCGCTGCGACGTGTCGCGATCGCATCGCAACTCCTTCGAAGATGACGGCATCACTCGCGCAGGCCTTCCCGCCCGAAAAAGGTAAAATGTAAGCTTAGCCGAAGCAAATCGGCGATGCGTCGACCCGAGCACAATTGCGTGTAGTCGCGGCTCGACTGATCAAGGCGCGCGCGAACACCAAAGCGCGTTCGATGCGCATTGAAGACGCGTTAACGATTTCGTGATCAGCGGCCGCCGGAGACCGTCATCACCGAGCCGGTGACGTAGCTTGCGGCATCCGACAGCAGGAAGGCGACGGCGGCGGCGATCTCGTCTGGCTTGCCGCAACGGCCGAGCGGAATCATCGGCGCGATCTTCTCGGCCACGCCGGTCGTCATGTCGGTCTCGATCATGCCGGGTGCGACCGCGTTGACGCGGATGCCCTGGCGGGCGACTTCGCTCGCCAGCCCGCGCGTGAAGCTCTCGATGGCGCCCTTGCTGGCCGAGTAGGCGACGGCGCCGGGGATGCCGCCGGTTCGTGCGGCGACCGACGAGATCAGCACGATGCCACCGCCCTTGCCGCCCCGCTCGGTGGAAAGCCGCCTCACCGCGTGCGTCGCGCAGAGCATGGGCGCGAGGATGTTGACGGCGATCACCGGCATCAGGCTCTCGCGGTCCTGCTCGTGGAAGCGGCGCGACGCGTCGCCGATCACCCCGGCATTGGCGACGAGGCCGGCGAGCGGGCCGAGCGCGTCGGCCGCTTCGAACATCGCGGCGATCGCCACCGCGTCCGCCATGTCGGCGCGATGCGCGGCGGCCCGGCCGCCGGCCGCCGCGATGTCCGCGACGACGGCCTGCGCCGCGTCGGCGTCGCGCGCGTAATTGACGAGCACGGCGTAGCCGTCGGCCGCGAGCTTGCGCGAGATCGCGGCGCCGATGCCGCGGCTTCCGCCGGTGACGATGATCGTGCCCTTGTCCGCCATGCTCGCTGCTCCGCCGCTAGAGCCCCGAGAAGACGACGCCCGCCGTCAAGATGGCGAAGGCGGCGACCATCATCCAGTAGCGATGATGGCCGGCGGCGATATAGCCGTGCACCGCGGGGATGTGCGTGTAGAGGCTCGCCACCGAGAGGACGGCGAGGATCAGGGCGACGAGGAAGACGGGGATGGTGGGCGGCGTGAGGCGCATCGGGGTCTCCTGCCCGCGTGGGGCCTGACGCATCATAGGCGATTCGCGCGGCCCGGCGGTCGCCGTCGCTACCGGTCGACCAGCATCTGCACGAGCTGCGGCTCGATCGCCCGCATCACGCGGGCCGTGCCCCCGGTCAGCCGCTCGATCGTCTGCGTCGCGTTGCGCTGCATCTGGCGCAGCTTGGCGCCGTCGTCGAAGAGCAGCGACAGCACGCGCACCAGCATCGGCGCATCCTTGATCGGCGCGGCGCCCTGCGCGTTGTCGAGCGCGGCGTAAATCGGCGCAAAGCCCGTGACGCTCGGCCCGTGCAGGATGGCGCAGCCGAGCTTCGCCGCCTCGACCGGACTGTGGCCGCCGCCGGCAAGCGAGCGCCCGACGAAGGCGATGTCGCTCGCCCGATAGAACAGGCCGAGCTCGCCGCCGACGTCGGCGACATAGAGGCTCTGCAGGGCGCCTTTGGTGTCCCGCTCGCGCGAGCGCAGCGCCACGGCGAGATCGCGACGCGCCGCCGCCTCGGCGAGCGCGGCGCCGTCGCGCGGCAGCCGCGGCACCACCACGGTGACGAGATCGGGGAAGCGCGGCAGCAGCAGCCGGTGCGTCTCGAGGATCAGCGCGTCCTCGTCGGGGTCGATGAGCGCCGCGACCCAGATCGGCCGGGCGCCGACGCGGGCGGCGAAGGCGCTCACCGCCTTCGGATCGGCCGGCGGCGTCGGCACGTCGAAGACGAGGTCGCCGACCGTCTGCACCGACGGCGCGCCAAGCGTCACGAAGCGCTCGGCGTCGTCGTCGCTGCGCGCCAGGCAGAGGTCGATGCGGCGCAGCAGCGAGGCGATGAAGCGCGGCATGCGCACGCATTTGGCGTAGACGCGGTCGGTCAGCCGCGCGTTGACGCAGATCAGCGGCAGGCCGCGCCGCGAGGTCTCGAGGATGACGTTCGGCCAGAGCTCGGCGCCGGCGAGCAGGACCATGTCGGGCTGCCAGTGATCGAGGAAGCGCCCGACATAGGCGGGCACGTCGACCGGCATGTACTGGTGAAAGGCGCCGCCCGGCAGCTGTCGCTTCAAGCCGTTGGCGGAGGCGACGGTGCGTGTCGACATCAGGACGTGGAAGCCGCGCGCGCCGAGCCGGTCGACCAGCGGCAGCAGCGTCTGCCCGTCGCCGAGGCTGGCGGCGTGGACCCACACCAGCCGGCCGTGCGGGCGTGGCAGGCCTGGCACGCCCATGCGCTCGCGCAGGCGGTTGCCGTCCTCCTTGCCGCGCCGCCGCCGCCAGTGCAGCAGCGCCGGCACCAGCGGCCCGGCGCCGCGGCTGCCGATCCGGTAGAGCGGCAGGAGCAGCGACAGGTGGCCGATGTCGCTCGTCGGCGCCATCAGTCGGCGGGGTCGAGCAGGCGGTGCAGGTGGGCGATGAAATAGCGCATGTGGGCGTTGTCGACGCTGGCCTGCGCCTTCGATTTCCAAGCCGCATGCGCCGCCGCGTAGCTCGGGAACACGCCGACGATGTCCAGGGCCTCGAGGTCGACGAAGGTCGTCCCCTCGAGGTCGTCGAGCTCGCCGCCGAAGACGAGATGCAGGAGCTGCTTTTCGGGTCGCTCGGTCATGCGCCTCTCCCACACCGGGCGTGCTTCGCGCCACCATCTCCCGCGAGTGGAGCAGCGTTGCTCACGCGTCCCTCCCGTAGCGGGTGCGGCCAAGCGCGTCGCGCAGCTCGGCGCGCAGCGCGCGGGGCGCGGCGGTCAGCACGCCGTGCACGGGCTCGGGGCAATTGTAGCGCACCGGCGCGCCGGAAAGGTCGGCGAGGATGCCGCCCGCCTCGGTCAGCACCATGTCGGCGGCAGCGAGGTCCCAGTCGTGCGAGTTGCGAGTGGTGAAGCCCGCGTCGTAGACGCCGGACGCCACCTTGGCGACGCGCAGCGCCAGCGAGGCGATCTTCGGCTGGAAGGCGAGGTCGACCCCGGCCGCGGCGAGCGCGCCGGCGAGCACCTTCGGACAGGTGATGCGCATGTCGGGCCGCATCACGCTCTCGTCGCGGACCGGCAGCGGCCGGCCGTTGAGCGTCGCCCCGCGGCCGGCGGCTGCGGCGTAGGTCTCGCCCAGCGCCGGCGCGTGCACCACGCCGCAGACGGGGCGCCCGTCGACGACGAGGGCGATCGCCACGGCCCAATTGTCGTCGCCTTCGGAGAAGCCGCGCGTGCCGTCGATGGGATCGACGATGAACACTTCGCGGGCCGCCAGCCGGCGCGTGTCGTCGACGCTTTCTTCGGAGAGCCATGCCGCGTCCGGCCGCAGCGGGCGCATCTCGCGCTCCAGCAGAGCGTTGACCTCGAGGTCCGCCTTGGTCACGGGCGAGCCGTCGCCCTTCCACTCGATTCCGGCGGCGGTCCGGCCGCCCGGCCGGAAATAGCCGTGGGCGACACGTCCCGCCTCGTCGGCGATGGCGACGAGGCGACTGAGCAGGTCGTCGATGTCGAGCGGCTTGTCCAGGATGTCCCGCCGGTTGCGTCGTATGTTGCGACCTCGTCTGCTTAGCGAGCGAACACGGCGCCTTCAAGCCGGCGGGCGGGACGCCGCTGCGACCCTCGCGCAGGGCTTCGCCAAATTGCTCGCATTTTATCGATGGCATTCGCCCGCGGGGAAGGATGCGGGACGAAACCCCAGCGAAAACGGTGATTTAGGTCGCGTTCACCGTCGCGCTTAGCGATTTGCGGCGCCCGCCGCGCCAGGATCGTGGACAGCCGATCACGGAGCCGCGTCGCCACCATGAATGCCGTCGAGACGTTCTCAGTCACCCGCCACGCCGTCGACCCGCGCGCCGACGGCGCCGCGCGCACCGTCCATGTCAGCGCCGAGCGCGTGACGATCGAGCGGACGCTGAAGGGCGTGCGGATGAAGCTCGGCGTGCCGGTCTCCGCCTATAGCGGCCTGGTGCTGGAGGTCCGCCAGCCGACCGGTCACGCCACGCTGACGCTGCACCACGAGGACCGCGAGCTCGACGTGACGCTGGCCAGCGGCGAGGCGATCCTGCTCGCCCGCAAGGCGCGCGCCTGGAGCCACGTGCTCGGTCAGCCGGTGCGCGTCGCTGACGCCTGCATCGTGATGAACCATCCGACCGCGCGGCGCCTGACCCCGCTGAAGTCCGGTCGCCGCTCGCGCTTCGCCCGCCGCCGCAAGCCGGGCGATCCCGCGCGCGCGACGCGCTCGTTTGCGGGCGAGCACGAGATCATCGCGCGGGACTAGCGGCGCCGTCGCGCCGAGGTTCTACACCGCGTCGAGCTTCTCGAAATGCTCGGCGAGCAGGTAGTAGAAGGTGAGCCGCGACTTCGAATGCGCCGGCTTCATCGTCGTGCAGATCGCCTTGATCGCGCCGTCGAGGTCGCCGCTCTCCAGCTTCAGCTTCTTTTTCAGGAAATTGTCGCGCACGCGGGCGAGCTCGGCGGGATCCGAGCAGGCGACGTATTTCGCGTCGGGCTTGCTCAGCACAAGCTGGTAGGTCTTCGCGAGACGCGCGACCGCGGCCTCGTCGACCGGCTTCTTCGCGTATTTCTTGATGTCGGCAACGTGGTCGGACATGGACAGGCTCTCCTGCGCGCGACGCGTTTCCCGGGCCGATTCGCGCCCATGACGCAAAGTGAGCATGTCATTCGACACCGATGGCCACAACCGGTCGAGCGATGAAGCCTGGGGACGGCCGCATTTGGAACGGGAGACGAGATGTCGAGCGAGCAGACCGCCGAGCGCGACGCGGACGCCATGCGGAAGGTGCTGGCCCGATACCGCGTCACCTCGGGTGACGGCTTCGATCTCAACGCGCGCGCGACCGACGACCTGCCCGAGGACATGCCGGGCAAGCATGAAGCCAAGGCGCTGCTCGAGCAGGGCACGAAGCGCCTCGCCGAGCTGCAGGACCTGCTCTACGCCAACGGCACGTGGTCGCTTCTCGTCGTGCTGCAGGCGATGGACGCCGGCGGCAAGGATTCGACGATCAAGCACGTGATGAGCGG
>CAZZZM010000088.1:0-8506 GCA_964658465.1 uncultured Nakamurella sp.
AGGTAGGAAAAGGCGCGCACCGGCTCGAGGACAGCCCAGCGGGCGAAGGTCGCCGAGCCGGCGACGATCGACTTGTGCTTGCGCCGGCCGGCGATGAAACGCTCGATGGCGCCGGGGTCGCCGTACATCAGCTCGGCCAGGCTCATGTAGGATTCGTGCCGCATCGCTTTGAACACGAACGTCCTGATCTCCTCGGCCGGCTGCGAGGCGTCGCCATCGAGCTCGACGAACAGCGGCACGAGCGGCGGCCGCCCGGCTCTGGATTCGATCAGGAGCTCGGCGCGGAGGCCGTTGAGAAGACGCGAACGGATGGTCTCGCTGTCGATCCTCAGCCGGCAGCCGCCGGCCGAGACCGCTTCGACCTTGACGTCGCAGCACGCGTCGCCGAGCTGCAGGCGCGCCTGGCGATCGATCGTCAGGGAGGGCGCGCTTTCCGTCTCGCGCCGCTCGGCGACGACGCCGAGCGCGGCACCCGCGATCAGCAGATTGAAGCTCGTCCACAGGCCGACGATGAGCATGAGCTCGGCGCCCGGCTCCGTAAAGTACCGGTAGAAGGCCATGGCCGCTCCGACGAACAGGAGGAGGAAGATGACGAAGAACGGCCGAGCCAGCCCGGACAGATGATCCTCGTCGAGCGAGAGCCCTTTGGCGGTCACGTTGAATGTCGGCTTGCGCGGCTTGGCGACGACGGAGACGATCGCCTTGGCCAGATAGACGCCTTGCACGAATTCGTAGAGCTCGCTGACCAGCGGCCAACGATAGCGGCCGTAGAGGTAGTTCTGCAGCATCAGGTTGGCGACCATGTAGGTCGACGTGTAGGCGAGCGCCTCGTCGATCGAGGAGACGAAGATCTTCACGTCGAAGAAGATGTGGAGCAGCGGCGCGAAGGTGAACACCATCCGCGGCAGCGGGAAGAACCAGAAGCTCATGCTCGAGAGGTAGGCGAGCTTTTGGATTGGCTTCAGACCTTTCTTGAAGGCCGGGTTCTTCAAAAGCATGATCTGGAACATGCCCTGGCACCACCGCGAGCGCTGGCCGATGAAGCTCTCGAACGTCTCCGGCTGCAGGCCGGCGATCAGCGGCTTGTCGACGTAGACGGAGTGCCACCCCCGCGCATGAAGCTCGAACGCGGTCTCGCAATCCTCGGTGATGGTGATGCCGGAGAAGCCGCCCGTGACGTCGAGGGCGGATCGCCGGAGCAGCGCCGCCGAGCCGCAGAAGAACGACGCGTCCCACTTGTCGAGCCCGCGCTGCGTGACCGAGTAGAACATCTCGTTCTCGGACGGCATGACCGCGAACGTCCGGAGGTTCCGCTCGATCGGATCCGGGTTCAGGAAGACATGCGGGGTCTGCACGAGGAAGAGCTTCGGGTCTCTCGCGAAATAGCCCACCGTCTCGCGTAGGAACGAGCGGAACGGCGCGTGATCGGCGTCGAACACCACGACGATCTCGCTCGTCGCCACGGTCAGGCCGTTGTTCATGTTGCCGGCCTTGGCGTGCTCGTTGCGCGCCCGCGTCAGATATCTGGCGCCGAGATCGGCGCAGAGGGTCTGCAGCGACGCGCGCCGCGCTCTCGCCGCGCCAGCCTTGAGCGGGTCGGCATCGCCGATCTTCTGCTCGGTGCCGCCGTCGTCGAGAAGCCAGACGGTGAGCTTGTCCGGCGGATAATCCATCGACAGCGCCGCGGCCAGGGTCATGGCGAGGATCGATTCGTCCTCGTTGTAGCTGGGCACGAAGACGTCGACCGTCGGCAGGGCCGCATCGTCCTCGCGCGGGAGCGGCTCGCGCTCGAGCGGGTCCGCGTTGATGACGAGGCTGATGACCAGGATCATCACGCAATAGGCCTCGGCGGCCAGCAGCACGAGACCCAGCGCGAAGCTCACCGGCTGATCCAGCGAAGGAAGCGTCGAGGTGATGCGCCACACGATGTAGCGGATCACGACGAGGCTGCCGAGCGACAGGAACAGCCAGCGCGCGTAGCGACCGCGGCCGCAGCGCCAGGTGATCGTCATCGCGACGATGGCGCTGACGGCGAGCGCCAGCTGACCGTCGATGCCGATCGGCTGCGTCAGGAAGACGAGCGCGAAGAGGCCGGTGGCGCCCCAGACGGAGGTTCGAACGAGCTTGCCCATAGGTGCGCCGCCGCCTCAGAAGTCGACGTTGGCGCTGATCGTCGAATAGCCGCCCGCCTTGCGGACGCGGTCGTAGAGATAACCGGCCGCAAACGAGAGCCGCGCCGGTCCGAGCCGCAAGCCCGTCAGGTGCGCGCCGACGCGCCGCTGCGCGAAATAGGCATCGCCCAGCGCCGCGACCTCCGGCCCGACGTAGAGCCCCGGCGCGATCAGATAGCCGCCGCGCAGGCGCGCGAAATAGGCGGTCATGTTGGTGGCATAGGAGCCGGCGACGTCGACCATCGTCCGCCTGGTCGGCGTCGCGAAGAGCTCGAACTGCGCCGCCCCGCCGACGGAGGTGCCGACGACCGGGTTGCCGGGATCGCCCGGCGACAGCGCGTTGTCGCGGACGTCGGCGCCGAGATAGGCGGCGAAGGCGACCGACGGCGCGACCCATTGGTAGCCGACGAGGAAGGCGCCGGAGACCTGCGTGCCGTCGATCGTGCGGGCGGCGGTGGTCGAGGTGTAGCTGTAACGGCCGCCGAGCGCTTCCGCCCGCAGGCGGATGCCGCTCTGGTCGAGCGCGCCGGGCGCGCCGGTGACCTGCACGTCCGCGAAGCTCGATCCCTGCGACGTGACGTCCGTCGAAGCGTCGACGGAGACGATCCAATCATTGTCGGGCTGCGCCGGCTTGGCGCCGGTGTACCAGTCGGCCGCGCGCGCCGATTGCGTCAGGCCCATCGCCATGGCGAAAAGTATCAAACGCATGTACCAACTCTTGCCACGCAAACTCTACTGCGCTGCATTCAAGTGACGGCGCATTAAGAAACAATGATCGGCGTCATCCGCTCGATCTCTATTGTATAGACCTAGATCGAGCGGCCTAGACCGGCATCACCGGGTGGCCTAGGCCGTCGCCGGGAGCGACTGCGGCGCCACGTCCGCCGCCGCCGCGGGCGCAGCGAGGGCGTGCTCGGCATCGCCAAGCCAGTGCGCGACGGTCGCGCAAAGCTCCTCGTAGTCGAACGGCTTGCCGATGTGCCCGTCGACGCCGGCCGACCTGAAGCTCGCGATCTGCTCCGGCAGGACGTTCGCGGTCAGAGCGATGATCGGCACGCGGGAGGCCGGCCCCGGCGACTGCCGGATGAGACGCGTGGCCGTCAAACCGTCCATGCCCGGCATATGCACGTCCATGAGGACGAGGTCGTACGCGTTCTCCGCGACGGCTCGGACCGCCGCCGCCCCGTCGGCGACGACGTCGACCCGATGTCCCGCGACCTCGAGGACCGCCTTCGCGAGCTCCTGGTTGACGTCGACGTCCTCCACGAGGAGGAGCCGCCCGCAGCGGCGCGCGCCGACGACAGCTCCGCGCTCGGCCTCGTCCGCCGGGAGCGCGGCGACCGGCAGCGAGACGGCGAAGTGGAACGTCGATCCGCGCCCGACCTCCGACTCGAAGCCGATCTCGCCGCCCATCGCCTCGACCAATCTTTTGCAGATCGCGAGGCCCAGCCCGGTGCCGCCGGTATCGCGTCCGATCGGGCCCGCGACCTGGTAGAAGCGCTCGAAGAGACGGGCCTGCGCGTCCGCGGGAATGCCGATGCCGCTGTCGGTGACGGCGAAGCGCAGGCGCACGCCGCCGCCGTCTTCGCTCTCGCTCGTCACGCTCAGCGCGACGGACCCCGCCGGGGTGAACTTGATGGCGTTGTTCAGGAGGTTGAGCAGGACCTGGCGAAGCCGCGACCGGTCCCCCGTCACGGCCGCGGGCAAGCTTGGCGCGATGGCGACGTCGAGCGCGAGCCCCTTCGATGCGGCGAGGTCGCGGATGATCTCGACGCAGCTCTCGGCGAGAGCGCCCGGCGCGAAGGGCTCGTCGACGAGATCGAGGACGCCGGCTTCGACCTTGGAGAAGTCCAGAATGTCGTTGACGGTGGTCAGCAGCGCGCCGCCCGAGACGCGCACGAGATCGGCACGCCGCCGCTGCTCGGGATCGAGCCGGCCCGACCGGATCATCAGGTCGGTGAAGCCGATGATCGCATTGAGCGGCGTGCGGATCTCGTGGCTCATCGCGGCGAGGAAGTCCGTCTTCGCTCGGCTCGCCCGCTCGGCCGCGAGCTTGGCCTCCTGCAGGGCTTGCGCCTGGGCCCGCCGCTCGGAGATATCGCGGGCGCTGAGCATGATCGCGGACGCCTCCCCCTGGGCGTCGGCCACCACGTCGTAGCTCACCTCGACCCAGACGAAGCTGTGATCCTTGCGGCGATAGCGCTGCTCGAGAACGGCTTGCGTGCGACGCCTGGCGACGATGTCCTCGACGAGCGTCTCGACCTCCGGCAGATCGTCCGGGTGGACGATCTCCTGCGAGCCGCGCGCCACGAGTTCCTCGGGCTCGTAGCCGAGGATCTTGCGGCACCCGGGCGAGACGTAGCGACAGACCGAGTGCAGATCCGTCTGCACGATCATGTCCATCGTGTTCTCGGCGAGAACGCGATACCGCTGCTCGCTTTCGCGAAGCGCGAGCTCGGCCCGCTTCCGCGCCGTCGTGTCCAGGCTGAGGCCGACCACTTTCACGGGCTCGCCGCGCGCATCGCGCTCGACCTCGCCGAGCGTGGTGATCCAGCGGACGCTGCCGTCGCGCCGGCGGACGCGGAACTCGCCAGCGAACGTTCCTTTTCCGGCGAGGGCCGACTCGAGATCGGCGAGGACGCGGACCGCATCGTCCGGATGGACGATCGGGCGCCAATCGCGCTCGATGTCCAGCTCGACCGCCTGCTCGGGCAGGTCGTGCTGGCGCGCCGTTTCCGCCGAACACCAGACACGCCACGTCCCGACGTCGATCTTCCAGGTCCCCGCGCCGGCGGCCTTCAGCTCCGCCTCGTGCCGGCGCTGCTGCCGCAGGTCGCCGACGATCTTGAGAAAGCCGATGCAGCGGCCGTCGTCGGCTCGCAGCCGGCTGATGTTGAGCAGGACGGGGAAGTCGGCGCCTTGCTTGGTGCGGAAGGTCCATTCGCGCAGATCGGGCGCCGCATCCGGCACGTTCGCCGTCAACGCCTCGAAGCCGGCCGCGAAATGCCGTCCGTGTTCGAACGACATCCGCTCGGCGTGCTTGGCGAGCTCGGCGGGCTCGTGGAACAGCGACGGGTCCGCCCGTCCGATCACTTCGGAGGCGGCATAGCCGAGCATCTGCTCCGCCGCCGGATTGAACAACGTGATCGTTCCATCCTCGCGCGTCGCGACGATCGCGTATCCGGCATGATCGAGGATCGCGGCCTGCAGGGTGGCGGCGTTGCGCAGCTCCAGCGTCCGCGCCGCGACCTGCTCCTCGAGCGTCGCCGACAGCGCCTCGAAGGCGCCGCGGGCCCGCCGCAGGTCGGAGGATTGGCGCTGCAGATAGTGGATGAGGCCGATATCGACGGCGACGACGAAGACATAGAACGTCATCGCCAGCGCGATCGATGGATTGATGACGAACGTGTCGAACGGCGGGATGAAGAAGAACCAGGCGGCGATCCCCGACAGCGTCGCGCAGACGATGCCGGCCCTCGTGCCGAGCAGGTAGGTGGCGAGGACCACCGCCGGGAGATACGTCAGGTACGGAAAGCCGGGCGGCAGGGCGCCGTCGATGCTCCGGCGCAACGTCGTCGCCGCCGCGACGGCGACCACCGCGCAGGCATCCGCATACAGCGGGTGTCGCGTGGCCCAGTCGCGGGCTCTCGACAGGCGGCCGATCTCTGATGTCATCGATATGGCCGCGATTCGCGCCGGATGGTCCGTGGATGCTTACGCGATCCGGCGGGAGGGCCAAACCGACCCGGGACGGCGCCGCCCCGATCGCCCCGTGCGCGTCAGCCGGGGAGCCGCACGTCGGCGGCGAAGCAGCGCGCCGCGAAGACGTAGCAGATCTTCTGGATCTCCCTGTCGGACAGGAGTTCCGGCTGCGACATGCCGCGGATCGCGGCATCATACAGCTCGGCGAGCATCGGAGGACGCGTCGACGCGTTCGGCATGGCGAGCACCGCTTCGATCTGCTCGGACGCCTTTTCAAAGATCGCAATCGTCATTTCAAGCTTCCCCCGGTCGGCGCGGATCATAGACGGGGCGCGGCGGCCTGAACATTTGGCCGGCTGGCTTAGGCCAGGTCGCTAGCGGGCCAGGCGCTGTTGCTTGTCGCCATTGGCCAGTCGGGTGGAGGCGGCCGCGACGGCCGCGCGCGTCGAGACGTTGAAGGCGCGGAGCAGCGCGGCGACGTGCACCTTCACGGTGCCCTCGGCCAAGGCCATCGCCCTGGCGATCTCCTTGTTCGATTTGCCCTGCGCGACCAGGTCGAGCACCTCGGCCTGGCGCTGGGTCAGCTGAGGCGCCGGCATGCCCGCATCGCCGGCACCCGGCGAGGATCCCCGCGAGGCCTGCAGCCCGGCGGTGCCGTCGAGCAGCCGCGGCATCTCCGCGGCGGGCGGCTCGGCGAGCCACTTCGGCACGTAGATCGAACCCGACAGGACGACCTCGATCGCTTGCCCGATATCGGCCAGGCCCTGGCTCTTGCTGACGAACCCGTGGACGCCGGCCTCGAGCGCGCGCAGCACGTCGCGGCGCTGCATGGAACTCGTCGCCACGACGACCGCGGTGCGAGGAAAGCATTCGCGGACCGCCATCAGCGAGGCGGCCTCGGTCATGCCCGGCATCGCGAGGTCGAACACGGCGAGGCGGAAATCGGCCTCCTGCTCGCCCAGCATCGCCAAGGCGGTATCGAGCGAGGTGGCTTCGAGCACCGACTCGAACCCGTGGTCGCGTCGCAGCAGGGTCGCCATCGCGAGCCGGAAGATGTCGTCGTCATCGGCCACGAGACCGATCATCGGATCCGACCCACGGCTATCATGACGCCCGACCGGCCGTGGGCGCCCCGAGCTCGACGGCGAGTTGCGCCACGCGCGCGGCGATGCGGCGCCGCTCCACGATGACGTGCGGCGTCAGGTCGGAGAGGTCCCGGTCGGTCGCACATGCCGCCTCCAGTCCCGCGCACAGCCTGGCGAAACGCCGGAAGCCGAGGGCGCCGGCGCTCGAGACGGCGGCATGCGCCGTGCGCGACAGCGCCGTCCGATCGCACGAGGCGACCGCCGTCTCGGTGATGACGGTTTCGAGCTGACCGATCATCTTCGACAGCAGCAGCGCCGCCTTGTCGTCGCCGATGAGCGCCCGAAGCTTGCCGAAGGCAGCGACGTCGAGAGGATCGTCGCTGCCGTCCTGCGCGGGCTCGAAGCCGGTCGTCTGATCCACCGCCGCTTCCTGTCTCCGGCGCCTCGTTGAACTCATGGCGCCTCCCGCTTAACCTTACGTAAGCTTGCAAACAAGCGCCCGTTTGGCGGCCCGGACGCCTGCCGGCTTCGGGTCTGTTCGCAAGGCGACGGTCGAGGCTAGCGCCGGCGCGGACGGCCGGTCGCGGACGCCGACGCGCGGGCGAGCGCGTCGAGATGATGCACAAGCGGCACCAGCATCTCGTGCATCGCCAGCGACTGAGGGGCGGCCGACGGCGCGCCCATGTTGGCGTCCCGGTAGGTCTTGGAATCGAACTGCGGCGAGGGGTCGAGATCGCGCGCGGCCCCGCACCGGACGAGGTGGGCGAAGGGATCGCGGTTCGGTCCGATCTCGTCGCCATGGCGGGCGAGGTAGTAGTCGAGATCGAAGTGCGGATTGGGCGCGACCCGCTGCGAGCGCCGGTTTGCGAGGTAGTGCCGCAGCGCCGAGGCCGAGCGATCGAGCCCGTAGGCGCGGCGATACCAGGCCGGGTCGAAATAGGCGATCGGGCGGCAGCCGGCCGCCTCCCCCTTTCGGATGTAGTGGGCGAGCGGATTCACGGCGGGCGCATCGGCTAGATAGAGCTCGCGATACCAGGCGGGATCGAAGCACGCGTTCGGGCGGCGCCCTTCCTGCCAGCCATGGCGGCAGAAATGATCGATGGCATTCGCGCCGGCCTCGTGCACGTCGGGCGCTTGAATGAGATAATAGCTCTCGTCGAGAAGGCCCGAACCGGCGATCAGCGCGCGGTCGCGCTCGACCGGATCGCGCCGCGAGAGGCGTCGGAGGACGCCGTGCCAGAGGTTCGCGAGCAAAGTCACGGGCCCGGTCGTCGCGGGCGGCGCGCCTGATGCGCTGGCTGCGATGGCGGCGCCGCGCCGCGGCCGAGCGCGCCTATTTCGATCCGCTCTTCTACCGCACGGCGAACCCCGACGTCGCGGCGTCCGGCGTCGATCCGTTCGCGCATTTCATGACCCACGGCTGGCTCGAAGGCCGCGATCCCGCGCGGGGCTTCGTGACGCTCTTCTATCGCGACAAGCACCTCGAAGGGTCGCGCCTCAACCCGCTGACGCATTACGCGACGAGCGGCAAGGCCGCGGGCCTGGCGA
>CAZZZM010000088.1:8606-10807 GCA_964658465.1 uncultured Nakamurella sp.
CTCTATCATCTGGCGTCGCAGAAGCGGATGGCGGCGAGCGCCCTCGACGCGGAGGCCGGCGCGTCGCGCCAAGTCGGCGCCGACGTCGCCGAGGATGAAGACGCCAGAGCGCTGGTCGCCGAACATTTCGACGCCAATTTCTATCTGTACGAAAACGACGACGTCCGCGACGCCGAGGTCGATCCGCTCGACCATTTCATGCGGCACGGCTGGCGCGAGAACCGCAAGCCCAACCGCAGCTTCGACTGCGCCTATTACCTGCAAGGCAATCCCGACGTCGCGGAGAGCGGCGTCAACCCGTTCTACCATTACCTCGCGGTCGGCAAGGCCGAGGGCCTGCGCCCGAACCCGTTCGGGCACGAGGCCTACCTGCGCCTCGCCGCGCCGGCGCCGGAGGCCTGGGCCGACGTCGATGCGGCCGTCGACGCGGCGCAGGCCGAATGCGTCGTCATCATGCCGGTCTACAAGGGCTACGACGAGACGCTGGCGGCGATCCACGCGGTGCTGGCGGCGCGCCAGCGCACCCGCTTCGCGCTCTTCGTCATCGACGATTGCTCGCCGGATGCGGCGCTGAGCGCGGCGCTGGAGGCGCTCGCCGCGCGCGGCCTGTTCCTGCATGCGCGTCACGCGACCAACCTCGGCTTCGTCGCCACCGTCAACGAGGGGCTCGCGCGCTTCGCCGGCACGGACGCGATCCTGCTCAACACCGACACCAAGGTCTTCGGCGACTGGCTCGATCGCCTCGTCGCGCATGCCCGGCGCGACCCGGACATCGCCACGGTGACGCCCTTCTCCAACAACGCGACGATCGCCAGCTACCCGCTGCGCAACGTCGACAACGCGATCCAGGTCGAGACCGACGCGGCCGGGCTCGACCGGCTCGCCGCCGGCTGCAACGCGGGACGCGCCAGCGACATCCCCGTCGGCGTCGGCTTCTGCCTGTTCATCAGCGTGCGGAGCCGCGAGGCGGTCGGCGCCCTCGACGAGCAGACCTTCGGGCGCGGCTACGGCGACGAGAACGACTTCTGCATCAGGGCGAGCCGCGCCGGGCTGCGCAACGTGCTGGCCGAGGACGTCTTCGTCTACCACGTCGGCGAAGTGTCCTTCGGCGTGCCGCAGGCCAGGCGACGGGTGCGCGGCCAGGCCGAGCTCGTCGCCAAGCATCCGCACTATCCCGATCTCATCCGCCAGCACGTCGACGCCGACGCCACCGAGCACGGCCGCATCCGGCTCGACCTGAAGCGACTGGCGATCGCCGCCGCCGGGGCGGAGGTGCACATCTATCATGCCCTCGCCGGCGGCATCGCCGTGCATGTCGCGCACGAGGCTGGCAAGGCCGCCGCCGGCCGCGGCGCGATCCTGATGCGGGTCGCCGTCGAGAGCGCATGGGACGTCGAGATCGCCTCGAGCGCGCGCGCGGCGCCGTATTGCCCCAACCTGCGGCCCCTCTCGGTCACCAAGTATCGCGACACGCTGCGCGACTTTCTCGCCTGGCTGTCGCCGTCGCGCCTGCGCATCCATTCGTTCGCCGGCCTCTCGTGGCAGGCGACGCAGGTGCTCTTCGACCTCGTCCGCGACAGTGGGATCCCCTACGAGGTCACGCTGCACGACTACGCGGCCTTCTGCCATCGCAACAACCTCGTCCAGCCGAACGGCCGCTATTGCGGCCTGGCCCCGGTCGATGTCTGCCGCGCCTGCATCGGCTTCGATCGATCCTATCCCGAGGCCGTCGACCCGGCGGAGCGGCGCGCGGTCTATGCCGGCTTCCTCGCCGGCGCCGCCCGCGTCGTCGCGCCGTCTGAGGACGTCAAGGCGCGCTTCCAACGCCACGGCGCGCGCTATCCCATCGCCGTCGTGCCGCACGACGAGGTGGCGGCCGTCTCGCCGATCCATGCGCCGCCGCGCGGGCCGTCGCCCTTCACGATCGTCACCCTCGGCGCGATCGGCCCGCACAAGGGCTCGCGCGTGATCGCCAGCCTGGCGCGCGACGCCGGCGCGCGGGAGCTGCCGCTGCGCTACGCCATCGTCGGCTATTCCGACATCGGCGGCGAGATGGCGGCGGCGGGGGTCGGCGAGACCGGGCGCTACGAGACGGCGGACGAGGCCTTCGCCCATCTCGTCGCGGCCGGGCCGTCGGCGATCCTGCTGCCGTCGATCTGGCCCGAGACCTATTGCTACACGCTGTCGATGGCCTTGGCCTT
>CAZZZM010000089.1:0-10786 GCA_964658465.1 uncultured Nakamurella sp.
CATCTGCCCGGCGGCTCTCGGCTCCAAGGACGAGCAGCCTTCGGCCTTCTCGCCCCGCACCGGCCTGTTCTACGTGCCGACCAACCACGTCTGCATGGACTACGAGCCGTTCAAGGTGAGCTACACCCCCGGTCAGCCCTACGTCGGCGCGACCCTCTCGATGTACCCGGCGCCTGGCGGCACCAACATGGGTAACTTCATCGCGTGGGACGCCACCAAGGGTAAGATCGTGTGGTCGGATCCCGAGCAGTTCTCGGCGTGGGGCGGCGCTCTCGCGACGGCCGGCGACGTGGTCTTCTACGGCACGCTCGAGGGTTACCTGAAGGCGATCGACGCCAAGACGGGCAAGGAACTCTACAAGTTCAAGACCCCGTCGGGCATCATCGGCAACGTGATGACCTACGAGCACAAGGGCAAGCAGTACGTCGCGGTCTACTCGGGCGTCGGTGGTTGGGCCGGTATCGGTCTCGCCGCTGGTCTGACCGACCCGAACGCCGGCCTCGGCGCCGTCGGTGGCTACGCCGCCCTCAACAACTACACGGCGCTCGGCGGCACCCTGACGGTGTTCACGCTCGCCAACAACTAAGCCGTCGCAAGACAGCTTTCAGAAGGGTCGGCCTCCGGGCCGGCCCTTTTCTTTTGCCGGCCTGCCGGTGCGACTGCCCCTCGCAACATCGTCCCAAGTTCGTGCTCGCGGATTTATTTGCGCGCGAACGCGGCGCGGCACGCGCGTGCAAAAAAGTTCTTCCCGGACCGGGAAATTTTGCTGGGAAGCGCTTGAAGTTTCACCACAAAAAGCGGGCCTGCGACCACGCATCCGATTGCCTTCCCGACCACGGCCCGGCATAAGACCGAGGCTTGCGTTGGATCGGCGGAGACCGTGCGACGCGCCAGAGGCCGGTCCGGGACCGGCACAATTGGAGGAAGGGCTCACATGCGTGCTGTCGGGTTTATGCTAGCACTGGGACTCGGGCTGGCCGGCGCCGCCGGCGTCGCTCGGGCCGACAGCGGCCCCTACACCGAAGCGCAGGCCGAGGACGGCCACGTCAAGTTCAACAACAATTGCGCGCAGTGCCACGGGCCGAAGCTCGATGGCGCGCTCGGCCCGAACCTCCACGACGCCAAGTTCCAGGCGATCTTCGCCGGCAAGCCGGTGAAGGACCTGCGCGACTTCGTCTACGAGAACATGCCGCAGAACGCGCCGAAGTCGCTGTCGGACGCCAACCTGTATCCGATCCTCGCCTGGATCCTGAAGAAGAACAACGTGCCGGCCGGCGACAAGCCCTTGACCAAGGACAGCGTCGCCAGCGCGCAGTTCCCGAAGACCGAGAAGTAGCCCGCATTATTGGTCGGCCGTCCCGCAATTACTGCGGGGCGGCTGAACCTGGCCGTTCGGACGAGGCCTGCACTCCGAACGGAAGCGCGAGACCTCGCGTTTCACCTCCCTGATAAGAAGACTGGGAGGATTGCTTTGCTTACTCGCTTCACATTTGCCGCTATAGCCAATCTTGCTGTCGGCGGGGTCGCATTCGCCGCCGGGTCCGCCCCGTTCACCGAGCAGCAGGCGCAGGACGGCCACACGAAGTTCAACAACCATTGCGCCCAGTGCCACGGCCCCAAGCTGCAGGGCGCGCAGGGTCCCAACCTGATGGACGACAAGTTCAAGGCGGTCTTCGCCGGCAAGCCGCTGACCAATCTGCGCTCGTTCATCTGGGAGAACATGCCGCAGACCGCGCCGAAGTCGCTGCCGGACGACCAACTCGACCCCATCGTCGCCTGGATCCTCAAGAACAACGGTTTGCAGCCGAACGGAAAGACGTTCAGCAAGGAGACCGCCAGTGCCGACTTTCCGAAATAGAGGCATGATCGCGTGACACGAATGAAGGTCAAAGGGGCGGCCGCCACGGCGGCCGTGCTCGTCTCCGTCCTGGCCGGCGCCGGCGCGCGCGCGCAGAACGTGCCCGATCTCGTGTCGCGAACCGCCCTGCGCGTCTGCGAGGACCCGGCCAACCTGCCGTTCAGCGACCGCCAGAAGCAGGGCTTCGAGAACAAGATCGCCGAGATCATCGGCAACGAACTGAGGAAGCCGGTGCGCTACTTCTGGGCGCCGTCAGGCCCGGGCTTCATCAGCAACACGCTGAACCAGGACCTCTGCGACGTCGTGATGGGCTACACGATCGGCTCGGAGATGGTGCAGGCGACGAACCCCTATTACCGCTCGACCTACGTCATCGTCGCACCGAAGGGCAGCCCGCTCGTCGGCGTGCGCTCGATCGACGATCCGAAGCTGAAGGGGCACAAGATCGGCGTCTTCTCGGCGACGCCGCCGACCGACGCGATGCTCAAGAACGGCACGCTCGACACCGCGAAGCTCTACCCGCTGCTCGTCGACCATCGTTTCGATTCGCCGCTCACCGCGATGCTCAAGGACCTTAACGACAAGACGATCGATGCGGCGATCGTCTGGGGGCCGCTGATCGGCGAGGCGGTGAAGACATCCGACGGCGCGCTTGTCATGTCGCCGCTGCTCGACGACGTCGATCGGCCCGGCTACAGCTACCGCATCGCGCTCGGCGTCCGCCACGACGAGAACGACTGGAAGCACAAGCTCGAAGGCGTCCTGCGCAAGCGCAAGGCCGACATCAACCGCGTGCTCACCGACTACAACGTGCCGCTGATCGACAATCTCGGGCATCTCATCCCGCCGGCGACGGCGAGCAGCGAGGCGGCGCCGAAGATCGAACCGGCGGCGACGGGCGGCGCGTCGGCCGAGCGGGCCAAGCCCGTGCCGCAGGGCTTCAAGATGCCGGGCCCGGCACCGACCGCCCAGTAGCGGCGCGCGCCAATTCAGGGCGCCGCCGGCCGGGACCCGGCACGGCCGCGGCCCCAGCGTCGCGTCATAAATCAACGATGGCTACTTGAAGCAGCGGATCTCCGCTTCGGCCTGCGCGCGGCGCAGGTCGGCGACGATGTCGTTCATGCTCTTGATCTCGTTGAACTCGCGCGTGATCGCGCCAACGCCCTGGCGCATCGAGAGCACGGTCTCGGCCTGCTCGTACTTGTCGTAGGGCAGGATCGAGGCGATCACGTCGATCGAGCACGAGCAATGCGCCAGCGCCTGGCGGGTCTGGTTGTTGGCGGCCATGCAGCCGAGCACGTAATCCGCGCGCGCTTCCGTCGGGTAGTCGTTGACGACGCTCATCGGCGCGGCGGCGAGCGGGGTGACGGCGCCGACGACCGCGAACGCGGCCGCGATCAAGGACCTCAAGGCGTCTTCTCCCCGGCATAGGTCAAGACTTCGGAGAAGGTCGGGGTGCCCGTCGCCGGCGCGTGGATGTCGACCTTGACCAGGTTGCCCGGCACCGAATCGGCGACCTCGACCGTGTAGACCATCGTCTCGAGCCCACCCATCTTGATGGCCTCGGGATCGTTGCTGTACGGCTCGATGGTGATGCGCGTGCCCGGCACCTGCTTGCCGTCGACCGACAGCGACACGTTCTCGATCTTGGCGTTGTTGCGCCACGCCTTGCGCACGGCGTTCTTCAGGTAGCGCGGGTTGGCGCCCCAGGCCTTCGTCAGCTGCTCGACGTTGTTCTCCAGCGCCAGCAGCATCACGGGGTTCTGCTCGTCGGAGCGGAACGGGCCGGCCGGCGTCGTATGCTCGCCGGAGAACATGCGCACCTCGGCGGTGCGGCTCTTGTCGTCGTCGCCCTTGTCGAGCTTCAGCGTGATCTTGTCGTCGAACGTCGGCCCGAACTTGACCGGCACCTTCTGCGAATAGTCATAGACCAGCGAAGAGCCGACGGGCGCGTTGGTCCATTGCGGCTTCTCGAAGAGGAGGCTCGCGACATCGGGCGGCGTCGTCGGCGCCGCGGCGCTGAGCATCGGCACCGCGACGATCATCGCGGCGATCGCGCCGCACCAAGCTTTCGTCGACTTCACGATATCTCCTCGACTTGTCGCGGCGCCGGCTGGCCCGGGCTGCGGTACACGTAATCCGGCGGCGCGTCGGTCGCCGCTTCCCGCGTCGCCAGCGCTTCGATCTTGGCGTGGAACGGCGACTTGCCGCAGGCGGGGTCGGTCTCCGCCGCGTCGCCGAGCAGCGCGAGCGCCTGGCAGCGGCAGCCGCCCCAGTCGATCTCCTTGCGCTCGCAGGTGCGGCAGAGCTCGGGCATCCAGTCGGTGCCGCGATAGGCGTTGAAGGCCGGCGAACGGCGCCAGATGTCGCCGAGCGAATGGTCCTTCACGTTCCAGAACTCGAGGTTCGGGATCGATTCCGCCGCGTGGCAGGGCAGGACCTTGCCGGAGGGCGCGACGTTCATCAGCTTGCGGCCCCAGCCGCCGGCGCAGGCCTTCGGGCGGAGCGCGTAATAGTCGGGCACGACGAGGTCGATGACCAGCGTGCCGGAGAGCCGCTTGCGCGCCGCCTCGACGATGCGGATCGACTTGTCGACGTCGGGCCGCGCCGGCATCAGCGCCGCGCGATTGGTGTAGGCCCAACCATAGTACTGCGTGTGGGCGATCTCGAGCCGGCGCGCGCCGAGCTTCTGCGCCAGCTCGATGAAGCCTTCGACCTGGTCGATGTTGCCGCGGTGGATCACCGCGTTGACCGTCAGCGCAAGGCCGAGCCGCGCGATCTCGGCGGCGAACTTCATCTTGGTGTCGTGCGAGCCCTTGAGGCCGGCGACCTTGTCGGCGGAGGCGACATCGATGCCCTGCAGCGAGAGCTGCACGTGATCGAGCCCCGCGTCGGCCAGCGCCGGCAGCACGGCGAGCGCGCGACCGACGCCCGAGGTGATCAGGTTCGAATAGAGGCCCACCTCGGCGCATTTGGCGGTGATCTCGACGATGTCCTGGCGCGCCGTCGGCTCGCCGCCGGACAGGTGCACGTGCAGCACGCCGAGCGCCGCCGCCTCGTCCAGCACGCGGAGCACGGTCGCCGTGTCCATCTCGGCCGAGCGCTTGTCGAGCTCGAGCGGGTTCGAGCAATAGGGGCAGTGGAGCGGACAACGATGCGTCAGCTCCATCAGCACGCCGATGGGGTTCGGGATGTTCAGGCCGGAAGACGTCATGCCGCCTCCATCACGCGCTTGGCGATGAGATCGTCGATCATCTTGCCTATATCGTGCGCGATGACCGATTTGTCCGCCCCGTACGTCTCGGCGAGCGAGGCGGCGATGTCGTCGACCGAGCGCGTCCCGTCGACGAGCTTGAGCACCGCCACCGCATTGCCGTCGACGTTGAAGGCCCGCTCCGGCGCGAGCAGCACATGCGCCTGGCGCACCTGATCGAAATGCAGGCGCACGCCGCGCGGCAGCTTGGGGACGCTCGTGCCGGACACCGCCTCGCTCACGACACCGCGTGCCCCGGCCGCCAGGCGCCCGGCGGGATGATCGCGCCCTCTTCGACGTAGGCATGCTGCAGCGCGTCGAGCTGCGTCCACAGCACGCTGCACTTGAAGCGCAGCGCCGCGCAGGCGGCGGCCTGCTCCTTGGCGGTGCGAGCGTGCTCCTTCACATAGGCGAGGGCGAAATCGGCATCGCGCGGCGCCTGGGTCAGGCGCTTGCCGAAATAGGCCAGCGTCTTCTCGGAGATGAAGTCGTAGTTCTTGAGCATGCCCGAGACGCGCTCGGAGATGATGTTGGGCGAGAACAGCTCGGTGAGCGACGAGGCGATCGCCTCCAGCATCGGCTTCTCGCGCACGAAATGCACGTAGGCGTCGACGGCGAAGCGCGTGCCGGGCAGCAGGCCCTGCAGCGAGGTGACGTAGTCGCGCTCGAAGCCGAGGCCGTCGGTGAGCATCAGCCAGCGCTCGATGCCGCCGTCGCCGGCGTTCTCGCCGTCGTGGTCGACGATGCGCTGGCGCCAGATGCGGCGCAGCTCGGGATCCTCCATGCGCGACAGGATGGTCGCGTCCTTGATGGGGATCATCGCCTGATAATAGAAGCGGTTGAGCGCCCAGGCCTGCACCTGCTCGCGGTTCAGCTTGCCGCCGTGCAGCAGCTTATGGAACGGGTGCAGGTTGTGGTACTGGCTGGCGCCGATCGCGCGCAGCTGCTTCTCGAGCTCGTCCGGCGACAAAACATCCTTCATAGGTCGATCCTCATCCCGTCGTAGCCGACCTCCCAACCGGAGGCTTCCGCGTGTTTCCGTTGGCTCGAGTCGGACACGAGCACGGGGTTGGTGTTGTTGATATGGACGAATATGCGCCGCGCGACACCCGCGTCCGCCAGACTTTCGAGGGAGCCGCCGGCGCCCGACATCGGCACATGGCCCATCCGCCGCGCGCTCTTCACGCCGAGCCCCGCCTCGATCATCTCGTCGTCGGTCCACAAGGTCCCGTCGAAGAGCAGGACGTCGGCGCCGGCGATGCGCGCCTTCACGGCCTGCGTCACCTCGGCGCAGCCGGGAATGTAGAGCAGACGCCGGCCGTCCGCGGAGATGTCGAGCCCGACCGTGGTCTCGGTCGCCTCGCCGATCTTCAGCGACGCGTCCTCGAGCCACAGCGGGACCTTGCCCGGCACAGCGAACATCTCGACGCGCAGGCCCGGCACCGGCTCGATCGGCTCGTCCATCGCGACCGGCAGGCGCGGCACGAAGTCGGGATTGGCAACCGAGAAGATGCGGTTGGCGTCGACCGATTCCCGCGTCGCCTTGGTCGCGAAGAGCTTGAACGGCGTGCTCTCGCGCAAGGTGAGCAATCCCGCGACGTGGTCGACGTCGCCGTTGGTCAGCAGCACCGCGGCGATCGGGGAATGGCGGGCGCCGTGGCGCGGGTAGAGCGCCGGCGTCGCTGCGATCTGCTGGCGGATGTCGGGCGAGGCGTTGACGACGAGCCAATGCTCGTCGTCGGCGGTGACGGCGATCGACGATTGCGTGCGCGACGGCACGCGCGGGTCGCCCGCGCGGGCCAGCTCGCAGACGGCGCAACGGCAGTTCCACTGCGGAACGCCGCCGCCCGCCGCCGATCCGAGGATGACGGCCTTCACGGCTCGATGACCGGCGCGACCCAGCTCACCCGCTCACTCCTTGTGCATTCCTCGCCAGCCATTCGAAGATCAACATGAGAAGATCATAAGAATAGCAGCCCGTCTTTGGCGCGGGCGCCCGACTTATCTCTGCGGCAGGAATTTTTGGCAAGTATCCGCCGCGTCGCGGCGCCAGCTTTTTGCTAAGAGTTTCGTAAGGTTGCAGGCCACCACCCGCGCCGCTGCCACGACGATTGATCGTGCGGCAGCCGGGCGTCATCGCCGGCGGGATTATCCGGCCCGCAGCCATTCCAGCACCGGCTCGGTGCTGCGGTCGGGCGGAAACACCGGGTAGAACACGCGCTCGATCACCCCGTCCTTCGCGACGAGCGTCAGGCGCCGGATCAGCCGCGCGCCGTCGGCCTCGAAGGTCGGCAGGTCGAGCGCTTCGGCGAAGCGCAGGTCGGCATCGCTCAGCACGGGATAGGGCAGGTGCAGCCGCTCGGCCATCTCGGCCTGATAGTCGGTCGTCTGCGTGCTCAGCGCGTAGACGGCGACCCCGAGGTCGGCGAAAGCGCGGTGCGAGTCGCGGATCGCGCAGTTCTGCGGGGTGCAGCCGCGGGCGCCGGGGATCGCGTCCCAGCCGTCGGGCAAGGCGACGCCGGGCCGCCCGGTCATCGGGTAGACGAAGAGGGCGGTGCGGCCGGGCAGGGCGGAGAGGTCGACAGGGCCGCCCCGCGTCGCCGGCAGCGCGAGCGCCGGCAGGCGGCGGCCGGGGAGGTGCGCGCAGGCGCCGTCGTCCTGCGGCTGCGGGAGGTCGTCGGGGAAGGTCGCGTAGGTCATCGGCTCAGACATGGTACGCCTCGATCACCTTGGCATAGAGGTCGAGCGTCCGCTCGGCGATCGCGTCCCAGCTGAAATGCGCCTCGACGCGCGCCCGCCCGGCCTTGCCGAAGCACTCGCGCAAGGCCGCATCGCCGGCCAGCCGGTTGATCGCGGCGGCGAGCGCCGCGGCGAAGGCGGCGGGGTCGGCGGGATCGAAGCCGCCCGGCTTCAGGCCGACGTCGACGAGCAGGCCGGTCTCCTCCGGCACGACGACCTCGGGGATGCCGCCGATGTTCGAGGCGACGACGGCCGTGCCGCAGGCCATCGCTTCGAGATTGATGATGCCGAACGGCTCGTAGACCGACGGGCAGCAGAACACCGCGGCATGCGTGTAGAGCTGGATGACGTCGGCGCGCGGCAGCATCTCGCGGATCCAGACGAGGCCCGGCCGGTCGGCCGCGACGCGGGCGAAGGCGGCCTCCATCTCGGCGCCGATCTCCGGCGTGTCGGGCGCGCCGGCGGCCAGCACGATCTGCAGGTCGGGATCGATGTTCGGGATCGCGTTGACGAGATGGATGATGCCCTTCTGGCGGGTGATGCGTCCGACGAAGAGCAGGAACGGCTTCGACGGGTCGATGCCGCGCTTGGTCAGCACGTCGGTGCCCGCCACCGCCTTGTACTCGTCGAGGTCGATGCCGTTGTGGACGACATGGACGCGCTCCGGCTCGACGTCGAACAGCCGCAGCACGTCGGCGCGGGTCTCCTTGGAGACGGCGATGATCGCGTCGGCCTGCTCGATCGCCGTGCGCTCCATCCAGGCCGAGAGGTGGTAGCCGTTGCCGAGCTGCTCGACCTTCCAGGGTCGCAGCGGCTCCAGCGAATGGATGGTGAGCACGTAGGGCACGCCCCACAGTTTGGCGGCGATGAGGCCGCCCATGTCGGTATACCAGGTGTGGCAATGGACGAGGTCGGCGTCGAGCCTGTCCTTGGCCATCGCCAGAGAGCGCGCATAGGCGTCGATCGCGCCGACGAAGCGCGGATCGGTGTTGGTTTTGGTCTCCTCCCATAGCGGATAGCCGCGCACGACGAGGCGGCCGTTGTCGGCGTGCTGGTCGCCGAAGCAGCGCACCTCGACGTCGATGGTCCTCGCCAGCGCCGCCGCGAGATATTCGACGTGCACGCCGGCGCCGCCGTAGACGTACGGCGGGTATTCCTTTGAGAAGAGGGCGACCTTCTTCACACCGAAACCTCCAGAAGACGCGAATTGCTTGCCGAAGATCGGCCGCGACGGCAAGCAAGCGGCCGCTCCCATTCGTCCAGGCAGGAAGTCCGGCGCTCGCGTCGCGGCCGTCTATCCTATAGAATGTTGACGGATAGACGGAAGGTGTGGATCGATGGCCTTTCACATCAAGAACCCCGCGACCGACGCCCTGGCGCGCAAGGTGGCCGCGGTGAAAGGAACCGGGCTGACCGAGGCTGTCCATGTTGCGCTCGCCAACGAGCTGGAGCGAGTGAATGGCACGCCCTCGCTGGTCGAGATCGGCGTCGCGTTCAGCCGGGAGCTGCGCGCGAAGGGCCGGCCGGCGCGGGGCAGGCCTGCCGACAAGGCGTTCCGCGACAGCCTGTACGAAGACGCCTGATGTTCATCGACGCCTCGGCGCTGACGGCGATGCTGGTCGACGAGGACGACGCCCGCGAGCTTCTCGGCCGCCTGCAGGCGACCTCGACGCGTCTGACGTCGCCGCTCGCAGTGTGGGAGACGGCGATCGCCGTGGCGCGGGTGCTCGATCTGCCGATCGGCGAGGCGGCGGCGGCCATCGCGCGCTACCTGGCTTTGATCAAGATCGTCGTGGTGCCCGTCGCGCCGGAGACGGCCGCCATCGCGTTGTCGGCCTTCGAGCGCTATGGCAAGGGCCATCATCCCGCCCGGCTCAATTTCGGCGACTGCTTCGCTCACGCGTGCGCCCGGCATCTTGGCCAGCCGCTGATGTTCAAGGGTGGCGACTTTTTGCAGACCGACATCGAGGCGGCGTAGCGTCTCAGTTGCTCAGCCGGTCGATCATCGGCTGGGTGATGAGGCAGATGCCCTTGTCGGTGCGGCGGAAGCGGGCGGCGTCGTGATCGGGGTCCTCGCCGACCACGAGGCCCTCGGGGACCTTCACGCCGCGATCGATGATCACGCGGCGCAGCCGCGCGCCGCGGCCGATGTCGGCGTAGGGCAGGATCACCGCGCCGTGGATGCGCCCGTAGGAATGCACGTGGACGCCGGTGAACAGCAGCGAGCGCGAAAGGTCGGTGCCGGAGATGATGCAGCCGCCCGAGACGAGCGAGTTGGTGGCGCGTCCGCGGCGCCCGTCCTCGTCGTGGATGAACTTGGCCGGCGGGGTGATCTCGCCGTAGGTCCAGATCGGCCAGTCGCGGTCGTAGAGGTCGAGCCCGGGCACCACGTCGGTGAGGTCGAGGTTGGCCTCCCAGTAGGAATCGAGCGTGCCGGCGTCGCGCCAATAGGCGTTGGCCTCGCCCGTCGAGCGCACGCACGAGCGGCTGAACGGATGCGCCACCGCCTTGCCGTGCCTGACGATGTGCGGGACGATGTCCTTGCCGAAATCGTGGCTCGAGTTCGGGTCGGCGGCATCGCGCCTGAGCTGCTCGAACAGGAACTCGGATTCGAAGACGTAGATGCCCATCGAGGCGAGCGCGAAGTCCGGCTTGCCGGGCATCGACGGCGGGTCCTTCGGCTTCTCGAGGAAGGACGTGATGACGTCGTTCTCGTCCACCGCCATGACGCCGAAGCCGACCGCCTCCAGGCGCGGCACCTCGAGGCAGCCGACGGTGACGTCGGCGCCGGAGTCGACGTGCTGCTGCAGCATCAGCTCGTAGTCCTGCTTGTAGATGTGGTCGCCGGCGAGGATGACCATGTAGCGCGGGCCGTAGCCGCGGATGATCTCGATGTTCTGCGTCACGGCATCCGCCGTGCCGGCGTACCAGAGGTT
>CAZZZM010000090.1:0-10783 GCA_964658465.1 uncultured Nakamurella sp.
CTTTTTCACGACGAACGTGCGCCCGGCCGAGTCCTGCCACGTCAGCCCGTCCTCGACCTTGAACACGAGCGCGTCGGCGATGCCGCCGTCCTTGTAGCGCTGCAGCCGCACGCCTTTGCCGCGCGTCATCTCCGGCACCTGGTCGAGCGGGAAGACGAGCAGGCGGCGGTTCTCGCCGATCACCGCGACCTGGTCGCCGGCGGCCGGCACCAGCAGGCAGACCTCGGCCGGCTTGTCGACGTTCATCACCTGGCGGCCCTTGCGCGTCTCGCCGATCATCTCGTCCTGGCCGACGCGGAAGCCGCGCCCGTCGCTCGAGGCGATCAGCATCTTCGTCCCCGCCACGTAGGGCAGCACGGCGACGATCTCCTCGCCCTCGCCGAGATCGGCCATCACGCGGATCGGCTCGCCCTGCCCGCGCCCGCCCGGCAACTTCGAGCCGTCGAGCGTGAACACCCGCCCGTCCGTCGCCAGCACGAGGATGCGCGTCGTCGTCTCGGCGAGGAAGCTCGTCTTGAGGCGATCGTCGCCCTTGAATTGCAGCGTCGTGAGATCGGCGACGTGCCCCTTCAGGGCGCGGATCCAGCCCTTCTCCGACACCACCACCGTGATCGGCTCGCGCTCGACCAGCGCCGCGGAGGCGCGCTCGACGTCGGCCGCCGCCGGCGCCTCGGCGAAGCTCGTGCGGCGACGCCCGAGCGGCGTCTCCGGGCCGTACTTCTTGCGCAGCTCCTTGATCTGGGCGGCCACCGTCTTCCACTGCTTGCCCTCGTCGGCGAGCAGCGCCTCCACCTCGGCCTTCTCCTTGCGCAGCTCGTCGTTCTCCCGACGCAGCTCCATCTCCTCGAGCCGGCGCAGGCTGCGCAGCCGCGTGTCGAGGATGTAATTGACCTGCACCTCGGAGAGCTCGAAGGTTTGCATCAGGATCTGCTTCGGCTCGTCCTCCTCGCGGATGATGCGGATCACCTCGTCGAGGTTGAGGAACACCACCAGCATGCCGGCGAGGACTTCGAGGCGATGCTCGATCTTGGCCAGGCGATGCCGCGAGCGGCGCACCAGCACGTCGCGGCGATGGTCGAGCCATTGCCGCAGCGCCTCCTTCAGCGACACGACCTTGGGGATCACGCCGTCGACGAGCACGTTCATGTTCATCGAGAAGCGCGTCTCGAGCTCGCTGGCGCGGAACAGCTGCTCCATCATCACCGCCGGCTCGACGGCGCGGCTCCTCGGCTCGATGACGATGCGGATGTCCTCCGCCGATTCGTCGCGCACGTCGGCGACCAGCGGCAGCTTCTTTTCGGTCAGCAGCTCGGCGAGCTTCTCGATCAGCCGCGACTTCTGGACCATGTAGGGGATCTGCGTGATCACCACCTGCCACACGCCGCGCGCGCCCTCCTCCCTCTCCCAGCGCGCGCGCAGCCGGAACGAGCCGCGCCCGGTGCGGTAGGCTTCGGCGATGGCGGCGGCGGGCTCGACGATGATGCCGCCGGTCGGGAAGTCCGGGCCGTGCACGAACTGCAGAAGGTCGTCGGTCTCGGCGCCCTTGTGCGAGATCATGTGCAGCGCCGCGTCGCAAAGCTCGGCGACGTTGTGCGGCGGGATCGACGTCGCCATGCCGACCGCGATGCCCTGCGCGCCGTTGGCCAGCATGTTCGGAAAGGCCGACGGCAGCACGATGGGCTCGCGCTCGGTCCCCGCGTAATTGTCGCGGAAATCGATCGCGTCCTCGTCGATGCCTTCGAGCAGCAGGCGCGCGACCTCGGTCATGCGCGCCTCGGTGTAGCGGTAGGCCGCCGCGCCATCGCCGTCGATGTTGCCGAAATTGCCCTGCCCGTCGACCAGCGGATAGCGCGACGAGAAGTCCTGCGCCAAACGAACCAGCGCGTCGTAGATCGCCTGATCGCCGTGCGGATGGAACGAGCCCATCACGTCGCCGACGATCTTCGCGCATTTGCGGAAGGCGGTGCCGGGGTCGAGCCGGAGCACCTGCATCCCGTAGAGGATGCGCCTGTGCACCGGCTTCAGCCCGTCGCGCGCGTCCGGCAGCGCGCGCCCGGTGATGGTCGACAGCGCATAGGCGAGATAGCGCTCCTCCAGCGCCTCGTGGAGGGGCACGAGATCGATCGAGCCGCCGTTCGGCGGCGGGGGCGCTGGAGACTTGGCCATGGCGCAGGGCTAAGCGAAGCCGGCGCCGTCGGCAAGTTCTTGTTACGTTCCAGGCATCCCGGCACGTGAACATGGAGCAGATGTCATTTGCTTTACAGGACGTTTGGACGCAGCCCGTCGGGAAATATACGGGAACAAGCGTCGCGAATCCCGGTTGGCGCAGTCCAAACGCAAAAACGGCCAACGGGAGAGAATTCTATGACACGCCTCATGATCGCGCTCGCGACGCTCGGCTTGACGCTCGGTGCTGCGCATGCGCAGGGCGACAATTCCATGAACAACAGCAAGTCGCCCGGCACGACCGGCGCGATGAAGACACCGACGGCGCCCGGCGTCGCCACCGATCCGCAGCAGGTGCAGGCGCAGCAGGGGAACTCGGCCAAGGCGTCCGCCGGCACGGTCGGCGCCGCGCCCGGCGCCGACACGCAGTCGCAGAAGCCGGCCGACAAGAAGTAAGCCGACAGCGATCGGACATTAGATACGAAGGCCTGCGGGGTGCGCTCCGCAGGCCTTTTCTTTGCGCCGTCTGTTACGCGGAGACACGCGGCAGCGGCAGGGAACTGAGCACGAGGGTCAACCGGCGTACGCAAGTCTCTGCGGAGCTCTTCGCCTCGAGATTTCCCTCGATTTCAGCGCGGACGCGCTCTGATGATATGAGCGTCCAGGCGGCGATGGGATCCCGCTCGGGCAATAGCGCCCGCATCGGCCACCTTAAAACGCTCGTCGCCGCCCTCTGGCCAATCGGGGACCGATCATGTCGAAGATCACGCCCTGCCTATGGTTCGCGCACGACGCCGAGGCGGCGGCGACCTTCTACTGCTCGCTGCTGCCGGGCTCGCGCATCGACCACGTCCAGCGATCGCCATCGGACACGCCGGGCAACACAGAGGGCAGCGTGCTGATGGTCGCCTTCACGCTCGGCGGTCAGAAGCTGCAGGCGCTCAACACCGGGCAGCCGGCCGACCCGAGCCTCCTGATCTCGCTGTCGCTCAGCTGCGACGACCAGGCCGAGGTCGACCGGGTCTGGGACGCTCTCGCCGACGGCGGCACGCCGCAGCGCTGCGGGTGGATCACCGACCGCTGGGGCTTCTCGTGGCAGGTGGTGCCGCGCGCCCTGACCGAACTGCTCGGCGACCCCGATCCCTCGCGCGCCAAGCGGGCGATGCAGGCGATGATGGGCATGGTGAAGCTCGACGTCGCCGCGCTCCGCGCCGCGGCTGACGGCGGCTGACGCGCCAGCCCTACAGCACGTCGCAGATCAGCCCGAGCGCCTTCGCCTCGTTGGCTTCGATGTACCAGTTTTCCGGCGCGCGTTTCAGCACGTCGTCCATGGTGACTTGCGAGCCCTTGATGAGGTTGGCGAAGCCCTCGTTCTGGATCTCGATCGAGGCCTCGATCTCGTGCAGCGTCGCCTTCAGCGTGGCGATGCAGGTCGTCAGCGGCCCGTTGATCTTCAGCTCCTTCGACAGCTTGCGCTCGTGGATCATGATGCGCGTGCCGCGCGTCACGTAGCGGTTCTCCGGCACGAAGAAGCTCATGAAGGTGGTGCCGGCCGAGTAGATCGCCGCCTTGCCGAGGAAGACGATCCGGCGCTCCGGCGACATCTCGCTCGCGTAGCGGATGTCCTCGCCCATCATGCGGGCGACCTCGGGGTCGCCGCCCAGCGTCGACAGCTCGACGACCACGATGTCGCGCTCGGAGGCCGCATCGAACTGGCCGCGGAAGCTGCCGTACATTGCATAGTCGACGGTGCCGGACAGCATGACCGCGGGCTTGGCGAAGGCCGAGGGCGTGAGCTTCAGGTTGTTCATGAGAGAGCGGCGATCCGTATCTTAGGGCTGACGCAACGCGGAGCAGCAAGCGTGCCACGTCCCGATGATGGACGAATGCGCTTCCCCATGCGGGTCAAGCGAGCTTGCGGGCAGCCGGCGTGGGCGTTCGACTTTGGTTTCCTGGGGGCAAGCCGAAGAGTCGACTAATCTGCCTGGCGAGCCGATGTCGGGCTTGCTGCGATCGTCACGCGGAGCGGCGTCCGCAAGGGAGAGCTTCGGAATGGCGGCCAGTCTGCCTCAGCCACAGCGTGCGTCGTGCGAATGCGGTCGCTGCACCTTCGGCGTTGCGGCCGTTCCGGTCGCGCGCTTCATCTGCCATTGCACGATCTGCCAAGCCTTCAACAGCAAGCCCTTCGCCGATGTGACGGTGTTGAAGGCTCGAGGCGTGACCTCTGAAAACTCGCAGAACATCGCGTTCCGAAAGTATCGCTCGCCGCCGAACATCGAACGCGGAACCTGCCGGACATGCGGAAAGCCAGCGATCGAACACGGCGGCTTTGGGCCGATGAAGTTCGCTTTCATTCCGAGCGCCAATTACGAAGCGCTCGATCAACTACCCGCGCCGCAGATGCATATCTTCTATCACCGCCGCGTGTCGGATGCGGTCGACGATCTGCCGAAGTACAACGGCTACTGGTCTAGCGAGCTGGCCGTCGTCCGGGCCTTGATGCAGCTTTGAGTGACGGCCTGCGGTGGGTTGAACTCGGCACCTAGCCGCTGCGGCCTCAGTCCTTCGGTGCCAGCGCGCGATAGCGGATGCGGGCGGCGTCGATAGGCTCGACGCCGTCGGGGCCGTTGCGGAACCAAAAGGTCCAGCCGTTGCAGGCCGGCAGGCCCTGCGCCAACGCGCCGACGCGGTGGATCGAGCCGACGATCTCGAGAGCTCCGCCGGTCAAGGCCAGGGTGCCGTCGGCGCGGACCAAAGCCGCATGCCGGCCCTTCTCGTCGCGCAGCATCTCGCCCGGCGCGATCAGCCCCGCCTCGATGACTGACGCAAACGCGATGCGCGGCTCGGCGCGCTTCGAGGGCGTCTCCTTCAGCAATGCCACCGGCAGCGGCTCGACCGCGTCGATCCGCCGGCGCGCGGCGTCGGCGTAGATCGCCTCGCGCTCGAGCCCGATGAACGAGCGGCCGAAGCGCTTGGCGACCGCGCCCGTCGTGCCGGAGCCGAAGAAGGGATCGAGCACCACGTCGCCGGGCTTCGTCGCCGACAACAGGATGCGGGCGAGCAGCGCCTCGGGCTTTTGCGTCGGATGCGTCTTTCGGCCGGCGTCGTCCTTCAGTCGCTCGGTGCCGGTGCAGATCGGGAAGAACCAGTCGGAGCGCACCTGGCAATCGTCGTTGCCGGCCTTCAGCGCCTCGTAGTTGAACGTGTAGGCCTTGGCCTCGGCGCTCTTCGAGGCCCAGATCAGCGTCTCGTGCGCGTTGGTGAAGCGGCGGCCGCGGAAGTTCGGCATCGGGTTGGCCTTGCGCCACACGATGTCGTTGAGGATCCAGAAGCCCTCGTCCTGCAGCACCGTGCCGACGCGAAAGATGTTGTGGTACGAACCGATGACGAAGAGCGTCGCGTTCTTCTTCATCACGCGCTTGACGCCGGCGAGCCAGTCGCGCGTGAAGCGGTCGTACTCGGCAAAGCTCGAGAACTTGTCCCAGTCGTCGTCGACCGCGTCGACGAGGCTCTGGTCGGGGCGCGACAGCGCGCCTTCGAGCTGCAGGTTGTACGGCGGATCGGCGAAGACGAGGTCGACGCTGTCGGCCGGCAGGCGCGCGAGCGCGGCGATGCAATCGCCGACGAGGATCTCGTCGAGCGGCACCGACGCGTCGTGCACGAAGGACTGCTGGATCGCCTTCGGAGCTCTGCTCCGCGCTCTCGAAGTCTCGGTACGCGAGACCTGAATCCGAGACTTCGAGCCGGGGGTTCCGGCGTGCGCGGTACGCATGAACACAAGACACCGTTACGCAACGAACCAACGAGCGAGACTGTGCCCGAGCGAGGTAAAAGGCGCGTTTAACGGCGGCGTGATCGCGTGTGTCCTTTGGGGACACATCAAGCGGATTGGCCTCCGGTGGCTAACGGCTCGCGAAGACTTTCAGCGGGGCGAACGTCATGCGGTGCGCGGGGCACGGGCCGTGCGCGGCCAGCGCCGCGAGATGGTCGCGGGTGCCGTAGCCGACATGGCGCGAGAAGCCGTAGACGGGATGGCGCGTGCACAGCCGCCGCATCAGCCGGTCGCGCGTCACCTTTGCGACGATCGAGGCGGCGGCGATCGAGGCGGAGGTCGCGTCGCCCTTCACCAGCGTCTCGCCCTCGCAGATCAGGCAAGGCGGCAGGTCGTTGCCGTCGATCAGCACATAGGCCGGCACCTCGGCCAGCGCCGCGAGCGCCCGGCGCATGGCGAGGAAGGTGGCCTGGCGGATGTTGAGGCGATCGATCTCGCCCGCCGAAGCGAAGGCGACGCCGACCGCCAGCGCCCTGTCGACGATGATCTCGTAGAGGTCCTCGCGCGCCTCGGGCTCGAGCCGCTTGGAATCGTCGAGGCCCTTCGGCACCCGCGCCGGGTCGAGGATCACCGCCGCCGCCGCGACCGGACCTGCGAGCGGCCCCCGGCCCGCCTCGTCGATGCCGGCGACGAGGGCATGGCCCTTGCGCATCAGCGCCCGCTCGCGTCGGAAGTGCGGTAGGGTCATGAGGCCTCGCTTCGCGCGATGCTTGATGCCCGACACGCGGGCCGGGACGCAAGCCGGCACCGGCTGCTGCGCACAGGGTCGTAAGTGCGCCACGCCGATGAGCCGAAAGGCGCGGTCGCGCGTTCTTTGAGCCAAGGCCCGCGGCTGGTAGAGCGAGGCGCGGCACGACGACGAGGAACGCCATGGACAACGACACGCTGGTGACGCCGCCGGCCGAGCGGCCCCGCCTGCCGGCCGCGGGCATGCCCGAGCCGGCCCGCGAACCGATCGAGCGCCAGAACGGCGAGACCAACAACATCTTCCGCAGCCTGGTCTCCGACGATGCCGACATCGCCGGGCTCGTCGCCTATTCGATCTACAAGCAGAACAAGCTCGACTGGCTCGCCGCCTTCGAGGCGGCCAAGGGGCGTGCGCCCACCGACGCGGAGCTTTCCTCCTACATCATCGGCGAGGGCACGCCGCGCCGCATCGCGACCTACCGCCACCTCGCCGAGGCCACCCTCTCCGGCAAGGGGCCGGACGGCAGCCGCGGCGCCACCGGGCGCAGCGCCCTGCGCGACGGCAGTGCGCTCAGCACGACCGCGGTCGCCGCCTATGCGGTGATCCTGCTGGTCTTGCTCATCGGCTTCTGGAGCGCCCTGCACTACACCGTCTCGACCCACTAACGGCGGTCGCTTCGGCCTCTTCTCTCGTCCGCGATGACGGCGCCTACGCCAAATACCCCGGGCGCGGGCTGCCCGTGTGTTCCTTGACGACGTCGCCGGCGGCGTCGACCTCGCGCAAGGTGACCTCGTAGCTCCACAGGTCGGCGAGGTGCTGCAGCACGTCCTTGGCGGCGCCGGCGTCGAGCCGCATGCCGTGCAGGATCGCGTGCTGCAGGATCAGCCGGCGGTCGCCCTCGAGATTGACGTCGACGACCTGGATGTCGGCGTCCTGCATCGCGACGTCGTACTGGCGCGAGAAGGCGCGGCGGATCTCGCGATAGCCGCGCTCGTCGTGGATCGCCTCGACCTTGATCTCGGGCGCGTTCTCGCCCTCGTCGAGGATCTTGAACATGCGCCAGCGCCGCATGAGGTTCGGCGACAGATATTGCGAGATGAAGCTCTCGTCGCGGAAGTTGGCCCAGCAGTTCTGCAGGACCTCGAACGGCGCGCCGATGCCGGCGATGTCGGGGAACCACTCGCGGTCCTCGGCGGTCGGCTCCGTGGCGATGCGCTCGATGTCCTGCATCATCGCGAAGCCGAGCGCGTACGGGTTGATGCCGCTGTAGCGCGGATCGTCGTACATCGGCTGCATGACCACGTTGGTGTGCGAGGTCAGGAACTCGAGATAGGCGCCCTCGCTGATCTGCCGCGTCTCGTAGAGGCGCTGCATGATGCGGTAGTGGCAGTAGGTGGCGCAGCCCTCGTTCATCACCTTGGTCTGCCCCTGCGGATAGAAGTACTGGGCGATGAGGCGGACGATGCGGATGATCTCGCGCTGCCACGGCTTCAGGCGCGGCGCGGTCTTCTCGATGAAGTAGAGGATGTTCTCCTGCGGCAGTTCGAGGAGCGCGCGGCGGCGGGCGTCCTGATCGGCGGTGCGCTTGGCCTTCTTGCCGGGCACGGTGCGCCAGAGATCGTTGAAGACCTGCTCGCCGTGGCGGCGGCGCTCGTTCTCGCGCTTCTCCTCGGTCAGCAGGTCGATCTTGCGCTTGCGCGGATAGCGGTGGACGCCATGGCTCATCAGCGCGTGCGCGGCGTCGAGCAGCCGCTCGACGGACTGGTGGCCGTAGCGCTCCTCGCACTTGGTGATGTAGCTCTTGGCGAAGTCGAGGTACTGCAGGATGCCGTCGGCATCCGTCCATTGCTTGAACAGGTAGTTGTTCTTGAAGAAGTGGTTATGCCCGAACGCCGCGTGCGCGATGACGAGCGTCTGCATCGTCGCGGTGTTCTCCTCCATGATGTAGGAGATGCAGGGGTTCGAGTTGATGACGATCTCGTAGGCGAGGCCGCGCATGCCCTTGCGATACGAGACCTCGTGATGCGCGAACTGCTTGCCGAACGACCAGTGCTTGTAGAACAGCGGCATGCCGATCGAGGAATACGCGTCGAGCATCTGCTCGGCGGTGATCACCTCGATCTGGTTGGGATAGACGTCGAGCTTGAACTCGCCGACGGCGATCTCCTCGATCGCGTCGTGGATGCGCTGCACCAGCCCGAAATCCCAGTCGGTCCCGTGATAGAGCAGGCCGTCGGGGGCATGCGTCATGCGCTCTCCTTCACGGCCTTCGAAGCCGCGCCCGGCTGCTTGCGCTCGAAGAGATCGCGGAACACCGGATAGATCTCGTTGCGGTGCGACACGCGGCGCATCGCGAAATTCGCGTGCTCGTTCTTCAGCGTCTCGTAGGTGCGCCAGAGGTCGGAGGCGCGCGACAGGAAGCCGACCGAGGCGCGCTCGTGCTCGGAGCCGACCTCGAGATAGGCGAAGTACTGCGAGATCGGCAGGATCGCCTGCCGCATCAGGTGCAGCGTGCGCTCGCCGTCGCGCGAGGAATTGTCGCCGTCCGACGCCTGCGCCGCGTAGATGTTCCAGTCCTCGCGCGGGTAGCGGCTGCGCACGACGCGCATCATCTCGTCGAGCGCCGAGGAGACGAGCGTGCCGCCGGTCTCCGGCGAATGGAAGAACGTGTCCTCGTCGACCTCCTCGGCCTCGTGCGTGTGGCGGATGAAGACGATGTCGACATGGCGGTAACGCCGCTTGAGGAAGATGTAGAGCAGCGCGAAGAAGCGCTTGGCGACGTCCTTCATGTGCTCGGTCATCGAGGCCGACGTGTCCATCAGGCAGAACATGACGGCCTGCGACACCGGCTTCGGCACCGGTTGGAAGCGCCGGTAGCGGATGTCGATCGGATCGATGAACGGCACCCGCTTCGAGCGCCGCGTCAGGAGCTCGAGCCGGGTGCGCAGGACGTCCAGCTCGTCGGCAGTCGCGCCCTGCTTCTCGAGCGCCTCGATCTCGGCCTCAAGCGTTGCGATGCGGTCGGCCGACGGCCGGCGCAGCGCGATGCGGCGCGACATGGAATTGCGCATCGTGCGGTTGACGGAGAGGTTCGCCGGCGAGCCGGAGGTCGAGTAGCCGGCCCGTGTCAGCGAGAAGCTCTCGGTCTTAGCGAGCGTCGTCTTGGCGAGGTCCGGCAGCTCGAGGTCCTCGAAGAAGAGGTCGAGGTACTCGTCCTGCGACAGGGCGAAGCGGAAGTCGTCCTCGCCCTTGCCGCCGTCGGCGCCTTCCGAGCCGCCGCCGGAGCCCTGCTTCTCCTTCGGGATGCGGTCGCCCTGGAGGTACTTCTTGTTTCCGGGCAGCAGTCCTTCGCGGACGCCGCCCGAGGCCGCGCGATGCAGGCGCGGCTCGCGCAGGCTGTCGACCGGGATCGTCACCTCGCCGCCCTGGTCGAAGTCCTTCAGCGAGCGGTCCTTCGAACTCGTCTGCACCGCCTGCTTCACCAGCGCGCGGGCGCGCCGCAGAAAGCGCTGGCGGTTTTCCAGGCTCTTGCCGCCGGGGTTGAGACGTCGATCGATGAGATTCATGCCGTCCCCCAGTGGCCGCCGATCAGCCGGCCTGTTTCGCGCGCATGTACCACTCGACGAGACGCCGCACCTGCCGTTCCGTGTAGCCGCGCGCGGTCATGCGCTCGACGAACTCGGTGTGCTTCTTCTCCGTCTCGCTGTCGCGCTTCGACGTGAAGCTGATGACCGGCAGCAGGTCCTCGACCTGGGAGAACATGCGCCGCTCGATGACCTCGCGGATCTTCTCGTAGCTCGTCCATGACGGATTCTTGCCAGCATTCTGGGCGCGCGACCGCAGCGAGAACTTGACCACCTCGTTGCGGAAATCCTTCGGATTCGCGATCCCAGCCGGTTTCTCGATCTTCGTCAATTCCTGATTGAGAAGCTCGCGGTTGAGCAGCTGCCCCGTGTCGGGATCCTTGAAGTCCTGGTCCTCGATCCAGGCGTCGGCATAGTCGACGTAGCGGTCGAACATGTTCTGACCGTAGTCCTGGTAGGATTCGAGATAGGCCTTCTGGATCTCGTGGCCGATGAACTCCGCGTAGCGCGGGG
>CAZZZM010000091.1:0-10653 GCA_964658465.1 uncultured Nakamurella sp.
CGGCGCCGAGACGAGCCGCGTCGCGCGGCGATCGGGCGCGAGCTTCTGCATCTCGGCCTTCACGTCGGCGACGCTGGCGCCCATCAGGCTCGCGGCGATCTCGATCTGGCCGGCGAAGTCGTCGGTCAGGCCCTGCGCGGCCGCGATCGCCTCCGCCAGCGTCGGCGGATCGTGGCGCACGCGGCGCGAGCCGTATTTGGTCATCCATGTCTCGGACATGAGGCCTGGTCCTTCTCGGTCGATCCGAGAATAAGACGCTCTATGTTGCGCCGCAACATGCCCGTGCGCGTGATCTCCTCGCGTCAGCCATGCGGTGCACGCGAGTCTCAGTCGACGAGGCAGGCGCGCGCGAACGCCTGGAAGGCGCGGGCGCGATGCGAGAGGGCGCGCGACCCGTCGGCGGGAATGCCGTGCTTCTCCTCCGCCGTCATCTCGCCGAAGGTGCGCGCGTGCCCGTCGGGACGGAAGATCGGGTCGTAGCCGAAGCCGAGCCTGCCGCGCGGCGGGAAGACGAGCTCGCCGTCGACGCGGCCCTCGAGGACGATCGTCTCGGCGCCGGGGCGGGCGAGCGCCAGGGCGGAGACGAAATAGGCGCGATGCGGCTCGTCCAGGCCGGAGACGGCGACTTCGAGCCGGCCCATCGCGGCCTCGAACGAGCCCGCGTCCTTCGCCCAGCGCGCCGAATAGATGCCAGGCGCGCCGGCGAGCGCGACGACGCACAGCCCCGAATCGTCGGCGAAGGCGGGCAGGCCGGTGGCCGCGGTCGCGGCCTCGGCCTTGATCGCCGCATTGCCGGCGAAGCTGTCGGCCGTCTCCTCGGGCTCCGGCAAGCCAAGGTCGGCGGCGGACACCGCGTCGATCCCGTAGGGCGACAGCAAGTCCCTCATTTCGCGCAGCTTTCCCGCATTGTGGGTCGCGATGACCAGCCGGCCGCTTATCAGTCTCATCGTGTCTCGCTCATGCCTTGGTGAAGCCGGCCCAGGTCGCGAACAGCGTCGGCCACGCCCGGTCCTCGGTGCCGACGCTGCCGATGTTGAAGCCGTGGCCGCCGGAGCGGAAGGCGTGCAGCTCGACCGGCACGTGCACCTTTCGCAGCGCGGCGAACATCAGCAGGCTGTTCTCGATCGGCGCGATCGGGTCGTCGGTCGCCTGCGCGAGGAAGGTGGTCGGCGCGTCGTCGGTGACCTGCAGCTCGACCGACATGTCCATGCTCTCGCGCAGCGTCGGGTTCGGGCCGAGCAGGGTCAGCGTGGAGATCTTGGTGCGGTTGGGCGGCATCATCGTCAGGACGGGGTAGATCAGCCCGGCGAAGTCGGGCCGCGCCGAGACGCTGTCGACGGCGTCGATCGGGTCGTAGAGCTGGGCGTCGGGCTTCACCGAGGTCATGCCGGCGCAATGGCCGCCGGCGGAATAGCCGATGATGCCGATCTGCGAGCCGTCGAGGCCGAACTCGTCGGCGCGCGAGCGGATGATCCGCATCGCCCGTTGCGCGTCCTGGAACGGCGCCGAGCGCGGCCAGCCGCCGTTGGGCAGGCGATAGTACAGGATGAAGCTGGTGACGCCGTGGGCGCCGAGCCAGTCGGCGGTCGGCCGGCTCTCCGACGCGATGCCGATCCGGCGGTAGCCGCCGCCGCCGAGGATGAGCACCGCGGCGCCGTTCGGCTTGGTCGAAGGCCGCTGCATCACCATGCGCGGCTTGATGACGTTGGTGACCGCACCGCCCGGCGTCACCTGCTCGAAGCCGTTGGGACCGGGACCGCCGGGGGGCTTGCGCGGCCACAGATCGATGGTCTTCAGGTCGGCCGGCGGCAGGGCGCCGCTCGGCGCCGGCGGTGCCACCGGCGGTTCGGCGCGCGCCCTGCCGGTCAGCGACGCCAGGGCGGCGGCGCCGAGAATCCAATCGCGTCGATCGAGGGACAAGGAGGTCTCCGCAGCGCTCGCGGCGACGTGTGCCAAGCTTTTGTGGGCAAACCAAGCCCGAGTGCGAGCCTCGAGCCGGCGACGCCGGCCCGACCTCAGCGCCGCCGCGACAGGAAGCGCGCGAACGCCTCGAGGGTCTCCTCGCTGACGTGATGCTCGAGCCCCTCGGTGTCGCGCCGCGCCGTCTCGGGCGTGACGCCGAGCGCGAGCAGGAACTGCTCGACGAGCCGATGCCGCTCGCGCGAACGCAGCGCCAGGGCCTGCCCGGCCTCGGTGAGGAACGCCCCGCGATAGGGTTTCTGGGCGACCAGCCCGTCCTCGGCCAGCCGCTTCAGCATCTTGGCGACGGTCGGCTGCGCCACCCCGAGCCGCGCCGCGATGTCGACCTGCCGCGCCTCGCCGCCGTCCTCGATGAGGTCGGCGATCAGCTCGACGTAGTCCTCGGCGATCTCCGTGCGCCGCGCCGCGCGCGCCTGCCGGAAGCTTGCGACCTGCTGCTCGGTCGCCACCAGCGTCTCGCTGGCGGTCGGCGAAGGCCGGCTCATCTCGAAGCATCGTGCGTCATGGCCGAGGATGATCGCGTTTCGCAGGCGATTTGCAAGCCGAAGGCTCGGCATACCGCTTGCCTCCGGGGGAGCCGAGACTTACACTTATAGCCGAGGCTATATCAGCGGTCAGCCATGAGCGAAACTCTCTCGGCCAATACCCTCTCGGCGCGCACGACGGCGACGATCAACGACATCGCCGCCGGTCGCGCACGCGTGCATCCGCTGAAGCTGCTGGTCTTCGCCGGGCCTGCGGTCATCGCCTCGATCGCCTACATGGACCCCGGCAATTTCGCGACCAACATCCAGGCCGGCGCGCGCTACGGCTACGCGCTGCTGTGGGTCGTCGTCGCCGCCAACCTGATGGCGATGATGGCGCAGGCGCTGTCGGCGAAGCTCGGCATCGTCACCGGCCGCAACCTCGCCGAGCTGTCGCGCGAGACCTTTCCGCGCCCCGTCGTCCTCGGCATGTGGGTCGTCAGCGAGATCGCCGCGATGGCCACCGATCTCGCCGAGCTGCTCGGCGGCGCGATCGGCCTGTCGCTGCTCCTCCACCTGCCGCTCCTCGTCGGCATGCTGGTGACGGCCGCGATCACCTACGGCCTGCTGCTGCTCGATCGCGACGGCTACCGGCCGACCGAGCTGGTGATCGGCGGCCTCGTCGTGCTCATCGCGCTCTGCTACGTCCTCGAGCTGGTGGTGGCGCCGATCGACTGGGGGGCGGCCGCGTTCCATGCGGTCGTGCCGAGCCTGCCGGACGGCGCCGCCGTCACGATCGCCGTCGGCATCGTCGGCGCCACGGTGATGCCGCACGCGATCTACCTGCACTCCGGCCTGACCCAGAACCGCGCCGTCGCCGAGGACGACATTGCGCGCCGGCGCCTCGTCGCCTTCTCGAACCGCGAGGTCGTCGTCGCGCTGGCGCTCGCCGGCATCGTCAACCTCGCGATGGTGATGATGGCCGCCGCCGCCTTCCACGGCGCGCACAGCGACGTCGCCGAGATCGGCCAGGCCTACGTCACGCTGTCGCCGCTGCTCGGCCCCCTGGCGGCGGGCGTGTTCCTGGTCTCGCTGATCGCCTCGGGCATCTCCAGCTCCGTCGTCGGCACGATGGCCGGGCAGATGATCATGGCCGGCTTCCTGCGGATGCAGGTGCCGGTGCTCGTGCGTCGTCTCGTGACCATGGCGCCGGCCTTCGCCGTCGTCGCCTGGGGCGTCGATCCGACCAAGGCGCTGGTGCTGAGCCAGGTCGTCCTGAGCTTCGCGCTGCCCGTGCCGCTCGTCGCGCTGGTCCTGCTCATGCGACGGCGCGACATCATGGGCGCGTTCGTTAACCGGCCGCTTACCCACGCGGCGGCCGTCGCCGGCACCGTCCTCATTTCCTGCTTGAATCTGGTTCTGATCTTGCAAGTATTCGACGTGACGATCCCCGGTCTGCCGAAGGTCTGAGCGGCGTCGTCGTATTTCTAAGCTTCCACCTGAGCTTCGCGTCTTCCCCCCGACGGAGTTCGATCATGTCGAGAGTGTTGTTTCTCCTCGTCTTCATGGCCTGGCCGGTCGTCTCGTCGACCGACACCGGCGCCCGCGATCCGCTGACCCGGTCGCACGACCGCGCCTACGCCGACGCCCAGCTGCTCAGCCCGCTCGTCGAGCGGCGGTTCGCGCTCGCCGCCGCCGTCGCGCGGTGCCAGATGTCCGACAACCATTACGCGTTCGATTTCGCCCTCGACAAGTTCAAGACCAGCGAGCGCTTCATCCTGCAGAAGGCGGCCGAGGCCGGCACCGCCAACGGCGCGCAGGCGGCGACGGATGCGTCGTGCTCGGCCGCCGTCGACCGCCTCCGCAACGCCGACAACGATCTCCTCGCCAAGGCCGAACTGCTGCCGTCGCGCTGAGCGACGACGGCGGTGGTCGCGGTCGCCGTCTTGACGACGTCAGGACCGCCGTGTCTCTAGACGCGCATGGCCATGACCAGCATTTCCTCCGGCGGCGCCGCCCACCGCTGGAGCCTGCCCAACCTCCTCACCTACGGCCGCATCGCCGCCGTGCCGCTGGTGGTCGCCTGCATGTACTGGCCGCAGGTCGACACGATGCGCTGGACGGCCTTCGGCCTCTACGCCGCCGCGGCGGTCACCGACTTCTTCGACGGCTATCTGGCGCGCGCCTGGTCGCAGCAATCGGCGCTGGGCCGCATGCTCGACCCGATCGCCGACAAGCTGCTCGTCGCCGCGGTCCTGTTCATGCTGGTCAGCGACCGCACGATCGCCGGCATCACCGTCCTCGCCGCGATCATCATCCTGTGCCGCGAGCTGCTGGTCTCCGGCCTGCGCGAGTTCCTCGCCGGCCTCGAAGTGTCGATCCCGGTGAGCGCCGTCGCCAAGTGGAAGACGACGGCGCAGCTGCTCGCCCTCGGCTTCCTCATCTGCGGGCCGGCGGGCGACAAGGTGCTGCCGCACAACACCGGGATCGGCATCACGCTCCTGTGGATCGCGGCGCTGCTCACCATCTACACGGGATGGGACTACCTGATCTCCGGGATCCGCCACATCCTCGCGATGGAAGCGTGAAGGCCGTCTACTTCGCCTGGGTGCGCGAGCGCATCGGCAGAAGCGAGGAGACGCTGTCGCCGCCGGCCGAGATCGCGACCGTCGCCGACCTCATCGGCTGGCTCAAGGCTCGCGGCGACGGCTACGATGCGGCCTTCGCCGCGCCGGCGACGATCCGCGCCGCGATCGACCGCGTCCACGTCAAGCACGATGCCGCGATCGCCGGTGCGCGCGAGATCGCCTTCTTCCCGCCGATGACGGGCGGCTGATGGCGCCTCCGGCGACGAGCGTCCGCGTGCAGGCCGAGCTGTTCGGGGTCGAGGCGGAGATCGAGGCGCTGGCCGCGGGGCGGACCGACATCGGCGCGATCGTCACCTTCACCGGGCTCTGCCGCGACGAGGCCGGCACGCTCGCCGCGCTCGAGATCGAGCATTATCCGGGCATGGCCGAGGCCGAGATCGCCAGCGTCGTCGCCGAGGCGGAGGCGCGCTGGCCGCTCGCCGGCGTCCGCGCGATCCACCGCTACGGCCGCATCCTCCCCGGCGACCCGATCGTTCTCGTCGTCACCGCGAGCCGGCACCGCGTCGCCGCCTTCGAGGCGGCGAGCTTCCTGATGGACTACCTGAAGGCCCGCGCGCCGTTCTGGAAGAAGGAGCATCGCGTCGACGGCACGGCCCGCGACTGGGTCGCGGCCAAGGAGAGCGACGACGAGGCCGCCGCGCGCTGGGGATGAAGCTCGCAGCGCCCGGCCCTGCGCCCGCCGGCTAGCGTCGTTCGGCGCCACCGGCCTCATCAAACTCCCGTCGCGTAGGACCCGGGAATCACTCGTCGTCGTCATCGTCCTCGGTGCCCGCGTGCGGGGTCGCGGCGGGTCCGCTCGGGGCGGCGCCGGCGGCACCCTTGCCGCCGGGCGTCGCATCCTCGCGCGTCGCCTTGGTGTCGCCGGAGCCTTGCGGCCCGATCCCCCAGGCGCGATCGGCACCCGCCTGGCTCGGCTGGCCGCCCAGCGGACCCCGGCCCTGCCGTCCGCCCTCCGCGGCCTCGCCCGTGTCCTGCGGCAGGTCGAGCGCGCGGCCCATGACCCGCGGCAGACGTACCCCCTGCAGCAGCCCAGGCAGCCGGCTCTTCTGATCGGGGGTCAGCGTGGCGACGAGCGGCTTGGTCGCGTCGGCGAGCTTGCTTATCGCTGCGCCCATCGCGGCCATATGGTCGCCCTTTATCTTCAACGCGTCCACCGGGCTGGGCGCCGCCGCCAGCGTCTGCCGGTAGCGGAACCCCCGCGCCTTATCGACGCCGCGGATGGCATCGGCGACGGCCGGCCACAGCGCGTCCTGGGCCGGGGTGAGCTGCAGCCCGCTTCGCAGCGTCTGGATGCCCTGGTCGACGCGCGCCGCCCGCCGCGCCAGGCGCCGCGCGACCATGTCCGGGTTCGGCGGCGTCACCGTCAGCGGCGGGGCGGCGGCCGGGGCCTGCGCCGGGGGCGGCGCGACGGCGGGATCCGCACCGGCCGGCATGGCGAGCCCGCACGCGAGCGCCACGCCGAGGAGGAGAGAGGTCGACCGCATCGCTGTGTCCTTCGTGGTTCGGCGCCGGCCGCCGCGCGACGGCGTATTTTTTTCGGGCGTATCTTCGAAACGTGCGCGGGACGCCAGTCCTATGCGATGCCCGCCACCGCGGCGACCAGCCGGTCGAGATCCTGCGGCCGCGAGAGGCGGTGGTCGCCGTCCTTGATCAGCGTCACCACCACCGGGTCCTCGGCGAGATGCTCGGTCAGCACCATCGCATGGCGCCAGGGCACGTCGGGATCGCGCATCCCCTGCAGGATGTGGACGGGCGCGTGCGTGCGGATCGCGCCGCCGAGCAGCAGATGCCGGCGCCCGTCCTCGATCAAGGCGCGGGTGATCGGCACCGGCTCGGGCGAATAGGCGGAGGGCTGCAGGTAGACGCCGTCCGTCTCGATGGCCTGCCGCGCGGCGGCGTCGAGCGCCGGCCACATCAGCACCTCCGTGAAGTCGGTCGCCGGCGCGACGAGCACCAGCCCGGCCGGCGGCCGTCCCTCGGCGGCGAGCCGCCGCGCGGCGAGCAGCGCGAGCCAGCCGCCCATCGACGAGCCGACGAGGATCTGCGGCCCGTCGCTCGCCTGCGCGATCGCCGCGAGCGCGTCCTCGAGCCATGCCGAGATCGTTCCGTCAACGAAGCGGCCGCCCGACTCGCCGTGGCCGGAATAATCGAAGCGCAGGAAGGCGCGGCCGTTCGCCTGCGCCCAGGCGTCCAGGGCTTCCGCCTTGGTCGCCAGCATGTCGGAGCGGAAGCCGCCGAGCCAGACGACGCCGGGGCCGTCGCCGGCCCGTCGTCGGAAGGCGATCTCGCGGGCCGAGGGACCCGACCCCACCGACAATCGTTCCGGATGCGTTAACCGCGTTTCATTAGCTTCGGCCATGATGATGCGTCCTGCGGTCCGTCCGTCCCGTCAAGTCGTCATCGCGATCTCAGGCCCCCCGAGACCCGACGACACATGAGCGAGGACTTTGCCTTCACCCTGAATCGTCGCGGGACGCATGTGCTGGCGGGGCGCACGGTGCTGCAGATCGTGCCGGCGCTCGACTCGGTCGAGGCGGACGGGCCGGCGCTCGAGATCGCCGGGGCGCTCGCCGAGTCCAACGCCCGCGCGCTGATCGCCGCGCCGCCGGGGCCGCTGGTGAGCGAGCTGCAGGCGCGCGGCGGCGTCTGGCTCGATTTCCCGACCCGCGCCACCAACCCGATCGCCATGGCGCTGGCCATTCGCCGGCTCAGGTCGCTGATCGCGCGCGAGAAGATCGACCTCGTCCATGCCCGTTCGCGACCCGGCGCCTGGGTCGCCCTCGGAGCGGTGCGCAAGACGCGCACGCCGCTCGTCACCAGCCTCGCCCATCTCGTCGGCGGCCGCACCGTCGTGCGTCACCAGTACGATTCGGTGATGGCCAAGGGCGACCTCGTCATCGTCGGCTCGAATTACGGGGCGGCGACGGTCGCCAGCACCTATCCCGCCAGCGCCGGCCGCATCGCCGTGGTGCGGCCGGGCGTCGACCTCAAGCCGTTCGCCGGCAGCGCCATCGCGCCGTCGCGGGTGCAGGCCCTGCGCCAGGCGTGGCAGGTGGCGGCCGAGGAGCGGATCATCCTGCTCGCAGCGCGGCCGAGCATCTGGAAGGGCCACAAGGTGCTGCTCGACGCGACGCGCCTGCTGCTGGACATGGGGGCGCGCGACCTGCGGCTGGTGTTCCTCGGCGAGGGCAAGGGCGGCGCCGCGCGCGAGGTCGACCAGGCGATCAAGGCCTCCGGCCTCGGCGCGATGGTGCGGACCGTGACGACCTGCCCCGACATGCCCGCGGCGCTGCTGGCGGCCGCCGTCGTCGTCGTGCCGTCGATCGAGCCGGAGAGCTTCGGGCGCATCTCGGTCGAGGCGCAGGCGGTCGGCACGCCGGTCGTCGTGTCCGATCTCGGCGCGGTGCCGGAGACGGTGCTGGCGCCCCCCGACGTCGAGGCGAGCCGGCGCACCGGCTGGCGCGTCTCGCCGAGCGACCCCGGCCTGCTCGCCGACGCGATCGGCGAGGCGCTGGCGCTCGGCGCCAGCGGCCGCGACGCGCTGGCGCTGCGGGCGCGCAAGCACGCCGAGGCGCAGTTCTCGACCGAGCGCATGGCGCGCGAGACGCTCGACGCCTATGCCGCCCTGCTCGCCCGCCGGGCGGCGCTGGAATAGCGGTAAAGACGGGTGGCGCGCGCGCAACGACGGCCGCCCGCGACGGCGGAGCGGCTGGTCTTTGTTGACTTTACGGCGGCTTGATCCGATCTTTTCCGATGGTTCGGGGGTTTTGCCGTAGAATTGCCTCGGCACGACGCCCGGATCGACCAACAGCATCAGGAGACCACCATTCGCCGTCCCATGAAAGCTCCGCCGACCCCGCAGAAGGACGGGCCGCGCACGAATAAGGACATACGAGTTCGCGAGGTTCAGCTCATCGACACCGAGGGCACGAACCGTGGCGTGACCGACACGCTCGTCGCGCTGCAGATCGCCGAGGATGCGGGCCTCGATCTCGTCGAGATCGTGCCGAACGCCAATCCGCCCGTCTGCAAGATCCTCGACTACGGGAAATTCCGCTTCCTCGAACAGAAGAAGACCGCCGAGCAGCGCCGCCGCCAGAAGACGGTGGAGATCAAGGAGATCAAGCTGCGGCCGGGCATCGACGACCACGACTACGACACCAAGATGAAGGCGGTGCGCCGCTTCTTCGAGGAGGGCGACAAGGTCAAGGTGACGCTGCGCTTCCGCGGCCGCGAGATGGCGCACCAGGACATCGGCTTCCGCCTGCTCGAGCGCGTCAGGGTCGAGACCGAGACGCTGGCCAAGGTCGAGGCGCATCCCTCGATGGAAGGCCGCCAGATGGTGATGGTGCTGGCGCCGCGCTGACGCGGACTTAGCCTGCAAATGGGCGCAAACGGCGTCGTCGCCTTTGCGTCCTCTCCACCAAGACCTCCCCGCAGACATCCTTCAAAGACACAGTTTCGTGCGAACCGCCCGCACGGTTTACCGCGCGTTAAGCGCGCTGCTTAAATGCGGCTTAAGCGCCTCCATGCACCCTGCGTCGCATGGCACGTCGCGTATTGCCCTTTGCCGCCTTTATGGTCGGCGCCCTCGCCCTCGCCGGCTGCGGCCAGAGCGGCTTCGAGCAGGCGCGCCGCCCGGCGTGGCGCCAGCAGGCCGAGGAGGCCTGCATCGCGCAGGGCCTCGTCCATACCTCGCGCTTCATCGCGCCGCGCGGCTCGTCGATCGACGGCCCCGGCATCTGCGGGCTGACGCAGCCCTACATGGTCGGCGCGCTCGCCGACGATCGCGTGCAGCTCGATTCCGTCGCCACGCTCGACTGCCCGATGATCGCCGCGCTCAACACCTGGATCGCCGAGGTCGTGCAGCCGGACGCGCAGACGCGCTTCGGCCAGCCGGTGGTGCAGATCGATACGATGGGCTCGTATTCGTGCCGCGCCATGAACGGGCAGGCCGGCGGCCACATCTCCGAGCACGCGTTCGGCAACGCCCTCGACGTCGCCGGCTTCCGCCTCGCCGACGGGCGCCGCATCACGGTGGTGCACGACTGGACGCAGGGCGACGAGCAGGCGCAGGCCTTCCTGCGCGACGTGCACGCCGGCGCCTGCAACTCGTTCACGACGGTGCTCGGGCCCGGCTACAACATCTTCCACTACAACCACATCCACGTCGATCTCGCGATGCACGGCGGCGGCCGCGGCGGCCGCAAGCACTATTGCAAGCCGGTGCCGCAGGAGAGCCGCCCGGCGCCCGCCCCCGACGGCCTGCCCGAAGCCCCGGCGGTGGAGGAGGAGCAGGACGTCGCGTCGTCCGGCGTGCCGTCGGGCGGCCGCAGCGAGCGCGGCGTCGCGATGTCGGCCCCGCCCCCCTACGCCGGCGATGGCCTGCCGCCCCGCCGCGCCACCGCCTACGCAGGATCGTCGCGCGGCGGCAGCTACCGCGAGGACGGCGCCTTCTCGCCTGAGCGCGGCGGCCCCGGCGATTGGGACGCGACGACCTCGTCGATCCGGCGGTAGCCGCGTTAATTTCGCCAAGCTCCGTCATTGCGAGCGCAGCGAAG
>CAZZZM010000092.1:0-8859 GCA_964658465.1 uncultured Nakamurella sp.
GAGAAGGAAGGTGCGCACCGCTCGCCCGAGAATGGAGGCCCGTCATGGCAGCCCTGAGAAAGCATGTCGCCGTCCTCTATGGCGGCTTGTCGGCCGAGCGCGAGGTGTCGCTGGTGTCCGGCGCCGCCTGTGCCAAGGCGCTCGAGGCGCAGGGCTACAAGGTCACGCGCGTCGACGTCGACCGAACGATCGGCCAGCGGCTCGCCGACCTGCGCCCCGACGTCGCCTTCAATGCGCTGCACGGCAATTTCGGCGAGGACGGCATCGTCCAAGGCATCCTCGAGATGCTGGCGATCCCCTACACGCATTCCGGCGTGCTCTCGTCGGCATTGGCGATGCAGAAGGACCGCGCCAAGGACGTCATGAAGGCGGCCGGCATTCCCGTCGCCGAGGGCATCACGATGCACCGGCTCGAGGTCGCCAAGGGCCACCCGATGGCCCCGCCCTACGTGATCAAGCCGGTCTCAGAGGGGTCGTCCGTCGGCATCCTCATCGTCAACGAGGACCACGCCCACCCGCCGCAGGAGTTAACGCGTTCCGATTGGGAGCATGGCGACATGATGCTCGTCGAGCGCTTCGTCGCCGGCCGCGAGCTCACGTGCGCCGTCATCGGCGAAAAGGCCTTGGATGTCATCGACATACGCGCTGCCGACGGGGGCTGGTACGACTACCATGCGAAATACGCGAAAGGCGGCTCGATCCACGTGCTTCCGGCAAATCTTAAAGAAAATGTTTACCATTCTGTACAAGACTTCACCTTAAGGGCGCATCGCGCTCTCGGATGCCGTGGCGTGAGCCGTGCGGATTTCCGCTACGACGATCGCCCCGGAGGTACGGGCGATCTCATCGTACTGGAGGTCAACACGCAGCCCGGCATGACCGAGACCTCGCTGGTGCCCGAGTTGGCGGCCTACGTCGGCCTTTCATTCGGCGAGCTGGTGCGATGGATCGTGGAGGACGCCTCCTTAAATCGCTAGGCGAAGCGCTCGGCGCCAGGTTCGCGCCCTCGTCGCCTTCGTTCGCCTATGCCGGCCCCGTCGACCCCTTCGCCTTCCCGACCCAGCCGCAAGCCGCTCCGAGCCTGCCGCGCGGTCTGCCCCGTCATCACCGCCTGCGCTATCGCTTCGAGCAACTGACGCAGGCCCCCTATTTCGGCTCCGTGCTCGTCGTCGCGTTCCTCGCCGGCAGCCTGCTGGTCGGCGCCGTCGAGGGCGGCGGCTATCGCGACTTCATCGAAGCGAACGGCACGATCCCCGACATCCTCGCCCGCGGCATCGGTTTCAACATCAAGTCGGTCTCGATCGCCGGCGCACGCGAGCTCACGCAGGACGAGGTCCTCGGCATCGCCGGCGTGCGGCCGCGCAACTCCCTGCTGCTTCTGGATGCGTCGGCCCTGCGTGCGCGGCTCAAGGCGATCCCGTTGATCAAGGAAGCCAGCATCTCCAAGCTCTACCCGAACCGGCTGATGATCGAGATCGAGGAACGCAAGCCCTTCGCGCTCTGGCAGAAGGACGGCGTGGTGCAGCTCGTCGCCAAGGACGGGACGCCGATCGACGACATGCACGACGCGCGATTCGAGAAACTGCCGCTCGTCGTCGGTGACGGCGCCAACGCGCAGATCGCCAGCTATGTTGCGATCCTCGACGCGGCTGGCGAGCTGCGCGACCGCATCCGCGCCGGCATGTACGTCTCGGGCCGTCGCTGGACCCTGAAGATGGACAACGGCATCGACGTTGCCCTGCCCGAAGAAAACCCCGGGGAGGCGATCGCGCATCTCGCCGGGCTCGAGCACGACGGCCAGATCCTCGAGAAGGACGTCGTCTCGCTCGACCTGCGCATGCCCGACCGCGTCGTCGCTCGGCTCTCTGCCGACGCCGCGGCCGCACGCGCGGACTCGCTTGCCAAGAAATCCAAGAAGAAAGGCGCTCAGACATGAGTTCGGCGTTGCTGCCGCCGCGCATGCGTCCGCTGTCCGCGCGCCGAAGCGCGATCTTGTCGGTGCTCGACGTCGGCACCTCGAAGATCGTCTGCCTGATCGCGCGCCTGCAGCCGATCGAGCCGTCCGAGATGTTGCGTGGGCGCACGCATCGCTGCCGCATCCTCGGCATCGGGCACCAGCGCTCGCGCGGCATCAAGAGCGGCACGGTGGTCGACATGGAAGCGGCCGAGGGCGCGATCCGCCTCGCCGTCGACGCGGCCGAGCGTATGGCCGGCGTGCAGGTGCAGAGTGTCATCGTCGGCATGACCGGCGGCCGACTCACCTCGCAATTCTTCGACGCGAAGATCGCCGTCGGCGGTCACGCGGTCTCCGATTCCGAGGTCCATCGCGTGCTCGAGGCCTGCCACGCCTCGGTCCCCGAAGGCCGCAGCGCGCTGCATTCGCTGCCGATGGGCTTCACGCTCGGTGCGGCGGGCGACATCCGCGATCCGCGCGGCCTCGTCGGCGACGAGCTCGGCGCGGCGATGCACGTCGTCTCCGCCGACACGGTCGCCGCGCGCAACCTGATGCTCGCCGTCGAGCGCTGCCATCTGGCGATCGAGGCCGTCGTTGCCACCCCCTACGCCTCCGGCCTGTCTGCCCTCGTCGACGACGAGGCCGAGCTCGGCACGGCGCTCATCGACATCGGCGGCGGCACCACCTCCGTCGGGCTGTTCGCCGGCGGCAACCTCACGCACGTCGACGCCTTCGCCGTCGGCGGCCGCCACGTGACGATGGATCTCGCCCGCGGGCTCAACGTGCCGCTCGCCGATGCCGAGCGACTGAAGACGCTGCACGGCTCCTGCCTCGGCTCGGCCTCGGACGACCGCGAGACGATCGCCGTCACGCAGGTCGGCGAGGACGGCGACCACGCGACCCACGTGCCGAAATCGCAGCTGACCCGCATCATCAAGCCGCGGGTCGAGGAGATCCTCGAGCTGGTGCGCGACCGCCTCAAGGCCGCCGGCCTGCCTTCGCATTCCGGCCGGCGCATCGTGCTGACCGGCGGCGCCAGCCAGCTCGCCGGACTGCCCGAGACGGCCAAGCGAATCATCTCCGGCCAGGTCCGCGTCGGCCGGCCGCTCGGCATCCAGGGCCTGCCCGAATCCGCCAAGGGTCCCGGCTTCTCGGCGGCGGTCGGCCTCCTCGTCTACCCGCAGGTCGCCGGCGTCGAGCACTTCCGTCCCGTCGGGGCGAAGGTGCGCGAGGCGACCAACGACAATTACATCAGCCGCGTCGGTCGCTGGCTGATGGATAGTTTCTGAGATGTCACGGTCGAAGGATATGGCGCGGCGGCCATTCCCAAATCGCGACAAATCGGTTTGTACTCAAACTGCGGCGCTCCGGCGCTTTCATACGCAAGAGGCCACGCGATGACGATCAACTTGAAGGCACCGGAACTCCGCGAGCTGAAGCCTCGCATCATGGTCTGCGGCGTCGGCGGCGCCGGCGGCAACGCGGTCAACAACATGATCGTGTCGGGCCTCATCGGCGTCGACTTCATCGTCGCCAACACCGATGCCCAGGCGCTGGCCTCGTCGAAGGCCGAGCGGATCATCCAGATGGGCCTGCAGGTGACCGAGGGCCTCGGCGCCGGCTCGCATCCCGAGATCGGCCGCGCCGCCGCCGAAGAGGCGATCGAGGAGATCCGCGACTACCTCGCGGGCGCCCACATGGTCTTCGTCACCGCCGGCATGGGCGGCGGCACCGGCACCGGCGCGGCGCCCGTCATCGCCCGTTGCGCGCGCGAGATGGGCATCCTCACCGTCGGCGTCGTCACCAAGCCCTTCCAGTTCGAAGGCCAGAAGCGCATGCGCACCGCCGACGGCGGCGTCGGCGAGCTGCAGAAGTCGGTCGACACGCTGATCACCATCCCCAACCAGAACCTGTTCCGCATCGCCAACGAGAAGACGACCTTCGCGGACGCCTTCTCGATGGCCGACCAGGTGCTCTACTCGGGCGTCGCCTGCATCACCGACCTCATGGTCAAGGAAGGCCTCATCAACCTCGACTTCGCCGACGTCCGCGCGATCATGCGCGACATGGGCAAGGCGATGATGGGCACCGGCGAGGCGTCGGGCGAGAAGCGGGCGATCCTCGCCGCCGAAGCGGCGATCGCCAACCCTCTCCTCGACGAAGTGTCGATGAAGGGCGCCCGCGGCCTGCTGATCTCGATCACCGGCGGCAACGACCTCACCCTCTACGAGGTCGACGAGGCGGCGAGCCGCATCCGCCAGGAGGTCGACGAGGACGCCAACATCATCCTCGGCGCCACCTTCGACGAATCGCTCGACGGCATCGTCCGCGTCTCGGTCGTCGCCACCGGCATCGACAAGGCGCTCGACAACCGCGACATCGCGGCCGCCGAAGCGCGCGTCGCCGACGCCGCGGCCCGTCTGCGCGCCCAGTCCGAGACCCGCCGCGTCGAGCTGCAGACCTCGGTCTCGCAGCCCGTCTACCAGGAGCCGGCGCCGGCCCCCGTCGCCGCCGCCCCGGCGCCCCAGCACTATGCGCCGGCGCCCCAGCAGCACTACGCCCCGGCGCCGACCGCCGGCGTGCAGCTGCAGCAGGTCGCGCCGCAGCCGGCCCCGAGCTTCGCCGAGCCGCCGCGCGCGGCGCAGCGCGAGCCCGAGCGCTACGATGCCGCCCCCTATATCCCGCCGGCGCCCGAAGGACCGGTTCTGCGCTCGCAGCGCATGCCGCAGATCGACGACCTGCCGCGTCCGGTGCAGGATCAGATCCGCCAGCAATACGCCGCCGGCGACGGCGCCGACGTCAAGCGCCGGACGCTCCTGGAGCGGCTGGCCGCCTTCGGCATGAGCCGCGACGAGACGGCGCCGGCGCCACTTGAGCAGCGCCCGATGCCGCAGCTCGGCTATCAAAGCCAGCCCGGCTCGCAGCAGCGCCCCGCCGCACCGAACCCGGTCCATTCGGACTACGGCAAGCGTCCCGCGGCGCCGATGGCGGCCCTGCCGCCGATCCCGCAGCGACCCGTGCAGCACGGGCTCGACACGCACGGCCGCCTCGCGGCGCCCCCGCGTCAGAGCGAGGACGACCAGCTCGAGATCCCGGCGTTCCTGCGCCGTCAGACGAGCTGACCGCTCCGCTCCTTCCCCCGACCCTTGAACCGGCGCCCTCGAGCGCCGGTTTTTTATTGTCCGCGTCGGTCTTCCCAGTTCCGTGCCGCGAACGAGCCAAAGGGCGTCGCGACCGCTTTTGGATTGGTTCTCGCAGGATTCTGCGTCTATCATTCGTAGATTAAGGCCAACGAGCCGCTTTTGATTTCGGAATACCGGCCGGACGGGATTTTCGTCTCTTCCTGACGAGGGAGTTCGGTCGGTGCGCTACGGCAACGCGAAGAAAATCCTGGTCACCGGAGGCGCCGGCTTCCTGGGGTCGCATCTGTGCGAGCGCCTGCTGGCCCCGGGCCACGAGGTGCTGTGCGTCGACAACTTCTTCACCGGCACGCGGCAGAACGTTGCCCATCTCCTCGGCAATCCGCGCTTCGAGCTGATGCGGCACGACATCACCTTTCCGCTCTACGTCGAGGTCGACGAGATCTACAATCTCGCCTGCCCCGCCTCGCCGGTGCACTACCAGTTCGATCCCGTCCAGACGACGAAGACGAGCGTCATCGGCGCCATCAACATGCTCGGGCTCGCCAAGCGCGTGAAGGCCAAGGTCTTCCAGGCCTCGACCTCCGAGGTCTACGGCGATCCGGAGGTGCATCCGCAGCCGGAAGCCTATTGGGGCCGGGTCAATCCGATCGGCTTCCGGTCCTGCTACGACGAGGGCAAGCGCTGCGCGGAGACGCTGTTCTTCGACTACCGCCGCCAGCACAACATGCCGATCAAGGTCGTGCGGATCTTCAACACCTACGGCCCCCGCATGCATCCCAATGACGGGCGGGTCGTCTCGAACCTCGTCCTGCAGGCGCTTCGCGGCGAGGACATCACGCTCTACGGCGACGGCCAGCAGACGCGCTCGTTCTGCTACGTCGACGATCTCGTCGACGGCTTCATCCGCCTCATGGACACCGGCCACGAGGTGACGGGGCCGATCAACATGGGCAATCCCAGCGAGTTCACGATCAAGCAGCTGGCCGAGCTCGTCATCGAGCTCACCGGCGCGAGATCCAAGCTCGTCTATCGGCCGCTGCCGCCGGACGATCCGCGACAGCGTCAGCCGGACATCGGCTTGGCCAAGCAGCTCCTGGGATGGGAGCCAACGGTGCAGTTGCGCGACGGCCTGGAACGCACGATCGCCTATTTCCGCGCGCTGGCCTGACCGGCCTTGCCGCGTCTGTGTCGCGATTGCGCCACTGCACGAATTATTTACCGGCGCCGGGGCCGCGCCACATTATTGCCGCCGCGTCCTCCGACGACTTGCGCTCGCGAATGACTGCGGCTCGTCCGCCCGGCCCACACGAGAAGCACATGACCCTGCCCCTCGCCCGTCGCCCTGCCGTGACGCGCTCGCTCTGCGCGGCGGTCGCCGTCGCGGCGCTGCTGCCGTCGATCCCGGCGCGCGCCGACTTCCTCGATTCCATCAACCCGATGAATTGGTGGAAGGACGAGAAATACGCGCCGAAGCCGATCAACGATCCGCCCCCGAGCAAGCTCTTCGCGAAGGGCATCAAGGACATGCAGGATCGCGACTACGAGACGTCGGCCAAGGTGTTCTCGACGCTCGAGAAGGCCTATCCCTACTCGCAGTACCAGCGCAAAGGTCTCATCATGACGACCTACGCGCAATACGAGAACAAGAGCTACACGGACGCGATCGGCTCGGCCAAGCGCTACCTCGGCCTCTACCCGAACTCGCCGGATTCGGCCTATGTCACCTACCTCGAGGGCATGGCCTATTACGACCAGATCCCGGACATCAACCACGACCTCGCCCAGGCCGAGAGCGCGGTGACGGTGTTCAACGACGTCGTCACGAAATACCCGAACTCCGAATACGCCGCCGACGCGCGCTACAAGATGGCCATCGCCCGCGACCAGCTCGCCGGCAAGGAGATGGAAGTCGGCCGCTGGTACCTGAAGCAGGGCAATTACACCGGCGCGATCAACCGTTTCCGCACCGTGCTCGCGAAATACCAGACGACCCGCCAGGTCGAGGAGGCGCTGGAGCGCCTGACCGAGGCCTATCTGTCGATGGGCCTGCCGCAGGAGGCGCAGACCGCCGCCGCCGTGCTCGGCCACAACTATCCCGACTCGCCCTGGTACAAGGAAGCCTACGCCAAGCTGCAGAACAGCGGCGGGCTGCGGCCGAACGAGAACACGGGCTCGTGGATCTCGAAGGTCTTCAAGGGCTCGAAGGTCGGCTGATCCTCTCCTCCCGCTCGCGGGGGGACCGGACGCGACATCGTCCTTATCCCAGCGGCGCAATCTCGAGGATGGTCGCGCCACGGCCGTCCTGCAGTCGTCGCGCCTCGCTCCTTGCCGCCTCGATCGTCGGCTTAGGCTCGCTCGTCCGCTCGCGGCCGACGGTATCGGCGTAGCGGACGATCCAGGGCCCGGTTTCGCCGCGGACCGCGAACTCGACCGGTGCCGCGGCCGGCGCCTGCGCTTCGAGCTGCGCCGCACTGAGGAGCTGCTTCGGCCGGATCGTGCGCGACCATAGGCCGAAGGCGAGGATCGGCAGCACGATCGCCGGGAAGACGAAGGGCAGGAACCCGACCCAGCCGGCGTCGCTCGTCGCGAGCAGATTGAAATAGACCGCAACGAACAGCGTCGCCGCGACCAGCCCGACGGCGCCGACCCATGTCGCCGCCATAACCCAGGCAGGCTCGCCGGCTCCGTCTCGCCCCTCGCGCCGCAGATAAGCGACGATGGCGATCGCGGCGAACGCCTGCAGGAAAATGATGCCGAATGAGCCGAAGCCGATGAGCACCGGCATGCCGGCCTTGTAGGGATCAAGGCCGGAGAGCGCGATGGGCAGCATCGCCACGGCGGTCAGGGCCGTGACTGTCGCACTGGCGCGCGACGGCGCCCCCGAGCGCGGGTTCGCCTTGCCGAACCACGGCAGCAGCAGCCATTCGCGACCGAGCGCGAAGATGTAGCGTGCGGCGGCGTTGTGGATCGCCAGATAGGTGGCCAGGATCGACAGGCAGACGAGCACGCCCATGATGTCCGTCAGCACCTCGCCGCCGTAACGCGTGAAGACGTTGAACATCAGCTCGCCGTTCTCCTTGGCGGCGCGCGCGGCGATATCGTCCGGCAGCACCGCGCCGACGACGACCCAGGCGGTGAACAGGTAGAAGACGGCGATCGCAATCACCGCCGTATAGGTGGCGATCGGGATCGAGCGCTTGGGGTCCCGCGCCTCCTCGCCGTAGAGGGCGGCGGATTCGAAGCCGATGAAGCAGGTGAAGGCGACCATCAGGCTGACCCCGAGGCCGGGGGTGAAGGCCAGATGCGGCGACCAGGCCTGTGCCGGCAGCGCCAGCGCGACGCCCTTCGCGCCGATCACCGTGGCATCGAAGATCGCGAGGATCGCCACCTCGCCGATCATCAGCGCGCCGAGCACGACCGACGAGAAGTCGATGGACCGGTAGCCGAGCACCGCGACGAGGACGAGCCCGATCGCGGCGAGGACCGGCCACGGCACGGCCAGGCCCGCCTGGCCGAGCACGATGGAGGTGAAGTACCCGAAGGAGACCGCGAGCCCGAAGGTGAAGGCGAGATAGGCGACGAGCGCCGTATAGGCCGAGCCGATGCCGGCCGAGGTGCCGAGGCCCTCGGTGATGTAGGTGTAGAAGGCGCCGGTGTTGACGATCCGCCGGCTCATCGCCGCGTAGCCGACCGCGAAGCAGAGCAGGATGCCGCCGGCGATCGCGAAGGCGACCGGCGTGCCGGCACCGTTGCCGCGCCACA
>CAZZZM010000092.1:8959-10477 GCA_964658465.1 uncultured Nakamurella sp.
GCGAACAGGCGTCGACTAGCGGCGCGGCGGCAGCCCCGCCAGCCGCCCGTCGAGGCCGACGTCGAGCATCTTCGTGTTGGGGGCACACGACCAGCTTGTCGCCTTCATCACGTCCCCGCCGGCATGGCTCGCCTGCGTCGGAAACGGGCAGAGCGGCATGGTCCGGTCGGGCACGACGCCGGGCGCGGGCTTGTCGTTCGGGTAATGCGCCGCGACCAGCGCGTCCGGCGCCCTGCCCTGCTCCACCCAGGCCTCGAGCGGCCCCAGCGTGTCGAAGAGGTCCGGGCCGGGGCCCCCGACGCAATGCTGCATGTCGGGCACGGCGAAGAAGCGCATGTTGGCCTGCAGCGCCGCGTAACCGCGGTGGCGCTCGGCCAATTGCTCGTAGAGCACGAAGGAGCGGAACGCCGGCAGCGCCGGGTCGCTGAGGCCGTGGTACCAGATCATCTTGCGGCCCTGGGCGATGAAGCGATCGTAGAGGGATGCTCGCGCCGCATCCGCGCGGCTCGTCTTGTCGTCGAAGGCACGGATCGCCGCATCGGTCGCCGTGGCGGCGGCCGTAACCGGAAACGAGCGGTAGTCGTAGCTTGGATCGAGCGCGTAGTAATATTTCAGGATGTGATCGGTGAACTGGAAGCCCACCGGCGCCGGCTTGAAGCCGTCGTTGCCCCAAGGCTCGGCCGTGCCCGGCGCCGTCGGCGCGACATAGCCCACCGACCAGCGGTCCATCCCGCCGTTGGCGAAGTCGGTGATGGAGAAGCCCGGATAGATCACGCGGTTTTGCTGGTCGCGCAGCGCCGAAAGGTAGGTCGTGAGGTCGGCCGTCTGCGCCGGCGGCAGGCCGAGCGCCGAGGGCTTCACGTTGCAGGCGGCCGGGTTCTGGATGAGCCCGTCGCTGACGCCGTCGGCGGCGTCGCAGGCCGCGAGCACCTTGGCGTCGAGCGCCGGCAGCGCGCTGGCGGGAAGGTAGCTGCCGGGCTTTGCAAACAGCGCCTTGTACTTGGCGGCCGCGCCGGTGATCACCTGCAGGTCGAGAAACGGCGCGCCGGCGATGACGCCGTCGAAGTCTTCCGGGTAGCGGGTCGCCTCGACCATCGCCTGACGGCCGCCGTTGGAGCAGCCATCGAAATAGGCTCGTCCCACCGGCCGGCCGTAGTAGGACTTCGCGAGCTGCTTGGCGGCGAGCGTCACCTGATGCGTTGCACGGAACTCGTAGTCCGCGCGCGCCGGCCAGTTCGGCTGGCCCTTCGCCAGCAGCGCGAAGCGCGCGTCGGTGCCCTCGCCCTGGTGGCCCTGGTCGGTGATGACGGTCGCATAGCCCTTGGGCAGCGCCGCCTGGAGGTCGACGGGATTGGCGCTGAAGTCGGCGTAGGTCGCGCCCGCGAGCCCGCCGACGCCCCAGAACAGCAGCTTGCCGTTCCAGTTCGACGGCAAACGAAGCTCGAAGCCGGCGGCGCCCGGCCCCGCGCCCTCGCCGGTGGTCGCGAGCTTGCCGACCACGGCGCAATAGGCGGGCGT
>CAZZZM010000093.1:0-2258 GCA_964658465.1 uncultured Nakamurella sp.
TGCAGCCGGCCGCGATCGAGCACGCGCATGGCGAGCTTGAAGCCGTCGCCCTCCTCGCCGAGGCGGTTGGCGACCGGCACCCTCACGCCATCGAAGGTGACGTCGCAGACATGCGCGCCCTGCTGCCCCATCTTGTGCTCGGGCTTGCCGATCGTCAGCCCCGGCAGGTCCGCCGGCACGAGGAACGCCGAGACGCCCTTGGCGCCCGGCGTATCGGGATCGGTGCGCACCATCACCGTGAAGAGCGAGGCCTTGTCGGCGTTGGTGATGTAGCGCTTGGCGCCATCGAGCACGTAGACGTCGCCGTCGCGCCGGGCCCGCGTGCGCACGGCGGCCGAGTCCGAGCCGGCCTCCGCCTCGGTGAGGCAGAACGAGGTGATGATCTCGCCGGAGGCGATGCGCGGCAGCCATTCCGCCTTCTGCGCGTCGCTGCCGTACATCACGAGGCCCTGGCTGCCGATGCCGACATTGGTGCCGATGACCGAGCGGAACGCCGGGCTCGTGCGGCCGAGCTCGATCGCCACCAGGCACTCGTCCTCCATCGAGAGGCCGAGGCCGCCGTGCTCTTCTGGGATCGACAGGCCGAACAGGCCGAGGTCGCGCATCGCGCCGACGATCTCGTCGGGGATCGCGTCGTCCTCGGCGATCTTGGCCTCCAGCGGCCGCAGCCGCTCGGCGACAAAGCGGCGGACGCCTTCGATCAGCTCGTCGCGGGTCTCTCGATCAAGCGCCATGGTACGGCTCCCGGCAGGCGGCACGCCCATCTTTCATACGACCAGTATGCTGGCCTAGCCCAACCCGCGCCGGGCTGTAAACGCCTTTGCAGCGCTTGCTCGGCAGGATAGGCTCCCCCGATCGACGGGCTGGCGTTCGCGCCGGCCTCGCTATTTGTGCAGGATCGAACAACCGGTATCTTCGCAGAGGACCGGCGCAGCCGAGGACGACACGATGGATTTCTCGCTCTCCGAGACGCAGCGCCACTGGCAGAGCCGCGTGCGCGACTTCATGGACCGCGAGGTGGTGCCGGCGGTGCCGGTCTACGACGAGGAGATGCGCTCGTTCGGCGCCGACCGCTGGCAAAACCCGAAGATCATCGAGACCCTGAAGGCCAAGGCGAAGGCCGAGGGCCTGTGGAACCTGTACCTGCCGCCCTCCGCCGAGCACGACACCGACGCTTATCGCGGCGCCGGGCTGAAGAACATCGACTACGCGCTCTGCGCGGAGGAGATGGGCCGCATCGGCTGGGCCTCCGAGGTCTTCAACTGCTCGGCGCCCGACACCGGCAACATGGAGGTGCTGCACCGCTACGGCTCGCCCGAGCAGAAGGACCGCTGGCTGAAGCCGCTGATGGCCGGCGAGATCCGCTCGGCCTTCCTGATGACCGAGCCCGACGTCGCCTCGTCCGACGCCACCAACATCGAGACGCGCATCGTGCGCGACGGCGACCATTACGTGGTGAACGGCCGCAAGTGGTGGTCGTCCGGCGTCGGCGACAAGCGCTGCAAGATCGCCATCGTGATGGGCAAGACCGACACGACGGCGGAAACCCACAAGCAGCAGTCGCAGATCCTGGTGCCGCTCGACGCGCCCGGCGTCGAGGTGGTGCGCTGGCTGCCCGTCTTCGGCTACGACGACGCGCCGCACGGCCATTGCGAGGTGAAGCTCACCAACGTGCGCGTGCCGGCCGCCAATCTCATCCTCGGCGAGGGTCGCGGCTTCGAGATCGCGCAGGGCCGGCTCGGGCCGGGCCGCATCCACCATTGCATGCGCACGATCGGCGTCGCCGAGGCGGCGCTGGAGGCGATGGCGAAGCGGCTGCTGACGCGCACAGCCTTCGGCAAGCGGATCGCCGACCATTCGGTGTGGGAGGAGCGCATTGCCCGCGCCCGCATCGACATCGAGATGACGCGGCTGCTCTGCCTGAAGGCGGCCGACGTGATGGACAAGCAGGGCGCCAAGGTCGGCCGGCTCGAGATCGCGATGATCAAGGTGGCGGCACCCAACGTCGCGCTGCGCATCATAGACGACGCGATCCAGGCGCACGGCGGCGGTGGCGTCTCCAACGATTTCGACCTGGCGCGCAGCTACGCCCACGTGCGCACGCTGCGCCTCGCCGACGGCCCCGACGAGGTGCACAACCGCACGATCGCGAAGCTCGAGATGCGCCGCTACACCAACGCGTGACCCCTTCCTTCTCCCGCTTGCGGGAGAAGGGATAAGCGCCGAGACGCTAGGAGATCTTCGTGAAGCCCTGCAGC
>CAZZZM010000093.1:2358-3680 GCA_964658465.1 uncultured Nakamurella sp.
GAGAGGCAAACGAATGTCCCTGTTCGATCTCAACGGTAAGGTCGCCGTCGTCACCGGCTCGTCGCGCGGCATCGGCAAGGCGATCGCGCTGCGGCTCGCCGAGCACGGCGCGCGCGTCGTCGTCTCGTCGCGCAAGATCGAGGCGTGCGAGGCGGTGGTGAAGGAGATCGAGGCGGTGCACGGCGCCGGCCGGGCGATCGCGGTCGCGGCGTCGATCTCGTCGAAGCCCGACCTCGAGCGGCTCGTCGCGACGACGCAGGAGAAGCTCGGGCCGATCGACATCCTCGTCTGCAACGCGGCCTCGAACCCGTACTACGGCCCCCTCGGCGGCATCTCGGACGAGCAGTTCCGCAAGATCCTCGACAACAACATCGTCTCGAACCACTGGCTGGTGCAGCTCGCGGCGCCCGGCATGATCGAGCGCAAGGACGGCGCGATCATCATCGTCTCGTCGATCGGCGGCCTGGTGGGCTCGCCGGTGATCGGCGCCTACAACATCTCGAAGGCGGCCGACATGCAGCTCGCGCGCAACCTCGCCGTGGAGCACGGCCGCCACGGCCTGCGCATCAACTGCATCGCGCCGGGCCTCATCAAGACCGACTTCGCCAAGGCGCTGTGGGACAATCCGGAGCGCCTGAAGGCCGTCGAGGCGCAGACGCCGCTGCGCCGCATCGGCGAGCCCGACGACATCGCCGGCGCCGCGGTGTTTCTGGCCTCCGACGCCGGACGCTTCATGACCGGACAGACGATCGTCGTCGACGGCGGCGTGACGATCACCGGCGCGGTGGTGGGGTAAAAAGCAGCTCCCGTCTCCTTCCTGTGGGAGGCGGGAAGCGCCAGCCTCAGAACCACTCCACCTTCATGTCCAGCGTCGTGCGGTCCAGCGCACCCAGTGTCGCGAGCTGCGGAAAGATCTTCGGCAGCTCCCAGCGGAAGAAATAGCGGCAAGCCTGCCGCTTGCCCTCGGCGAACACATCCTCGCGCGGGCCCAGCGCCAGCACTTGCTCGAGCCACACCCAGGCGATCGCCATGTGCCCGAAGGCCTCCATGTAGGCGGAGGCGTTGGCCAGCGTGACGGACAGGTCGCCGGCGCCGTAGAGCTTGCGCGTCGTCTCGCCGACGGCGTCGAGCGCGGCGGCAAGATCGCGCGCGTGCCCTGCCGCCTCGCCGCCCGCGGCCTCGCCCGCCCTCACCGTCTTCGCGATGCGTGCGGAAAACAGCTCGAGTGCGGCGCCGCCGTTCTGCGTCACCTTGCGCCCCAGCAGGTCGAGCGCCTGGATGCCGTGCGTGCCCTCGTGGATGGGGTTCAGGCGATTGTCGCG
>CAZZZM010000093.1:3780-5209 GCA_964658465.1 uncultured Nakamurella sp.
AGCAGCATGCGGCGCACGTCGGGATGCTCGATGATCGCGCACGGCTTGGTGGTCTGGTCCCGCACGCCGAGCGGGCGGCCCTGCGGCCGCTCCTTGGCGTAGGCGAGCGCGCGCAGGTAGCCGGTGTAGCCGAGCGCGACGGCGCCGAGGCCGACGCCGATGCGCGCCTCGTTCATCATGAAGAACATGGCGGGCAGGCCGCCGTGCACCTCGCCGACGAGCCAGCCGACAGCGCCCGGCTTGCCGCCCGGCGTGTGCGCGCCCTCGCCGAAGTTGAGCAGCGTGTTGGTCGTGCCGCGATAGCCCATCTTGTGGTTGAGGCCGGCCAGCACGATGTCGTTGCGCGCGCCGATCGCGCCGTCGTCGCCGACGAGGTGCTTCGGCACGAGGAAGAGCGAGATGCCGCGCGAGCCCGCCGGCCCGCCGGGCACCTTGGCGAGCACCATGTGGACGATCGTCTCGGAGAGCTCGTGCTCGCCGCCGGAGATCCACATCTTGGTGCCGAAGAGGCGGTAGCTGCCGTCCTCCTGCGGCTCGGCGCGGGTGGTGATGTCGGCGAGCGAGGAGCCGGCCTGCGGCTCGGAAAGGCACATGGTGCCGAAGAAGCGGCCCTCGCGCATTGGCTTGAGGAAGCGCGCGATCAGCTCGGGAGAGCCGTGCTTGCGCAGAAGGTTCGAGGCGGCGGTCGTCAGCATCGGGTAGCTCGCCGTGCCGACGTTGGCGGCCTTGAAGAAGGCGAAGGCGGCGCTGCCGACGGCGCAGGGCAGCTGCATGCCGCCGTCCGCAGCATCGGCCTGCGCAGCGAGAAGGCCCGCGTCGCTGTAATGCTTCAGCGCGGCGCCGACCTCGGGGATCATCACCACCTTGCCGTTCTCGAAGCGCGGCTCGTTGGCGTCGGCCTTCTTGTTGTGCGGCAGGAAGTGCTCGGTGGCGATCGCCTCGGCGAGGTCGAGCGTCGCATCGAAGGTCTCGCGCGAATGATCGGCATAGCGCTCGCGCGCCGTCAGCTCCTCGATCTTGAGCCAGTCGTAGAGCAGGAAGTCGAGATCGGCGCGCGACAGCAGGATGGACATCATACTTTCTCGCGCGGGAGGTCGATGACGGCGATGGTGCAGCGGGAGATGCAGACGGGCTTGCCGGCCTCGTCCTCGATGCGCACCTCCCACACCATCGTCGTGCGGCCGATGTGCAGCGGTCGCGCGGTGCCGGTGACGAACCCGTCCGTCACGCCGCGCAGATGGTTGGCGTTGATCTCAAGCCCGACGATGGTCTTCTGCTTGCGGTCGACGCAGAACACCGAGGCGACCGAGGCGAGTGTTTCGGCGAAGGCGACCGAGGCGCCGCCGTGCAGCCGCCCGAACGGCTGGCGCGTGCGCTCGTCGACCGGCATGCGGCCCTGCAGCCAGTCCGGCCCGGCATCGGTGAGCTC
>CAZZZM010000093.1:5309-7624 GCA_964658465.1 uncultured Nakamurella sp.
GGATGCACTTCCACCAGGAGCTTGCCGGTGTTGCCGCCGGTGTAGAGCAGGCCGAGGTAGTCGATCGCGTTCTCGAGCCCCATGCGCACGTCCTGGCGCGTCTTGATCTTGCCCGCGGCGATCCAGCCGCCGAGCTCGCGGAACATCTCGTCGTAGTGCTTGATGAAGTCGAAGATGATGAAGCCCTGCACGGTGAGGCGCTGCATCAGGATCAGCGGCCAGGTGCGCGGGCCCGGCGCCGGCTTCTCGTCATTGTAGCCCGAGATCATGCCGCAGAGCGGCATGCGGCCGAACAGGTTCATGCGGCTCATCACCGCCTCCATGATCGGGCCGCCGACCTGCTCGAAGTTGATGTCCACGCCCTTCGGCGCCAGCGCGTCGAGCCGCTTGCCGACGTCCTCGTTCTTGTAGTCGATCGCCGCGTCGAAGCCGAGCTCGTCGGTAAGATAGCGGCACTTCTCCGGGCCGCCGGCGATGCCGATGACATGCAGGCCCTTGATCTTGCCGATCTGGCCGACGATCTGCCCGACGCCGCCGGAGGCCGCCGAGACGACCAGCGTCTCGCCTTCCTTCGGCTTGCCGACGTGCAGCAGGCCGAAATAGGCCGTCGGGCCGACGAGGCCGAAGATGCCGTAGCCGACCGAGAGCGGCAGGCCCGCCGGCAGCTCGGCCTTTGTGAAGTTCGAGCCGTCGGTGACGATGTGGTCGGCGAACTCGCCGAGCCCGAAATAGATGTCGCCTTCCTTCACGCCCGGCTTCCTGCTCGCCACGACGCGGCCGGCGACGCCGCCGCGCATCGGCGCGTCGAGCGGCACCGGCGGCATGTATTGCCGCATGTCGCTCATCCAGATGCGATTGGTCGGATCGAGCGAGAGATACAGCACCTCGAGCAGAAACTGGCCGTCCTTCAGCTCGGGAAGCGCCTCGCGCTCGTAGGTGAGGTCGCCCTCCTTGATGTCGCCGACCGGGCGCTTGCGCAGGCGCCAGACGTTGCGGTGCGTTGTCATCGGTTGCTCCTTTTCGCTTCCACCGGAAGAGGATGTCTCATGCCGCCGAGATGCCCCCGTCGACCTTGAACTCGCTGCCCGTCACGAAGGCGCTCTCGTCGCTGGCGAGGTAGAGCACGCAATAGGCGACGTCGTCGGGCTTGCCGAGCCGCTTCATCGGGATGTGCTTCGTCAGCTTGCGCGTGGCCTCGGCCTCGCCGTGCTTGTCGAAGTACGGCTGCACGATCGCGGTGCGGACGAAGCCCGGGTGCACCGAGTTGCAACGGATGTCGAGGCCCTGCTGCGCGCAGTCGAGCGCCACCGACTTCGTCAGCATCATCACGCCGGCCTTCGACGTGTTGTAGGCGGCGTACTGCCCGTCGGCGACGATGCCGGCGATCGACGAAATGTTGACGATCGACGACGGCTGGCTCTCGCGCAGGTACTTGAGCGCGTGCTTGCAGCCGAGGAAGACGCTGTCGAGGTTGATCGCCATCACGCGGTGCCATTCCTCGAGCGCGATCTGCTCGACGCGCGCCTGCACGCCGATGCCGGCGTTGTTGACGAGGATGGAGAGGCCGCCGAGCGCTTCGTTCGCCGCCGCGAGCGTTTCCTCCCACTGCGCCTCGTCGCGCACGTCGTGCGTCGCGGCGAAGGCGGTGCCCGCGCCGTGCTCGGCGTCGATCGCGCGGGCGACTTCGCCGACGGTCTCGGCATCGATGTCGGTGAGGAAGACCTTTGCGCCATGCGCGGCGAGCAGGCGCGCCGTCGCTTCGCCGAGGCCGCGCGCGGCACCGGTGATGAACGCCTTCTTGCCCGCGACGCGGGGACCGGGGACGAGCGTGGGCATGGCGTTACCTGTAGGTGATCAGCGCGGGATCGCCCGTGCGGTCGAGGTGGGGATGGGCGTTGTAGGTAGCAAGCGTCACCAGGCCGTCGGACGCGGAAAAGCGCAGCCGCGTGATGCCGGCGTTGACGAGCGGCCAGTTCAGGTCGAAGGCGCGCGCGTCGGGCACGCCGGTCAGCGTCTGCACCGCCGCGGTGATCGGCCCGCCCGAGGTGAAGGCGATCACCGTGCGGGCGTCGAGCTTGGCGAGCTGCCGCACGGCGCCGCCGACGCGGGCGCGGAAGGCCGGCCAGCTCTCGGCATAGTCGGCATCGTGCTCGCCGCCCGTCCAGCGGGCGATGGCCTTCACGTACATGGCGTGGAAGGCGCGGCGCGGATGCTCCTGCGCGGCGAACTCGGCGTGCATCGCCGCGCTGTCGGCGTAGCGCGGCTCGTAGCGCGCGACGACGGTATCGTGATCGTATTCCCCCAAACCGTCGAGC
>CAZZZM010000093.1:7724-10157 GCA_964658465.1 uncultured Nakamurella sp.
GCCGCCTCGCCGTAGTCGGCGAAGCGCGGGTTGGTCGTCTGCTTCAGGTAGTAGCGGCGGTAGATCTGCTGGATGATCACCGCGAGGCGGAACAGGCCGAAGACCTCGTAGAAGTCGAAGCTCTCGACGTTCCAGCCGGTCTTCTCGCCATAGTAGGCGATCACCTCGGCGCGGGTGAGCATGCCCGGCGCGTGGGTCGGCTGGCGCCGGCGCGCGACCACCTCTGGCGGATCGGTCGGCTCGACCCAGTAGGAGATCAGGCCGCCGAGGTCCATCAGCGGATCGCCGAGCGTCGCCATCTCCCAGTCGAGCACGCCGATGACGCGCAGCGGGTCCTCGGCATCGAGCACGACGTTGTCGAAGCGGTAGTCGTTGTGGATGAGGCGGATCGCCACCTCGCCCTCTGGCATCGTGCGGGCAAGCCAGGCGAGCACGTCGGGGATCGGCGCGACGTCTTCGGTCAACGCCTGCTGCCAGCGGCCGGACCAGCCCTCGACCTGCCGCTTCACGTAGCCCGCGCCCTTGGCGAGCCCCTCGAGGCCGGCGGCGGCGGGATCGACGAGATGCAGCTCGATCAGCCGGTCCAGCACCGCGAGGCAGAGCTTCCGCGTCGTCGCCGCATCGAGCCCGAGCTCTGCGGGCACGTCGCGGCGCAGGATGATGCCGACGAGCCGCTCCATCACGTAGAAGTCGCAGCCCATGATGGCGTGGTCCTCGCCCAGCGCGACGATCTCCGGCACGTAGGGGTAGACGGGCTTCAGCGCCGCCATGATGCGCGCCTCGCGCAGCACGTCGTGCGCCGACTTCGCCTTGTGCCCGGCGGGCGGGCGGCGGAGGATCAGGTCGCGGCCGGGGTAGCGCAGGAGATAGGTGAGGTTCGAGGCCCCGCCGGGATATTGCCGGACCTCCGGCAGGCCCTCCAGCCCAGCGACACGCTCTTTCAAAAACGCGTCGACCGCCGCGACGTCGAAGGCGTCCTCGGCGCGCAGCGCGACGGCCTGGTCGATCAGCGATTCACCCCCCACGACGCGCGCTCCCCATGGCAGTTTCCCGGTCTCTGTCGTTCGGCCGGCCTGGCCGGCGGCCGCCGCACCATAGGGCCAGCGCGCCGCGGACGGGAGCCGATATTTCCATACCGTTAGTATGAAAACGCCCCCGATCGCGGCCCGGCGCCTCGTCTTTTCGGCGCGTCCGCGTTATGTCGCCGAGAGGAAGCCGCCGCCGTCCGCCGCAGGAGTGAGCCATGACCTCAGGCAAGATCGACACGAAAGCCTTCGACTGGACCGATCCGCTCGATTTCACCGCCCGCCTCACCGAGGAGGAGCGGATGATCTCCGAGTCCGCGAGGTCCTACGCGCGCGAGAAGCTGCTGCCGCGCATCGTCACGGCGTTCGCGGAGGAGAAATTCGATCGCGACGTCATCTCGGAGATGGGCGAGCTCGGCCTTCTCGGCATCACCCTGCCGGAGGAATACGGCGGCTCGGACGCCGGCCACGTCGCCTACGGGCTGGTAACGCGCGAGATCGAGGCGGTCGATTCCGGCTACCGCTCGGCGATGAGCGTGCAGTCCTCGCTCGCCATGTACCCGATCTACGCCTTCGGCACGGACGCGCAGAAGAAGAAGTTCCTGCCGAAGATGGCGAAGGGCGAGCTCGTCGGCTGCTTCGGCCTCACCGAGGCCGAGGGCGGCTCCGACCCCGCCTCGATGCGCACCAAGGCCGAGAAGGTCGACGGCGGCTACGTGCTCAACGGCGCCAAGTACTGGATCTCGAACTCGCCGGTCGCCGACCTCGCGATCGTCTGGGCCAAGCTCGACGGCGACATCACCGGCTTCATCGTCGAGCGCGGCGCGAAAGGCTTCACCACCGACAAGATCGGCGACAAGCTCTCGCTGCGCGCCTCGATCACCGGCGACATCGGGCTCTCCGACACCTTCGTGCCGGAGGAGAACCGCCTGCCGGGCGTGCGCGGCCTGCGCGGCCCGTTCTCCTGCCTCAACAAGGCGCGCTACGGCATCGCCTGGGGCGCGCTCGGCGCGGCCGAGTTCTGCTTCCACGCCACGCGCGACTACGTGATGGAGCGCAAGCTGTTCGGCAGCCCGCTCGGCGGCCGCCAGCTCGTGCAGAAGAAGCTCGCCGAGATGATGACCGACATCGCGCTCGGCTACGAGGGCGCGCTGGCCCTCGGCCGCCGGCTCGACCAGGGCGACTTCGTGCCCGAGGCGATCTCGATGATGAAGCGCTCCAACTGCGCCACCGCGCTGCGCGTCGCCCGCGAGGCCCGCGACATGCACGGCGGCGCCGGCATCACCGGCGCGCTGCACGTGATGCGCCACGTGATGAACCTCGAGACGGTGAACACCTACGAGGGCGCCAGCGACGTGCACGCGCTGATCCTGGGCCGCGCGATCACGGGGATCGCGGCGTTCTGAGC
>CAZZZM010000094.1:0-10152 GCA_964658465.1 uncultured Nakamurella sp.
GGCCCGAAGATGCGCGTCTCGTAGGCGGGGTTGGCAGCCTCCAGCGCGATCGAGGCGCCGCGCTTGCGCAGGCGCTTCAGCGTCGCCTCCTCGTCGTCGATCAGCGCGACGACGATGTCGCCCGTCTCGGCCGTGTCCTGGCGGCGGATGACCACCGTGTCGGCGTCGAGAATGCCGGCCTCGATCATCGAATCGCCGCGCACCTCGAGCGCGTAATGCTCGCCCGACGGCAGCATGTCGGGCGGCAGCGCGATCGTGTGGCTGCGCTGCTGCAGCGCCGAGATCGGCGTGCCGGCGGCGATGCGACCCATCACCGGGATCGCCACCACCTCGCGCTCGTCGTCGCCATGCGAGGGCGGCGTCGCCAGCGGTCGCACGCGGCCGAGATTGCCCTCGATGACGGATGGCTCGAAGCGGCGCGCCCGCGTCTGGCCCGCCGGCGTCGAGGATTCAGGTAACCGGAGCACTTCCAGGGCCCGTGCCCGGTTGGGCAGGCGCCGGATGAAGCCGCGCTCCTCCAGCGCGATGATCAGCCGGTGAATGCCCGACTTTGAGCGCAGGTCGAGCGCCTCCTTCATCTCGTCGAAGGACGGCGGCACGCCCGTCTCCTTGAGGCGCTCGTTGATGAAGCGCAGCAGCTCGCTTTGTTTCTTCGTCAGCATCCAAAGGCTCGCGGCGGAATTGTTGGATCGACTTGCCGTCGAATCCTTGCGCGTCATCTATACAACAGGAAAAATCACAGACAAAGGGTGAACGGGCACTTTTTGTTCCTTTTTGGTTCGCATGCTGCCCGAATGGTAAAGGTGGTCGATGCGACAGGCGTTTCACGAGCTTACTTTGCAGACGCGCGGCAAGGGGCTGACGGACTTCACGCGCGAGGTCGACGCGTTCCTGCGCGACGCCGGCATCGCCGAAGGCCTGCTGACGATCTTCTGCCGGCACACCTCGGCGTCGTTGATCATCCAGGAGAACGCCGATCCCGACGTGCAGGCCGACCTGCGGGACTTCTTCGAGCGGATCGCGCCGGAGGACCGCAGCTACATCCACGGCTCGGAAGGCCCGGACGACATGCCCGCCCACATCCGTGCCGCGCTGACGCAGACGCAGCTGTCGATCCCGGTGCAGGCGGGACGGATGGTGCTTGGCACCTGGCAGGGGATCTATCTGTTCGAGCATCGTCGCGCGCCGCACCGGCGCGCGATCGTCTTGCATGTGATCGGGGAATAGCGGCTCCGGCGCTACCACCCCTGCCGGAGTCGGATGACCCGGCACGGCGCGCCGGCCTCGTCCGCCGTAGCATGCGGCCCGCGGATCAGCAGGCACTCGCTGCTCGCCAGCACACGCAGCATCGAGGAATCCTGCAGCTTGGCCGGCGTCGCGACGAGCACGCCGTCGCTGCGGCGCGCGAGCGTGGCGCGCAGGTAGTCCTGGCGGTGGTCGTTGGCCGGCAGCGGGGCGCCGAGCACGGCGGGCTCGCTGCGGTCGGCGGCGGCCATGCGGTCGCCGGAGAGCGCGCGGATCAGCGGCACCAGGAACAGCGCGCCGCAGACGATCGCCGAAACGGGATTGCCGGGCAGGCCGAGGATCGCGGTGTCCCCGACGTGCCCATGGATCAGCGGCTTGCCGGGCCGCATCGCGATCTTCCAGAACGACAGCGACATCCCTTGGCGGGCCAGCGCCGGCTTGACGAGATCGTGGTCGCCGACGGAGGCGCCACCAAGCGTCACGATGACGTCGGCCTTCGCCTCGCGCGCCGCGATGATCTTGCCCTCCAGAGCCGCCACGCTGTCGGCGGCGATGCCGAGATCGAGCGGCTCGCCGCCGGCGGCCTGGGTGAAGGCGGCGATCGCAAACGAATTCGAGGCGACGATCTGATCCGGCCCGATCTCCTGGCCCGGCAGCACGAGCTCGTCGCCGTTGGCGATGATCGCCACGCGCGGCCTGCGCACGCAGGGAAGAGCTGGGTGATCCATCGCCGCCGCTAGCGCGATCTCGGCGGCGCCGAGGCGCGTGCCGGCATTGAGCAGCACCTCGTCCGGCTCGAAGTCGAGCCCGGCGCGGCGGATGTGGCGGTTCGGCTGCGGTCGTTCTCGCGCGAAGATGCGGGGGCCGTCGGCCTCGGCGTTCTCCTGGATCAGGATCGTGTCGGCGCCGGCGGGCACCCGGGCGCCGGTGAAGATGCGCACCGTCTGTCCCGGCTCCAGTCGCGCGCCGTAGCCGCGCCCCGCCGCGCTCTCGCCGACGAGGGCGAGGGGGCGCGACAGGTCGGCGAGATCGGCGTGGCGCACGGCGTAGCCGTCCATCGCCGAGACGTCGGTCGGCGGCTGCCGGCGTCGCGCCGCGAGGTCAGACGCCAGTGTGCGGCCGAAGCTCTGCGCCAGCGGAACGTCCTCGCTCGCCCGCGGCGTCGCCGAGCCGAGCACGAGCGCCAGCGCCTCGGCGACGGAGAGTAGGCCGTCGCTCACGGCTGCGATCCTTGGGCCATCCAATCTCCTGATTTGCCGCCGCGCTTCTCGCGCAGCGCGATGCCCTGGATGCGCATGCCGCGATCGGCCGCCTTGAGCATGTCGTAGAGCGTGAGGCAGGCGACCGAGACGGCGGTCAGCGCCTCCATCTCGACGCCCGTCTTGCCCGTGAGCTTCGCCTCGGCGACGACGCGGAAGCCGGGCAGCGCGGGATCGGGCGCGATGTCGACGGTGATCTTGGTCAGGGCCAGCGGGTGGCACAGCGGGATCAGCTCCGCCGTTCGCTTGGCCGCCATGATGCCGGCGATGCGGGCGGTGGCGACCACGTCGCCCTTCTTCGCGTGCCCCGACAGCGCAAGGTCGAGCGTTGCCGGCTGCATCACGATGGCGCCCTCGGCGATCGCGACGCGCGTTGTTTCCGCCTTGTCGGACACGTCGACCATGCTGGCCGCGCCGGTGGCGTCAAGGTGGGTGAGTCGGCTCACGCTGTTCTCCCGCCGGCGGGAGAAGGGAATGCTGTCACCCCGCGCGTATGTCCCATCCTCATGCGCGCGTCGACGAGCGCTCGGCCTCGTCGGCCGCACCGCCCAGCAGGGTCCGCGTCGCGGCGGCGACGTCGGCCTGCCGCATCAGGCTCTCGCCGACCAGGATCGTGTCGATGCCGGAGCGGCGCAGCCGCTGGCAGTCTGCGTGCGTGAAGATGCCGCTCTCGCCGACGATGATGCGGTCGCGCGGGACGCGCGGCGCCAGCCGCTCGCTGACTTCGAGCGAGATCTCGAAGGTGCGCAGGTTGCGATTGTTGATGCCGACGAGCGTCGTCTCCAGCCACAGCGCCCGCTCGAGCTCGTCGGCGTCGTGTACCTCGACGAGCACGTCCATGCCGAGCGCGCGGGCCGCGTCGCGCAGGTCGATCGCCGTCGAATCGTCGATCGCCGCCATGATGAGCAGGATGCAGTCAGCCCCGTGCGCCCGCGCTTCCGCGACTTGATACGGCGTGAACATGAAGTCCTTGCGCAGCGCCGGAAGCGACGTCGCGGCGCGCGCGGCTTCGAGGAACGAGAGCTGCCCCTGGAAGGATGGCCCGTCGGTCAAGACGGAGAGACATGTCGCGCCGCCGGCCTCATAGGCCGCGGCGAGCTCTGGCGGATCGAAGTCCTCGCGGATCAGCCCCTTCGAGGGGCTCGCCTTCTTCACTTCGGCGATCAGCGCGATGCCGCCGGCATGGCGCCTCGTCTTGATCGCCTGCACGAAGCCGCGCGGCGGCGGCGCCGCCTTGGCCCGCGCGAACATCTCGGCGTAGGGCACGCGCGCCTCCGCCTCGGCGATCTCGCGGCGCTTGTAGGTTTCGATCGAGCGCAGAATGTCGGTGGTTGCAGTCATCCGGCGGCTGCCAAGCTTGTCTGACTCGCGGTTATGAGGCGATGGAGCACCGCCTTGGCGGCGCCGCTGTCGAGCGCCGCGCGCGCCGTGTCGAGCCCCGACCTCAGATCGGCAACGCGGCCGGCGACGACAAGGGCGGCAGCGGCGTTCAGGCAGGCGATGTCGCGATAGGGACCGGCCGCCCCGTCGAGCACGGCGGTCAGCGCCGCCGCGTTATGACGCGCGTCGCCGCCCTTCAGCTCGGCGAGCGCCACGCGCGGCAGGCCGACCTCTTCCGGCGTGATGGTGAAGCGGCGGATCGCGCCCGCCTCCCAGGCGACGACCTCGGTCGGCCCGGTGGTGGTGATCTCGTCGAGCCCGTCGGCGCCGTGCACCAGCCAGGCCGTCTCCGCGCCGAGCGCGCCGAGCACGCGGGCGAGCGGCTCCAGCCACTCCGGCGCGAAGACGCCGACGAGCAGCCGCGTGACGCCGGCCGGGTTCGAGAGCGGCCCGAGCAGGTTGAAGATCGTGCGCGTGCCGAGATCGGCGCGGACGGACGCGAAATGGCGCATCGCAGCATGGTGCGCCTGCGCCGACATGAAGCCAAGCCCGACCTCGTGGAGGCAGCGCTCGACGTCCGCGACGCCGAGCCCGACGGCGACGCCGAGCGCGGCGAGCACGTCGGAGGAGCCGGAGCGCGAGGACGCGGCGCGGTTGCCGTGCTTGGCGACCGGGACGCCGCAGGCGGCGACGATCATCGCGGCCAGCGTCGAGACGTTGTAGGTGCCGTGGCCGTCGCCGCCGGTGCCGACGATGTCGATGGCGCCGGCGGGGGCGCTCACCCGCAGCATGCGCGCGCGCATCGCCGCCACCGCGCCGGTGATCTCGTCGAGCGTCTCGCCGCGCACGCGCAAGGCGAGCAGGAAGGCGCCCATCTGCGCCGACGTCGCCTCGCCGGCGAACAGGATGTCGAACGCCGCCTCCGCCTCGGCGCGCTTCAGCGTGCGACCGCCGGCGAGCGTCGCAAGCACGGGCTTGAGGGCGTCGCTCAAGGTGCGGTCTTCATGGGGCGCTCATCATGGCGCGGTCGCCGGCTCGCGGCGCGCCGCGGCCGAGGCGTTCCAGGCCCCGGCGAGGTCGAGGAAGTTCTTGATGATCGTGCGGCCGCCTTCGGACGCGATGCTCTCGGGGTGGAACTGCACGCCGTGGATCGGCAACTCGCGATGCGACAGCGCCATGATCAGCCCGTCGGTCTCGGCGGTGACGTGCAGGCTCGCAGGCAGGGTGGCGCGGTCGACGACGAGCGAATGGTAGCGCGTCGCCTGCAGATTGGCGTTCAGCCCGCGGAAGATCGTCTCGCCCTTGTGGGCGATGGTGGCGACCTTGCCGTGCACGGGGATCGGCGCCCGCACCACGTCGCCGCCGAACACCTCGCCGATCGCCTGGTGGCCGAGGCAGACGCCGAAGATCGGGATCTGCGTGCCGGCCTTGCGGACGAGGTCGAGGCAGATGCCGGCCTCGCGCGGCGTGCAGGGGCCGGGCGACAGCACGATCGCTTCGGGGCGCCGGTCGACGATCTCGGCGACGCTGCAGGCGTCGTTGCGCACCACCTCCACCGTGGCGCCGAGCGCCCCGAGATCGTGCACGAGGTTCCAGGTGAAGCTGTCGTAATTGTCGATGAGGACGACGTTCATGCGCCGCATATCGGGCGCGGCGGCAGGAGGCGTCAAGCAGCGCCGTCATCTCGCCTTCGCCTTGTGATGCTTGGGTCGCCGTCAGAGAGGAAAAACCGATGACCGACGGCCCGACACGGCGAGATGTAATCGTGGGCGGCGCGGCCCTCGCGCTCGCATCGGGCGGGACCGCGCAGGCCCAGCCGGCGCCCGCCACGGCCACCGGTACGATCACCGAGATCGGGGCCGGCGCCGCGCCCGGCGCAAAAGGCCCGCCGCTGCCGGGCGTCCTCGTCTCGAACGGCCGCGAGGTCGTGCGCACGGCGGCGGACGGACGCTACAGCCTGCCGATCGCGCCGGGCCAGTCGATCTTCGTAATCAAGCCGGCGGGCTTCCGGCTGCCGGTCGATCCGGCAACCAACCTCGTGCGCCATTCCTACGTGTACGATCCCGAGGGGACGCCGGCGGCGCTCGGCTTCCGCTACGAGGGCCTCGCGCCGACGGGTCCGCTGCCGGCGGCGATCGACTTCGAGTTGACCCGCGTCGACGAGCCCGCCCGCTTCGACGTGATCCTGATGACCGATCCGCAGCCCGAGTCGACCGCCGAGGTCGAATACGTACGCGACGATATCGTCAGCCGGCTCGTCGAAAGCGAAGCCGCCTTCGGCATGACGCTCGGCGATCTGATGTTCGACGATCTGTCGTTCTACCACCGCTTCAATCGTATCGTCGGCACGGTCGGCCTGCCGTGGTGGAACGTCGGCGGCAACCACGACCTCGACTACGAGGCGCCTGACGCGCGTCGCTCGCGCGACACCTGGAAGCGCGTGTTCGGCGCGCCGTACTACGCGCACGAGCACGCTGGCGCGCTCTTCGTCATGCTCGACAACGTCGACTATCTCGGCACCGGCACCGGCAAGGAGGGCGGCGTCAGGGGTGCTTATCGCGGGCATTTCCCCGAGGATCAGCTCGCATTCGTGAAGAACCTGCTGGCGGCGACGCCGGCCGACAGACTGATCGTGCTCGCCTTCCACATCCCGCTGCGCACCTATCTCGATCCGAAAGACCCGGCGAACAATACCGACAATGCCGGCGACCTGCTGGCGCTGCTCGGTGATCGTCCCGCCGTCTCCTTCGCCGGCCACACGCATTCGACCGAGCATCACTACCTGGGGGCGGATGTCGGTTTCGCAAGCAAGGTCGCGCATCACCACCACGTCCTCGCCGCCGCCTCAGGCTCGTGGTGGAGCGGCCCGCTCGACCATCGCGGCATCGCCTGTGCCGACCAGTGGGACGGGACGCCGAACGGGACGCACGTGCTGTCGATCGACGGCGGCGCTTACACGACGCGCTTCGTCCCGGCCGCCGAGCCCGCGGGGTCGCGGATGCGCATCAGCCTGGAGACGCAGTATCACGCCAACGATCGCGAAGTCGTCCGCACGCTGCCGATGGAAACGCTGCTGCGGTCGCCCGTCAGTGCCGACCAGGCGGGCAGCACGCGCGTCGTCGTCAACGTCTTCGACGGCGGCCCACGCACCAAGGTCGCCTTCGCGCTCGACACCCGCACGCCGGTCGCGATGAGGCGGGTGGCAAAGGTCGATCCGTTCGTCGCCCAACTTTATGCGCGCTATCCCGAGACCATCAAGAAATGGGTCGTCCCGCAGCACAGCTCGCACCTGTTCGAGGCGCATCTGCCCGCCGACCTCCAGCCCGGAACCTACGCGCTGAAGGTCACCGCGAGCGACGAACATGGCCGCTCTCTCAACGAGGCGATGGTGCTCGAGGTGGTGTGACGTTCGGGTATCGCGCCGTTTAATTGTCGCAATCTTGCAACAGTAGGAGCCAAGCCCGATCGGAAGCGGTCGGTGCCGACGGAGGCGCAGGCCCTGACCAGGTCCGGCGTCCGGGGACGGGGATTTTCGAGCGCGCATGGCAGCACCGACCACCGATGCCATTGCTCCCTCGCGTCGGCTGCTGGCGCGTTTCGGCCCGATCGCGGTGGTGCTGGCGCTTGCGGTCGCGACCACCAGCTTCCTGATCTTCTCCGACTACACGCCGATCCCGACGTCGCCGTCGGTCGTGCTCGGCCTGTTCATCGCGAACATCGTCACGATCCTGGCGCTGGCGATCCTCGTCGTGCTCGAGGGCCTGACGCTCTTTGCGGCGTGGAAGGCAGGGGTCGCCGGCGCGCGGCTTCATATCCGCATCGTCGGCCTGTTCTCCATCATCGCCGCCGTGCCGGTTCTGCTGATGGCGCTCGTCGGCTCCGTGACGCTCGATCGCAGCCTCAACCCCGCCTTCATGAAAGACGTGCGCGGGTTCGTCACCAACACGATCGAGGCGGCGACGCTCTACCAGGAATCGCAATGCTGGTCGCTGTTGCAAGAGGCCCGGCTCACCGCGCAGGACCTCGACAGCGCCAAGGCGTTCATGACCGCCGACCAGACGATGATGTTCAATTACTTCTCGTCGCGCGCGAAGTTCCTGGGTTTCAGCGCGGCGGCGATCCTGCGCTCCGACGGCTCGATCTACTCGCGCGCCAACATCGACTCGCGGCTCGGCGCACCCGGCACCGCGATCGTCAAGCCGAGCCCGCAGGACTTCGCCGACGCGAAGAAGAACGAGCCGACCTGCCGCCTGCTCGACGGCGACCGCACCTTCGTCGCGCTGCGGCCGATGACGCTGTTCCCCGGCGCCTTCATCTACGCGGCGCGGCCCGTCGACAGCTTCACCGTCGAGTTCCCGAAGACGGCGGAACGCCTGGTCGTGCGCTACGACGCCTTCGACCGCCACCGCACGCAGATCTCGATCGCCTTCGCGACCATGTACGTGTCGATCGCGATCATCATGCTGCTCTCGGCGACCTGGCTCGGCCTGTCCTTCGCCAACCGCCTCGTCGACCCGATCCGCCGGCTGATCTCCGCGACCGACCAGGTCGCCTCGGGCAACCTGTTCACGCAGGTGGCGATCGATCGTTCGCAGGGCGATTTCGCCCACCTCGGCGAGACCTTCAACAAGATGACCTCGGAGCTGCGCCTGCAGCAGAACCGGCTCGTCGCCGCGAGCCAGCTCATCGACGAGCGCCGCATCTTCACCGAGGCGGTCCTGTCGGGCGTGCCGGTCGCCGTCATCGGCGTCGATCCCGAGCGCAGGATCACCACGCTGAACCCGTCGGCCGAGCATCTCGTCGCCGCCGAGGGCGACAACGCGCAGGGCCTCATCGGCCAGCAGGTCGAGAGCGTGGTGCCGGAAATCGCGGCGATCCTCGCCGAGGCGCAGACCAGCCAGCATCGGCTGATGCAGGGTCAGGTCCAGCTTTCGCGCCACGGCCGCGACCGGCTGTTCAACGTGCGCGTGACGAGCGAGCCGTCGTCGAAATCGGGCAAGAGCGCCGTCGTCACCCTCGACGACATCACCGACGTGCTCGACGCCCAGCGCTCCGCCGCCTGGGGCGACGTGGCACGCCGCATCGCGCACGAGATCAAGAACCCGCTGACGCCGATCCAGCTCTCGGCCGAGCGCATCAAGCGCAAGTACGGAAAGGTCATCACGCAGGACAAGGAGATCTTCGACCAGTGCACCGAGACGATCGTGCGCCAGGTCGAGGACATCAAGCGGATGGTCGACGAGTTCTCCTCCTTCGCGCGCATGCCGAAGGCGACGCTCGAACGCGACGATCTCGGCGAATGCGTGCGCCGCGTGCTGTTCCTGATGCGGGTCGCCCATCCCGACATCGTCTTCGAGGACGAGCTGCCGCAGCACGCGGTGGTGATGCGGTTCGACCGCCGCCTGCTGTCGCAGGCGCTGCAGAACATCATCAAGAACGCGACCGAGGGCATCCAGGCGCGCCCCGACCTGACCACGAAGGGGCGCGTTCGCGTGACCCTCAAGGTCGGCGACAACGTCGAGCTCGACATCGTCGACAACGGCAAGGGCTTTCCTAAGGAGGGGCGTCAGCGCCTGCTCGAGCCTTACATGACGACGCGCGCGGAAGGCACCGGCCTCGGTCTGCCGATCGTCGCGAAGATCTTGGAAGATCACGGCGGCGGGCTCGAGTTGCTCGACGCGCCGGGAGGGCAGGGCGCCCGCGTGCACCTGCATTTCCCGAACCGTGAGGCGTCGCCCGACGCGACGTCCGAAGAACCCGCCCAGCAATCGCCTGCCTTTCTGGCGGCCAACGAGACGGCATAGACGACCATGGCCACCGACATCCTCATCGTCGACGACGAAATGGACATCCGGGAGATCGTGTCAGGCATCCTCTCCGACGAGGGCCACGGCACGCGCACCGCGAAGAACTCGGACGAGGCAATCGCCGCGGTTCGCTCGCGCCGCCCAAGCCTCGTCTTCCTCGACATCTGGCTGCAGGGCTCGAAGCTCGACGGCCTGCAGGTGCTCGAGATCCTCAAGCAGGAGAATCCGACGCTGCCCGTCGTGATGATCTCCGGCCACGGCAACATCGAGACCGCGGTCTCGGCGATCAAGCTCGGCGCCTACGACTTCATCGAGAAGCCTTTCAAGGCTGACAGGCTCGTGCTGATCGCCGAGCGCGCGCTCGAGAACTCGCGGCTGAAGCGCGAACTCTCCGACCTGCGCACCCGCGGCGCCGGCCCCAACAAGATGGTCGGCAAGTCGACCTCGGTGAACCAGCTCCG
>CAZZZM010000095.1:0-1953 GCA_964658465.1 uncultured Nakamurella sp.
CCGCCGCGCATGCCGGGACCGCCCTCGCCTGGCTCGCGACCACCGCCGCGCATGCCGGGGCCGCCCTCGCCACGTGCACCGCCGCGGGGGCCCTCGCCCGGCTCCCGCCGCATGCCGGGTCCGCCGCCACCCTCACCGCGCATGCCGGGGCGACCGCCGGGTCGCTCCTGGTCGGGCGCCTGCGCGAACGCGGGCTGCACCGGCGGGAGGATCAGCGCCGGAATCACGGCACCCGCGAGAAGGAGTGATTTCAGCTTGTGCATGGCCTCGCCTGTCGTTCGGTGGCCAAGCGTGTCGGGGGACGTCGAGGCCGTGAAGGCCGCGTATGCATCATGTCTGCGGCGATCGGTCTATTCGTCGCCACTCCCCAATGCGACCGCGAAATCGTCATCGATTGAACACTGTGCTTGGCAAGCTGCCGTGGTCCTGGGATGCCTCGTCGCGGCTTGCGTTCGTGAAGGCGTCCTCCCAGCGTTCGGGAGCGCGCGAGCGAGGCATGACGCGACAGCTCGTCACATCCGCCGTGTGGGCGGCCACCTTCCTCAGCCTCATCGTCGGCGGTCTCATCGCGGCGATCCTCGTGGTCATGCCGACGTCGCTCGGGCCGAGCGAGATGATCGAGGCTGGCGTGGAGCCGTGGACGATCGCGCTTTACGCTGCGCTGGGCTTCATCGCGCTGGTCGTCGCCGCCATCGCCGGGCTCCTCGCCTGGCACAGCCAGCGGTTCAAGGCGGCAGGGCTGGTCCTCGTCCTGGTCCAGGTCGCCGCCGTCGCCTGGGTGAGCGTCCAGCTCTACGTCGAGTACTTCTGAACCCGGCACCGCTAGCGTCTCGGCGCGATTGATCGGAGAGGGCAAAGCGGTCACAGTCGCGGAATGAAGATTCTGGCGATCGACACCGCCCTTCCCGCCGTCTCTGCGTGCGTGCTCATCGAAGGTGCCATCGAGCCCGAGGCGCAAGAGACGCTCGGCATGGAGCGCGGGCACGCCGAGGCGCTCATCCCGTTGATCGATCGCGTCCTCGGCAGGGTCGACGGCGGCTTCGAGTCGATCGACCGCGTGGCCGTCACGGTCGGGCCGGGCTCCTTCACCGGGCTGCGCGTCGGCATTGCCGCGGCACGGGCGTTCGCGCTCGCCTGGGGTGTCCCGGTCGTCGGCGTCTCCACCCTGGCGGCGCTCGCCGCGCCGCTGATCCTCGAAGAAAAGCCCGGCACCGTCGCGGTCGCCGTCGACGCGCGGCACGGCCATGTCTTCCTCGCCGCGTTCCACGGCGACGGCCGCATCCTGCTGATGCCGCGCTTTGCGGCGAAAGACGAGGCGGTGCGCGATCTCGGCCCCGGCCCGCTGCGGCTCGCCGGATCGGGCGCGCCGCTGTTGGCGATCGAGGCGTGGTCGCGCGGCATCGACGCCGAGATCGTCGGCGATCGCATCGCGCCGGACATCGTCTTCGTGGCGCGGCTCGGGCTGCTCGCCGATCCGGCCAGCGCGCCGCCGCGTCCGCTCTACCTCAAGGCGCCCGACGCAAAGCCCATGGCGGCGCGCGCGCCGGCGCCCGTGGAGGGGTGACCGGACGTGTTCGGGCTTTTTCAAAAGGATACGCCGCGGCTCGATGCGCTCTCGGCCGACCAGAGCGACGAGTGCGCAGCGCTCCACGCCGCGAGCTTCACCTATCCCTGGCCGCAGGCCGACTTCGAGGAGCTGCTGGCTGCACGGACGACCTTTGCGGAAGGCGCCTACGCGAGGGGCAACGAGCTCGTCGGCTTCATCCTGTCCAGGCTCGCCGCCGACGAAGCGGAGATCCTGACGATCGCCGTGAAGCCGCGCCGTCGCGGCCAAGGCATCGCGCAGCGCCTCATGCACGCAAGCATGGCGCGGCTTCAAAGAGCGGGCGCAAAGAGCTGGTTTCTCGAGGTCGAGTCGGCGAACGCGCCGGCGTTGGCTCTCTATCGCCGCTT
>CAZZZM010000095.1:2053-10027 GCA_964658465.1 uncultured Nakamurella sp.
ATCGCGGCGACGACGACGATACCAAACTTCTTCTGCATACCCGCCTCCCGCGATGCGTAAATAACGGCGACAAATCGATCTGGTTCCGCCGCGTTTGCGCCGTGCGGCACAGGGTGCAGGCCGACCGCTCTTGTCGCATCGCACGCCCGATGCTACCGCCCGAATCCACCTCCGACCGGCAATCCGAATGACCATCCGCCTCCACCGCGGCGACCTGCCGCCCGATCACGGGCTCGGTCCCATCGTCGCCATCGATACCGAGACGCTCGGTCTCGTCCCGGGTCGCGACCGGCTCTGCGTCGTGCAGCTGTCGCGCGGCGACGGCTCCGCCGATCTTGTGCAGATCGCCCGCGGCCAGACCCGTGCTCCGGTGCTCGAGGCCCTGCTCACCGACCCCGGCGTGACCAAGCTGTTCCATTACGCGCGGTTCGACGTCGCGGTGCTGATGAAGGCCTTCGGGGTCACCACCGCGCCGGTCTATTGCACCAAGATCGCCTCCAAGCTGGCGCGAACCTACACTGATCGTCACGGGCTCAAGGATCTCGTGCGCGAGTTGCTGGGCCTCGAGATCTCCAAGCAGCAGCAATCGTCGGACTGGGGTGCCGCGACCCTGAGCGAGGCGCAGCTCGCCTACGCGGCCTCCGACGTCCTGCATCTGCACGAGCTGCGGACCCGGCTCGACGCGATGCTCGTCCGCGAGGGCCGCACCGGCTATGCGGAGGCCGCCTTCGCCTTCCTGCCGACCCGCGCGCGGCTCGATCTCGACGGCTGGGCCGAGACCGACATTTTCTCGCACAGCTGAACGGCCCGCGTCCGCCGGGGCGCTGCCTTAGCTTCGCCGCCGTGGCCCGGCATAAGCCCGAGGTGACGATTCAGGGCGAGGCCGGGTCACTTCGAGGATGACGGATCTGACGAGCGACGGCGGCCAGCGCCAGATGTATCCCGATGCGCCGGATCGGCGCTCGCGCGCGGGCATGGACTACACGCCCGCGGCCCGCGGCGGCGCCATCAAGGCGGCGGCGCGCCATACCGCGCGGGTCAAGCTGCTCAAGCGGGTGATCGTCCTCGGCGCGATCCTCGGGCCCTCGTCCATCGCGATCGTCGCGATCTTCAACCCGTTCAGCCACCTGCCCGGCGCGATCAGCGTCAGCGGCGTCGGCGTGCAGGGCACGAAGATCACGATGGACAATCCCAAGCTCTCCGGCGTGCAGCAAGGCGGCGGCCCCTACGAGATCAGGGCCAAGTCCGGCATCCAGGACATCACGACGCCGAGCGTGATGGAGCTCGTCGGCGTCGATGCGAAGGTCGGCATGGCCGACAGGACGACGACGCACATCCTGTCCCAGCACGGCGTCTACGACAGCAAGGCCGACACGATGGCGCTCGCCGGCAACGTCAGGATCGCCAACACGAGCGGCTACACGTTCAACATGAAGAGCGCGACGATGAACTTCCATCAGGGCGTCTTCCTGTCGCACGAGCGCCTGCGCGTCGACCTCAAGGGCGGCATGGTCAACGCCGACGACATGTCGATCTCGAACAACGGGCACGTCATTGCCTTCCGCGGCCACATCGCTTCGACGTTCGACGCACCCGACGAGGCGCCGTCGGGTAGCGTGACGACGGAGGCCTCGCGTTGAGGCGACACGGCATCTGCGCGCTGGCGCTGACCGCGGCGCTTCTCCTGGCGCTGCCTACGGCGGGCCTGGCGCAGAAGAGCAACACCGGCGCGATCCTCCCGGGCGGCAATTCCGGCAAGCCGATCAACATCGAGGCGGTGAAGCTCGACTATTTCGACAAGGAGCAAAAGCTCATCTACACCGGCAACGTCGTCGCGACGCAGGGCGATTCGACCTTGCACTCGAGCGTGCTTACCATCTTTTTGGCGCCGAAGAATTCCGCGGGCGCGGGCGCTGGCGGCACCAACCAGGTGCAGCGCATGTATGCCACCGGCCCGGTCACGATGACGCAGCGCGACCAGATCGGCACCGGCGACAACGCCGTCTACAATCGCCTCACCAACAGCGTGGTGATGACGGGCAACGTGACGCTTAGCCAGGGCCCCAACGTCACCAAGGGGGACAAGCTGACCTACGACCTGAAGACCGGACAGGCGGTGGTGACGGGCCGCGTCAAGAGCATGTTCATCCCCGGCAGCGGATCGACGGGCGACAGCGGCGCCTCCGCCGAGGACAGCGGCAAGGGACGCCATCGCGCCGCGGCCGGCCGGTAGCGCCGCTCACGCAGGTTGTGACTGAAAGCGCGCAACAGAACCCGCGAGTTCGGTTATACTCCGTCCCCGAAACGTCATAGAAGGGCGATTGCGGCCGTGCGTCGGAGGCGCGGACGCGGGCAGCCGCCTCGGATGGCAGCCACCTTGAATGAAGGCGCGCGTTTGATCTCGTTCGGACCGATGATGCAGCGCCTGCGCAACCGGGCGGCGGACCCGCAGCCCGCGACCGCGGACGGGCTCGCCGCATCGCAGGCCTGGATGGAGGACGACGCCCAGGGTTTCAGCGTCGCGCCGGCGGCCGGCGACGGCATCCTGTCGATTCAGCATGTCGCGAAGGCCTACAAGACGCGCCGGGTCGTCGAGGATGTCTCGATGACGGTCCGGCGGGGCGAGGCGGTCGGTCTGCTCGGCCCGAACGGCGCCGGCAAGACCACGACCTTCTACATGATCACCGGACTGGTGCGCCCGGACGCCGGCTCGATCCTGCTCGACGGCAACGACGTCACCAGCCTCCCCATGTACCGGCGCGCACGTCTCGGCATCGGCTACCTGCCGCAGGAGGCCTCGATCTTCCGCGGCCTCTCCGTCGAGGACAACATCCGCGCCGTCCTCGAGATCGCCGAGCGCGACAAGGCCGTGCGCGAACGCGAGCTCGACGCGCTGCTGGAGGAATTCGATCTCGCCCGCCTGCGCAAGGCGCCGTCGGTGGCGCTGTCGGGCGGCGAACGGCGCCGCTGCGAGATCGCCCGCGCGCTCGCCAACCGTCCGAGCTTCATGCTGCTCGACGAGCCGTTCGCCGGCATCGACCCGATCGCGGTGGGCGACATCCGGACGTTGACGCAACATCTCAAGCGGCGCGGCATCGGCGTGCTGATCACCGACCACAACGTGCGCGAGACGCTCGGCCTGATCGACCGCGCCTACATCATCCACTCAGGCCACGTCCTGACGTCGGGGCCGCCCGAGGCGATCGTGCAGAACCCCGATGTGCGCCGCCACTATCTCGGCGAAGACTTCAGGCTTTGATCACGTAACCGTGATCATGCAAGCGTGACGCGTGGCGCGCGAAAACGATGCCGCAACGCAAGACAAGCCGTCGCGCCGGTGCTACAACCGATCCCGAAACAAGCAAAAAGCGGGCCGATCGGTTAATTCCGTAGCGTGGCGTCGGGAAGCATGGCACTTTCAACGAAGCTGATGATGCGCCAGGGCCAGTCCCTGGTGATGACGCCGCAGCTGTTGCAGGCCATCAAGCTCCTCCAGTTTTCAAACCTCGAGCTTGCCAATTTCGTGCAGGAGGAACTCGAGCGAAACCCGCTTCTCGAGCGGGTCGAGGAGGGACGCTCGGAAGACGTCGGCGACCAGGTGCGCGAGACGGCGCCGACGGACGGTGCGCTCGGCGAGGCCTTCAACGAGCGGGCGGAGGCGGACTGGAGCTCGGAGCAGCTGGCCACCGACCGCTCCGATCTCGAAGCCAGCCTCGGCACCGAACTGTCCAATACGTTCGACGACGACCGCCCGACGACGCCGGCCGAAGCCCGCGATCAGATCGGCGAAGCCGGTCTCTCCTCCACCAATTTCTCCGGCTCCGGCGGCGGTGCCGGGGGTGACGGCGAGGCGTCGAACCTCGAAGCCTATCTCGCGGCCAAGCTCTCGCTGAAGGACCATCTCCTCGAACAGCTGCCGCTGGCGGTGGCCGATCCCGGCGACCGGCTCGTCGGGCACGCCCTCATCGATTCGATCGACGACGCCGGCTACCTCACCGATTCCGTGGCCGACATCGCCGGCCGGCTCGGCGCGGCCGTCGAGCGCGTCGAGCTGGTCCTGAAGGCGGTGCAGACGCTCGATCCGTCCGGCGTCGGCGCACGCGACCTCGCCGAGTGCCTGGCGATACAGCTGCGCGATCGCGACCGTTTCGATCCCGCGATGCAGGCGCTCGTCGCCAACCTCCCGCTCGTCGCCAAGCGCGACATCGGCGGTCTCAAGCGCCTATGCGGTGTCGACGAAGAAGACATCGCCGACATGATCGCCGAGATCCGTCGTCTCGATCCCAAGCCCGGCCGCGCGTTCGGCTCCGCCGCCATCCAGCCGGTCGTCCCCGACGTCGTCGTGCGCGCGGCGCCCGACGGCTCGTGGATCATCGAGCTCAACACGGACGTCCTGCCGCGCCTCCTGGTCAATCAGACCTATGCGGCGAAGATCTCTCGCACCAAAGGCAGCGAGACGGATCGCAGCTTCGTCTCCGGCTGCCTGCAGACGGCGAACTGGCTGACGAAAAGCCTTGAGCAGCGTGCCCGCACGATCCTGAAGGTGTCGACCGAGATCGTCCGGCAGCAGGACGCCTTCTTCGCGCACGGCGTCGAGCACCTTCGGCCGCTGAACCTCAAGGCGATCGCCGAGGCCACCGGCATGCACGAATCGACGGTCTCGCGGGTGACCTCCAACAAATATCTCGCCAGTCCGCGCGGCCTGTTCGAGCTTAAATATTTCTTCACCGCGTCGATCGCCTCGTCGAATTTCGGCGGCGAGGCGCATTCGGCCGAATCCGTCCGTTTCCGCATCAAGCAGATGATCGAGCGGGAGACCGCGGGCGACGTGCTGTCCGACGACGCCATCGTCGAGCGGCTGCGCGAGTCGAACATCGACATCGCCCGTCGCACCGTCGCCAAATACCGTGAGAGCATGCGCATCCCCTCGTCGGTGGAACGGCGCCGGCGCAAGGCCGTGCATTAGGTCGCCGCCCGTCGAGGTAGAGGCCTTTCCCGACGCAGGCGCCGCAACATCCGCGCGACCGCCTTGCGTCCGCCGAAAATGACGGGTAACCTGTTGAAAGTAAAGCAGTTTTGAGCAATTCTAAAGAGCGACGACAGTCCTTACGTGACGGGCACTTAGTCGTTATCTCGGGATCGCCACCACCGCTGCGCGCTAGGATCCGATTGCGAGTCGCGATGATCGTCTGTTCCTGTAACGTCCTGTCCGACGGCCAGATCAAGGCTTGCGTCAACGACGGCCCGGGCTGCCCGCGCACCGCGGCGGACGTCTACCAGTGCCTCGGCTGCAGCCCGAAGTGCGGGCGTTGCGCCCGCACGATCCGGCAGATCGTCGCCAACGCCCTCATGGGCGTCGACGTCCCGATCGAAGTCGCCGCCTGCGCGAGCGACTGTGCGGCGACCTGTCCGATGGCCAACACCGACACGCACGCGCACCAGCACCGACTCGCGCCGGCACTGGTCGACGCGGCCTGATCAGCCCTGCTCGGGCTCGATCTTGCCGAGGCCGCCGACGTGCCTCTGCATGTAGAGCTGGACGCCGATCTGGCCGATGAGCTCGAGCTGCGTCTCCAGGAAATCGATGTGGCCCTCCTCGTCGGTGGCCAGGTCTTCGAACAGAATCTTCGTCACGCGATCGTTGATCGAGTCGCAATAGCTGGCGGCCTCGAGATAGAGCGCCCGCGCGCCCTCCTCTGCGGAGAGATCGCATTTGATGATCTCTTCGACGCTCTGGCCGATCTTCAGCGGATCGAGCTCCTGCATGTTCGGGAAGCCGCCGAGGAAGAGGATGCGATCGACGAAGCGATCCGCATGATTCATCTCCTCGATCGATTCCTTGCGCCAGAACTTCGCCAGGTCGAGGTAACCCCAATTGTCGAGGATGCGGAAGTGCAGCCAATACTGGCTGATCGCGGTCAACTCGCTGCGCAGTCCGCGGTTGAGATATTCGATGACCTTGTGGTCGCCTTTCATGGCGCTCTCCATTCGTTGCCGTCGCCCTGCGGGTAGCCGAACGGAGACCGGGGCGCCACTGCGCCGCGGGGCCTGTTTAGAACCGATCTAGAGGTCGATCGAGGTCATCGCCGATGAGGTCGCGTCAGGCGCGGCGCTCGAGGCGCAGTTGAAGACCGTTGTTCGGCCGCAGGGTGATCCGCTGCACCGGCTCTGGGATGAAGCCCGGCGCCGGCGTCAGCGCGAAGCGTCGCATCACCGACGCCAGCACGATCGCCGCTTCCTGCAAGGCGAAGGCGGCACCGATGCAGACGCGCTGTCCTGCGCCGAACGGCAGATAGGCGAAGCGATCGATTTGCTCGCGCGCACCGGGCAGGAATCGCGACGGGTCGAAGCGGGCGGGATCGCGCCACAGCAGCTTGTGCCGGTGCAGCACCCAGGGCGAGATGATGATCAGCGCGCCTTTGCGGATGCGCCGTCCGCAGAGATCGTCCGGCCCCATCGCCTCTCGGCTGAGGCTGGCGACGGGCGGGTAAAGACGCATCGCTTCCTCGATGACGGCCTTCGTCTCGACCAGGCCCTCGAAGACCGCCTCGGTCGGGCCGGCCAGCACGCGATCGGCCTCGGCGGCGAGCCGCTCGCGCCATTCCGGCGAAAGAGACAGGAGATACAGCGACCAGGTCAGCGCATTCGCCGTCGTCTCATGGCCGGCGCCGATGAAGGTGACGACGTTGGCGCGCACCTCCTCGTCGCTGAGCCCCGTGCCGGTCTGCGGGTCGGACGCCTCGAGCAACAGCGTGAGCAGATCGCGCGGCGCCGACTCGCCGCGCGCGATCATCGCCTTGCGCCGGTCGACGATCGCCGTCACCGCCTGCTCGAAGAAGGCGACGGAGGCGCGCGAGCGGCGCTGCGACAGGCGCGGCACCCAGTCGGGAAAATCGAGCAGGTCGGCCGGGTCGAGGACCCCGATCGCCGACAATAGCTCGCCCATTGCCTTCAGAAATTCGTCGGGGTCGCGCTCGATGCCGCCCGAAAAGATCGTCTCGCCGAGGATTTCGAGCGTGACGCGCGCCATCTCCTTCTGCACGTCGACGATACGGCCCGGACGGACCTTGTCCCAGCGGTCCACCAACGTCTCGCCCGCCCGCGCCATCGGCGCGGCGAAGGACTGCACGAGCCGCGGCGTGAAGATCGGTGCGATCGCCCGCCGTTGCACCCGCCAGGCCGCCCCCTCGACGGTCAGCAGGCCATCCGTCATGCCGGGCGACAGCACGCGCTTCTGCAGCGCGTCCTTGCGATAGTTCGTGGCGTTGTCGACGAGCACGCGACGGATCGAGGGCGGGTGGCTGACCACCGCGCCGATGCCGAGCAGGCCGCGCCCCGACAGGATCGGCCGCTCGAAATGCGCCCGCGTCCAAGTCTCCAGCGGATTGCGCCGCAGCGCGCGCAGGAAGCCGATCGGCCGCAGCGGCGTCTCCAGTGGCACCGGCGCCGGCGGCACGATGCGGCGGGTCGGGAAGGCGGTGGGCTCGACGTCTCTGGTCATGCGGCGACTATAGGGTTTTCCGCCCGCGCGTGGTCAGGGCATAGCAGCGCGGGGCGCCGGGCGCGGCGCTCAGGTCGCGACGCGACGTCTGGTGACGATCGGTCACCCCGATGCTACGAGCCGAGCATGCCGCGTCGCACCCTCCGACGATCCGCCAGAGCCGCCGGGTTCGGCTTCGCGCTGACGGCCGCGGCGATGGCCGGCTTCGCTGCGGCGAGCCTGCTCGTCGCCGGCGCGGACAAGGTCGCCGAGCGGACGCCGGTCGGCGCCCTTCGCGCGCTGGTCGGCGACGAGGTCGGCCGCAATGCCGAAGAGCCGCTCGGGGTCCCGCCTGCAGGCTGGCTCGAGATCCTCCGACGCACCGTGTGGATGTTCGCCAGGAACCGGCTGATGGCCGAGGCGGCGGCGGTCACCTTCTTTTCGCTGCTCGCTCTGTTTCCCGCGCTCACCGTGGCCGTGTCGCTCTACGGGCT
>CAZZZM010000096.1:0-3477 GCA_964658465.1 uncultured Nakamurella sp.
GCGGGTGCTCGGCAAGACGCTCGGCGTGCCGCTGTTCCAGGAGCAGGCGATGCAGATCGCCATCGTCGCCGCCGGCTTCACGCCGTCCGAGGCCGACCAGCTGCGCCGCGCCATGGCGACCTTCAAGCGCGTCGGCACGATCTCGACCTTCTACGACAAGATGGTGCGCGGCATGGTCGAGCGCGGCTATCCGGAGGATTTCGCCACCCGCTGCTTCAAGCAGATCGAGGGCTTCGGCACCTACGGCTTCCCGGAGAGCCACGCCGCCTCCTTCGCGCTGCTCGTCTACGCCTCCTGCTGGATGAAGTGCCGCTATCCCGACGTCTTCGCCTGCGCGCTGCTCAACGCCCAGCCGATGGGCTTCTACGCCCCCGCGCAGATCGTCCGCGACGCGCGCGAGCACGGGGTCGCGGTCGCCGAGGTCGACGTGAACTTCTCGGACTGGGACAGCACGCTGTTTTGCGACGCTCCCCCGTCGCCCGATCGCGGGAGCAGGCGGGAGAATGGAGAGGTCCAGCCCGTCCCCCGTCCCAGCGTCCACCCCCGCCACGCCGACCGCGCCGGCGACATCGTCGGCGACCACGCGATCCGGCTCGGCCTGCGGCAGGTGAAGGGGCTCTCCGAACCCGACATGCGCCGCCTCGTGGCGCGCCGCGGCGCGGGCTACGATTCCGTGCGCGACCTGTGGCTGCGCACCGAGCTGCCGCCGTCCGTCCTCGAGCACCTCGCCGAGGCCGACGCGTTCCGCTCGCTCGGCCTCGACCGGCGCGAGGCGCTGTGGATCGTCCGCGGGCTGAACCGCGCCGGCGACAAGGACGACCTGCCGCTCCTGCGGGCGCTCTCCTTCGCCGAGCGCGAGCCGGAGACGCGGCTGCCGCCGATGCCGCTCGGCCAGCACGTCGTGGAGGACTACCGCCACCTCTCGCTGAGCCTCAAGGCGCACCCGGTCGCCTTCGTGCGCAACCAGCTCGCAGGCGTGCTCAAGGCCGAGGCGCTCGCCAGGCACCCGGCCGAGACGCGGGTGACGGTGGCGGGGCTGGTGCTGGTGCGCCAGCGGCCGGGCTCGGCCAAGGGCACGATCTTCCTGACGCTGGAGGACGAGACGGGCGTCGCCAACATCATCGTCTGGCCGAAGGTGTTCGAGGCACTGCGCCCGGTCGTCATCGGCGCGCGCTTCATCGCGATCACCGGGCGGCTGCAACGCGAGGGCGGCGTCGTCCACGTCGTCGCCGACAAGGCCGAGGACCTGACGCGCCTCCTCACCCTGCTCTCGAGCCTCGGCGGCGAGGTGTCGAGCCTCGCCCGCGCCGACCACGTCAGGCGTCCCCTGATGCTGCCGCGTGAGACGCGGCCGGGCGTCGCGGCGGCGGCGATGCCGCGCCTGTTCGACGACGACGCCCCGACCTCCGCGGCGCTGCGCGACGTGCTGCCGAAAGGCCGCAACTTCCAGTGAGGCCGCTTCTTGACGAACCCCGACCGGCATGCGTGAAACGACGACGCCCGCCGATCCGTACCAATCGGACGGGCAACGCCGCCCGCCGACACGCACCGCCCGGCACGGGTCCCCGTCGCGTAACCGACACGGCCGCGCCGACGAAAGAGACTCAGCGCCCGACCCTCCCGCCGGATAGGCCGGAGCAGAATGGGAAGACCGATGACAGATCAGACGGCCGGCACGTTCGAGGTCCCGAGCCAGCAGACCTCGCCGCCACGCAAGATCGTCGTCAAGCGCCACAGCATCGTGGTGCGCGTGACGCATTGGGTCTGGGTCGTGTCGCTCGCCATCCTGTTCATGAGCGGGCTGCAGATCTTCAACGCGCATCCCTCGCTCAACTTCGGCAACACGACGACCTTCGCCTCGCACGACGACGGCTCGCATCCGCTGCTGCTCGACATCGACAACGAGGACCGCACGGGCGTTACGACGGTGCTCGGGCACAAGTTCGACACCACCGGCTGGCTCGGCGTGTCGCAGGCGCCGGACGGCCCCGCCGCGCGCGCCTTCCCGAGCTGGATCACGCTGCCCGCGGTGCAGGACCTCGCGACCGGGCGCCACTGGCACTTCCTGTTCGCCTGGATCCTCGTCGCCAACGCGCTCGTCTACATCGTCTACGGGCTCGTCACGGGCCATTTCTGGCGCGACATCGTGCCGAAGCTGCGCGAGCTGCCGATGATCCCGCACGACATCGTCACGCATCTGAAGCTGCGGTTCAGCCACGGGGCGGACGCGCCGCGCTACAACATCCTGCAGAAGCTCGCCTACGCCTCGATCCTGTTCGTGGTGCTGCCGGTGCTGGTGCTGGCCGGTCTCGAGATGTCGCCGCGCATCGACGCCGCCCTGCCCTGGCTGCGCGACCTGTTCGGCGGCCGCCAGAGCGCGCGCACGATCCATTTCCTGATGGCCTGGACGCTCGTCGGCTTCGTCGTCGTCCACGTCGTGATGGTCGTCGTCTCCGGCCTCTTCAACAATCTGCGGGCGATGGTCACCGGGCGCTTCGCGGTCATCGAGGACGAAACCAGATGAGCATCCGACTGGACCGCCGCGCCTTCGTCGCCGGCGCGGCCGGCTTCGCGCTGGCGGGATGCGATCGCGTCGCCGCGACCAAGCAGGGCACGGACGCGCTGCAGGCCGGCGCCGACCTCACCTACAAGGCCTCGCGCCTGCTGCCGCACGGCCAGCTCGCGCCGGAATACGACAAGAGCGCGATCAGCGCGTACTTCAAGCCGAACGGCTCGATCGACCCGAAGGTCGACAGCTACAAGAAGCTCGTCGCCGAGAAATTCGAGCCGTGGGCGCTGCAGATCGGCGGCCTCGTCGAGACCCCCGCCAAGCTGACCCTCGCCGAGCTGCGCGCGCTGCCGGCGCGCACGCAGATCACCCGGCACGATTGCGTCGAGGGCTGGAGCGCGATCGCCGAATGGACCGGCGTCCCGCTGTCGACCCTCCTCGACAAGGTCGGCGTCAAGGACGAGGCGCGCTACGTCGTGTTCCACTGCTTCGACAGCTACGACACCGACTACACGACCGAGGCCACCGACCAGCCCGACGCGCCGCCGCCGCGCTTCTACGGCTCGATCGGCGTCGGCGAGGCGGCGCAGCCGCAGACGATCCTCGCCTACGCGATGAACGGCGCGACGCTGCCCGTCGAGCACGGCGCCCCGCTGCGCCTGCGCATCGAGCGCCAGCTCGGCTACAAGAACACCAAGTACATCGACCGGATTGAGCTGGTGTCGAGCTTCGCCGACATCGGCCAGGGCAAGGGCGGCTATTGGGAAGACAACGGCTACGCTTGGTACGGCGGAATCTAGCCGCGGAAAGAACCTTGCAGGGCATGGGCGCGGCCCCGATAAGGACCGCGTCGCCAGCCGCCGACCGGACCCTGCTTTGACAACCAGCCACGAGCTTCCCGAGATATCGAGCGACGATCGCCCCGCCGCGACGGGTGCCGAGGCGATCGAGCCCGCCGCCAAGCCTGC
>CAZZZM010000096.1:3577-4882 GCA_964658465.1 uncultured Nakamurella sp.
CGGCGCGGCGTCGATCAGCTCGGACGCCGGGCGATCTTCCTCATCGGCGGCCTCTGCGTCGGCGGCGCCGCGGTGCTGATGGCGCTGCTCGCCAACCAGGTGGAGGCGCTGTTCCACAAGGTCACCGCGATCTCGCCGCTGCTGGCCTTCGTCGTCACGCCGCTCGGCTTCGGCGTCGCCGTCTACCTGGCGCGCACCGTGTTCCCGAACTCGCAGGGCAGCGGCATCCCGCAGGTGATCGCCGCCCGCCAGATCGAGGACAAGACGTACCGCTCGGCGCTGGTCTCGCTGCGCGTCTCGTTCGGCAAGATCGTCGTGATGCTGCTCGGGCTGCTCTGCGGCGCCTCGATCGGCCGCGAGGGACCGACGGTCCAGGTCGGCGCCTCGATCATGTATTTCATCGGGCGCAGGTCGCCGATCGTCTACCAGCAGAACCTGCTGCTCGCCGGCGCCGCGGCGGGCATCGCGGCGGCGTTCAACACGCCGCTCGCCGGCATCGTCTTCGGCATCGAGGAACTGTCGCGCGCCTTCGAGGCCAAGGCCAGCGGGCTCGTCATCGGCTGCATCATCGCCGCCGGCGTCACCTCGATCGGGCTGCTCGGCGACTACACCTATTTCGGCACCACCGACGCGACGATGCCCCTCGGCATGGCCTGGCTCGCCGTCCCCGTCTGCGCCGCCGTCGGCGGCCTGCTCGGCGGCCTGTTCAGCCGCTCCCTGCTCTATTGCCTGGCCAGCGACCCCACCAAGGGCATCCGCCGCTTCACGACGACCTACCCGATCGCCTTCGCGGTCCTGTGCGGCCTCGGCGTCGCGCTCGTCGGCCAGCTCGGCGCGCATGCCTCGTTCGGCACGGGCTACGAGCAGGCGCGCAAGATCCTGCACGGCGAGGGCGGCTTCACGCTGCTCTACATGCCGCTCAAGTTCCTGGCGACGCTGTTCTCCTCGGTGAGCGGCATCCCCGGCGGCCTGTTCGCGCCGTCGCTGTCGGTCGGTGCCGGCCTCGGCGCCGAGTTTCACGCGATCTTCCCGTCGATCCCGATCGGCGCCCTCGTCCTCGTCGGCATGGCCTCCTACCTGACGGGCGTGGTGCAGACGCCGATCACCTCGTTCGTCATCGTCTCTGAGATGACGCAGGACCACGGGATGGTGATCCCGCTGATGGTCGCCGCGCTGATCGCCGACGCGATGTCGCGGGTCGTCTGCAAGGACGGCGTCTACCACGCGCTGTCGCGGGTGTTCCTGCCGCCGATGCCGCAGAAGCCGGTCGACGACCTCGACGAGCTGAGCGAACCGACGTGAGGC
>CAZZZM010000096.1:4982-9975 GCA_964658465.1 uncultured Nakamurella sp.
GACGTGAGCGACGCGGCGCTGCCGATCGAGACCGACTTCGACGGCGAGCCGGGCCGCCTGGTGACGCTGTCGCCGCTGGTCCGCCGCATGGTGGCGCCGAACCCGGGGCCGATGACCTTCAAGGGCACCAACACCTACGTCGTCGGCCACGGCGCGGTTACGGTGATCGACCCGGGTCCCGACCTGCCGGGCCATGTCGCGGCGCTGACCACCGCGCTCGCCGGCGAGCGCATCGCACGCATCCTGGTCACCCATACGCATCGCGATCATTCGCCGGCGTCGCGCGCGCTCGCCGCGGCGACCGGGGCGCCGATCGTGGGCTGCGCGCCGCATCATCCCTTCCGCGCGGCGTACCCCGAGGAGGCCGAGCGCGCGGCCGCCGCCAACGATCTCGACTACTCGCCGGCCCAGGTGCTCGCCGACGGCGACCGCATCGACGGCGACGGCTACAGCCTCGAGGCCGTGGCGACGCCCGGGCACACGATGAACCATCTCGCCTTCGCGCTGCCGCAGGAGCGCGCGCTGTTCTCCGGCGACCACGTCATGGCCTGGTCGACGACGGTGGTGGCGCCGCCCGGCGGCTCGATGGCCGCCTACATGACGTCCCTCGACAAGCTGAAGCGGCGCGACGACGCGCTCTACTGGCCCGGCCACGGCGGCCCGGTGCGCGAGCCCGCCCGCTTCGTGCGCGCGCTGCAGCACCACCGGCGCCAGCGCGAGCGCGCCATCCTCGCCTGCCTGCGCCGCGGCGACGCGACGATCCCGGCGATCGTCGCCGCGACCTACGAAGGCCTCGACCCGCGGCTCACCCGCGCCGCCGCGGTGTCGGTGCTGGCGCATCTCGAGGATCTGGGCGCGCGCGGGCTGGTCGTGGCGGCGGGCGAGCCGGGGATCGGCGGGCACTTCAGGCTGGCTACGGAAGAGTAGCGAGAGGGTCCGGATCAGCTCCGGCTGGTCGCGGCGTCGATCTCGTCGATCAACGACTGCACGCGCGCGGCATTCGAGCCCGGTTCCTGCCAGCCGCCGCGCGCCACCGAGCGCACGTCGACGAGCGTCTGGTCGCCCGACTGCTTGACGCGGATCGCCACGTCGGCGGGAAAGCCCATGACGAAGGTCTTGGCGACCGCGTCGACGATGCCCGGCGCCGTGTCGCTCGGGTCGACCTCGTCGACGATCTCCCAGTGGTGACGGCGCACGATCCGGCGCACCTTGGCGAAGACCGCGTCGACGTCGTCGTCGATCGTCAGCGTGTCGAGGTCGGGATAGAGGCGCGCCTCGGCGTCCTTCGCGGCGGCGGTCATGGGTCCGGGCAGATGGCCGCGCCGCGCCGTGCGGGCCTTGTCCGTCGTCATGAACGCCGGCGGGTCGTCGAGATCGGTCGACAGATCGGCGACCGGCGGCGCGGTGCGCGCCTGCACCGCGAGATAGGCGGGGTAGGCCAGCAGCAGTCCCGACAGCGCGAGGCCGGCGACGGCGAGCCCGATGCCGCGATAGCCCTTCCGCCAGATCACGATCATCGCGACGAGCGCCGAGAGGATCGACAGGCCGGCGAGCGCCAGGGCGCCGCCCTCGATCGCCAGCGAGGCCGTCGGATCGAGGCCGCGGTGCGCCAGCACGATGCCGATCAACGCGACGAGCGCCGCGAAGACCGCCAGGTTGCGGCTCCAGATCGCGGCGCGCGAGAACGGGTCCTCGAGGATCAGCCGGCGCATTGAGGTTCCACGCTTACCCTTCTCCCGCTCGGGAAAAGGCGGCCCCGCGCAACGGGGTCGGATGAGGGGCGATGCCGGTTCTTCCCCATCATCGTGCCAGCGACAAGTCCCCGCTTCCCGTCGACGCGGGCGTGGTTAAGCGAGCCGGGGCGCGCCAGGGGAGCCCTGTCTTCACGCCCTGCCGCCCCTGGTCGCGTCCCCTTCGGCGCGCCTACGCCGTCGGCAGCTTGTAGTCGGCGAACTTCTCGCGCAGGCCGAGCTTGTTGATCTTGCCCGCGGCGGTGTGCGGGATCTCCTCGATCAGCTGCACGTCGTCCGGCATCCACCATTTGGCGATCTTGCCGTCGAGGAAGCCCAGCATCTCGTCGCGGCCCGGCGACTTGCCCTTCGCCGGCACGATGACCAGCAGCGGCCGCTCGTCCCACTTGGGGTGCTTCATGCCGATGACGGCGGCCTCGTGCACGTCGGGATGCGCGGTGGCGATGTTCTCGATCTGCACCGAGGAGATCCACTCGCCGCCGGACTTGATGACGTCCTTCGAGCGGTCGGTGATGCAGAGCGTGCCGTCGGGGTCGATCGAGGCGATGTCGCCGGTGTCGAAATAGCCCTGCTCGTCGAGGACGGGCTTGTCCTCCTTGAAGTAGCTCTTGGTGATGCACGGGCCGCGCACCTTCAGGCGGCCGACCGTCCTGCCGTCCCACGGCAGGTGCTTGTCGGAATCGTCGGTGATGACGAGCTCGACGCCGAACGGCGGCGCGCCCTGCTTGGCCTTGAGGTCGAACAGGCCCTCCTCGTCGAGCCCCTTGGCGCCGCTGCGCAGCTCGAAGCCGCAGGTGCCGATCGGGCTCGTCTCGGTCATCCCCCAGGCGTGGCCGACCTCGATGCCGAAGTCGCGCTGGAAGGCGACGATCATCCCGCGCGGGCAGGCCGAGCCGCCGACCGCGACGCGGCGCAGGTCCGTCGGCTTGCGGCCGCGCTCGCGCATCGTGTCGAGCAGCATCTTCCACACCGTCGGCACGCCGGCGCTCATCGTGACGTGCTCGGAGTCCATCAGGTCGAACACGGATTCGCCGTCGAGCTTCGGCCCCGGCATCACCATCCGCGCGCCGGCCATCGGCAGCGAGTAGGCGAGCGACCAGGCGTTGGCGTGGAACATCGGCACGACCATCAGCACGGTGTCGACCGAGGTGCAGCCGAGCGAGGCCGTGGTGCAGGCCTGCATCGCGTGGAGGACGTTCGAGCGGTGCGAGTAGAGCACGCCTTTCGGCAGACCGGTCGTGCCGGACGTGTAGCAGAGCCCCGCCGCGGTGTTCTCGTCGAAGGCCAGCCACTCGAAATCGTCGTCGGCCTCGGCGAGCCAGTCCTCGTAGGCGACCGCGTTGCGCAGGCGCGTCTGCGGCATGTGCGCGGCATCGGTCAGGATGATGTACTTCTCGACGCAGCCGAGCTTGTCGGCGAGTTGCTCGAGCAGCGGCACGAAGGTGAGGTCGACCATCATCACGCGATCCTCGGCGTGATTGACGATCCAGCTGATCTGATCCGGGAACAGGCGCGGGTTGACGGTGTGCGCGACCGCGCCGATGCCGGTGACGCCGTACCAGATCTCCATGTGGCGCCAGGTGTTCCAGGCCAGCGTCGCGACGCGGTCGCCCTGCTTGATCCCGTCCGCCAGTAGGCGCTTGGCGACCTGCAGCGAGCGCTTGCGCATCTCGATGTAGGTCTCGCTGTGGATCGGCCCCTCGACCGAGCGCGTCACGATCTCCTGGGCACCGTATTGGATCGCGGCGTGATCGATGATCCGATGCAACAGCAGCGGCCAATCCTGCATCAAGCCAAGCATTCTTCCACCCTCGGGACGGCCAGGCTCGCGGCCCGGCTCTACTCTTCCATGTTGCGCCATGTCGTCATCGAATGGCTCGCGTGTCGACCCTTTCCGAAGGTGGGACGCTACGACCATGAAAGCGACAAGACGCCCGCCTAGCCTAGAGCACTCCTGCATCCGGCACAGCGGAAATCGCCTGTCCCGAAACCGGTCGTTCGTCGATAAAGCCGGGGGTCGACTTTAGGCAGCCGTTAACCGCCGTCCCGGATGCTCGGAGCTCAAGACGACGATCAGCCACTCCATCGTCCCTCAAGCCTGAAGCGAGCCCTCGCCATGGAACCGATCCTCTCCAATCTCGCCGACAAGACGCCGCGCAACGCGCCCCACGACATGCTCGCGATGCTGTACCGCGAGATCGGGATCTCCGCCGTGGCGGCGGCGCTCGAGGTGTCGTCCGAAGCGCTCGACCAGCGTCCGACCGCCAAGGACCGGCGCGACGCGCTCGTCAAGAAAGCCGCCTGAGCTTCGACGGTCGACCGCGCACCGGCCGGGCGCCTTTCGCGCGAAGCCGGTTGCACTGCGAAACCTTTTGGTGACTCCTGCCTTGGTCACGCGCCGGCAAAGCCGGCACGGAAAGGCAGGATCGCTTGACCCTACTTCTTCGCCACGATTCGAGCGTCGAGCACGACACCGGCCCCGGCCACCCCGAGCGGGCCGACCGCATCCGGGCCATCGAGGCCGCGCTCGCCGATCCCCGCTTCGATGATCTGGCACGCGAGGACGCCCCGAGGGGCACGGCCGAGGCGGTGACCCGCGTCCACCCCGCCGCCTATTTCGCCGCCGTGGAAGAAGCCGCGCCGAAGTCCGGCATGATCGCGCTCGACGGCGATACGATCATGAGCCCGGGCACCTGGGGCTGCATGATGCACGCGATCGGCGGCGCCACGCGCGCCGTCGACGCGGTGATGGGCGGCCAGCACGCCAACGCCTTCCTCTCGGTGCGCCCGCCCGGCCACCACGCCGAGATCTCGACGCCGATGGGCTTCTGCCTGTTCAACACCGCCGCCGTCGCCGCCCGCCACGCGCAGGCGGTGCACGGCGCAGGCCGCGTCGCGATCGTCGACTTCGACGTCCACCACGGCAACGGCACGCAGGCGATCTTCTGGGCCGACCCGACGGTGATGTACGGCTCGACGCACCAGATGCCGCTGTTTCCCGGCACCGGTGCGCTCGGCGAGCGCGGCGCGCACGACCAGATCGTCAACGCGCCGCTGCGCGCCGGCGACGACGGCGCCACCTTCCGCGAGGCGATGGGCAAGGTGCTGAGCCGGCTCGACGGCTTCGCGCCCGACCTCGTCATCATCTCGGCCGGCTTCGACGCCCACCATCGCGACCCGCTCGGCAGCGTCCGCCTCGTCGAGGACGACTACGCCTGGGTGACCGAGCGGCTGATGGAGAC
>CAZZZM010000097.1:0-9947 GCA_964658465.1 uncultured Nakamurella sp.
ACGACGGCCCCGGCCTGCCGCTCGAGGATCGCGCGGCGGCGATGAAGCGGGGGCGACGGCTCGACGAGACCAAGCCCGGCTCCGGCCTCGGCCTCTCTATCGTCACCGAACTCGTCGGACTCTATGGCGGAACGGTGCGGCTCGATTCGAGCCCGACGGGCGGGTTGCGCGCGGAGCTGACGATGCCGGCGGCGTGAGGCAGCGCTATCGCGCGCCCGCTGCGACGGCATCGAGGACGTACCGCGCCAGGGCGATCGTCGTCAGTCGCTCGCGCAGGACCTTGTCGATGTTGCGCCACAGCTCGTCCCAACGGGCGCGTCCGGCCGGGGTCAGCACGAAGTCCGGCCCGCGATCGACGATGTCGCGTCGCGCGGCGGCGAATTCGTGCTTGGGCAACGGGACCATCGTGGCGATCGGGCACGACTCGATGTCCCTGAAGTCCGGGATGCAACCGTTCGCCATGATCTCGTAGTGGCGCAGGCAGTCCCAGCCGGCCTTCTTCTGGGTCAGACCGAAGAAGCTTTCCGCGTAGCCGCGGTAATAGGCGGCCTCGTCGGCGTAGATGTAGGTGCTGCGGTCGTTCGGATCGATATGGGCGTGAACCCGCGTCTTCGCCGTCGGGGTCGTCGCAATCTGTTGCTTCGGAATGGCGAAGTGGATCGGCTTGATGCGCGGCGTCTCCTGGAGAAGCTCGCGCTTGAGGTAGAGACCGCGCCCGACGAGGGTCGGGACGACCGAGGTATCGTCCTCGCCGTCGACGAAGACGATCGACGTCGCCGGATAGTGATGGAGCACGAGGTCGATGTGATCGGTGCAACGGCGGACGCTGCCGTAGATGATCAGATCGTAGAACCGCCTGGCGATCTTCGCTTCGATGTCGGTGCGGTCGACGGCGGAATCGTCGCCGAGCAAACCGTACATCGTAAAGCCGCGCCCGTAGAGGGCCGCCTTGTCGTGCGAGCCGTCCGCGAAATCGCCGGCGTAGAGATACCAGACCCGCTGGACGTCGACCACGTCCGTGCCGAGCAGCTCCCGCAGCCCGTGCAGGAGCATGTCGCACTGGTAGTCGGGCATGCCCGCGCCCGACACGAACAACACGCGCCACTTCGCGCGTCTCGCGGGGCGCCTTGCTCTTCGATCGTCGGACGCACGGTGGAAGAGTGGTCGCAAGCGCATCGCCGATGTTCGCCTTGATTCGCACGGCCTTCAAGACTAGAGCCGCGACTAATCAGTTTTGCGCGGATTATTGCGATGCAGACGACATTTTCGCAGTGCGGAGAGGACATCATCGTCCAGCACGCCCTCGCCAATGTCGTCGGGAAAGCGGCGCCCGGCTTTTACATCGATGTCGGCGCCTTCCACCCCACCATCTATTCGAACACCGCGCTGCTCTACGCCCAGGGCTGGAGTGGCCTCAACATCGATGCCGATCCCGGTGCGATCGAGCTGTTCCGCAAGGAGCGGCCTCGCGACATCTCGATCTGCAGGGGCGTGTCGGACAGCGTATCGTCGCGCGACTTCTTCGTCTTCGCCGGCGGCGCGGCCAGCACCTTCGATCCCGGGATCAGGGACACCTGGCTCGGTCTCGGGTGGACGCTCGTCGAGACGCGCACAGTCGAGGCGGCACCGCTGTCGACGATCCTCGAGCCCTATCTTTCGACGATCCCTGAGGTCGACTACCTCAACATCGACATCGAAGGGCTCGACCAGGTCGCGCTGTCCGGCTTCGACTTCCAGCGCTGGCGCCCGGCCGTCGTGACCATCGAAATCCATGGCTTCGACATCATGCGGGCCGGCGATCATCCGATCGTCAGAAAGCTCACGGACCTCGGCTACAGGTTCTTCTCCTATGCGATCGTCACGGCGATCTTCGTGCGGGGCTGACCATCGGCCGCTGCCCGGCGGCATTGCCCCGGCCCGAGGGAGCGGCTAAGCCCCGCCCATGCCCGGAGACGCCTGGATCACGCAAGTGGAGGCCGCCTGCGCGGGGCGCGGGCTGCAGATGACCGCGCTGCGCCGCGACGTCGCTGCGATCCTCGCCGGGGCGGAGCAGCCGCTCGGCGCCTACGCGATCATCCAGAAGCTGTCGGAGGCGCAGAGCCGCATCGTCGCGCCGCCGACCGTCTATCGCACGCTCGACTTCCTGGTCGACAACGGCTTCGTCGTGAAGATCGAGAGCCGGCAGGCCTATGTCGCCTGCGACCACGTCGGCCACGACCACGACCATCACGGCATCGTCTTCTCCTGCACGAAATGCGGCCGCACCGTCGAGGTCGAGAGCGCCGTCATCGACCGCGAGATCGCGGCGCTGGCCGAGCGCGAGGGGATGGTGGTCGAGCGCAAGGTCGTCGAGGTGGAAGGGTTGTGCGGCGAGTGCCGGGCAGGGCGCGCCGCCCGCTAGCGACCCATCGCCAGGCTGCCGAGATACGCCGTCCCGCCGAGCGCCGTGATCCAGAAACTGGTCGGCCAGTCGGTGTAGAAGGCGAGGGTGAGGCTCGCCCACGCCACCGCCAGCGCGATCGCGATGGACAGGGCGATGCCCGACCCCACCGTGCGCGTCAGCCGGCTGGCGCTGGCGGCCGGCGCCACCATCAGCGCGAAGACGAGCAGCACGCCGACGATCTGGATCGCCTCGGCGGTCGAGATCGCGACGATCGCCATGAACAGGACTGAGGTTACGTCCTGACGCACGCCGCGCGCCTCCGCGAGCTCCGGCTGCAGGCTCGCGAATAGGAGCGGACGCGCGATCGCCGCCAGCGCCGCGAGCGAGCCGAGGCCAAGCGCGAACAGCAGCTTCACCGTGCCGGCGTCGATCCCGAGCACGTTGCCGAACAGGATGTTCGTCGCGAGCGAGGCATAGGCGGTGTAGAAATGCAGGAACAGCAGGCCGAGGCCGAGCGAGGCGGTGAGGACGACGCCGATCGCGACGTCGCGTTGCGCCTTCTCGCCGAGCAGGCCGATGCCGATGCCGGCGAGCAGCGTGAACGCGGTCAGCCCGACGAAGGGCGAGAGGCCGATCAGCACCGCGCCCGTCGCGCCGGGAAAGCCCGCATGGGAGAGCGCGTGGCCGGCGAAGGTCTCGCCGCGCAGGACCAGGAAATAGCCGACCGCGCCGGCGACCAGCGAGACGATGGCGCAGGCCGCATAGGCGTTGCGCATGAAGTCGTAGGCGAGGGGGTTCATGGGGCGAGGGGGTTCAGCGGGCGGAAGGGCTCACGCGCCGGCAAGCTCTGAAGGCGCCTGCTCGGAGCAGCAGGTGTGATGGCCGAACTCCGCGTCCTCGGCCATCACGTGGTAGCGGCCGTTGTGGCGCGACACGTGGATCGAGGTCCCGTAGAGGCGGGACAGGACGCGGTCGTTGATGACGTCGTCGATCGGACCCACCGCCGCCTGGCCGTTGCCGAGGTAGAGCACCTCGTCGACCGCCGGCAGGATCGGGTTCACCTCGTGCGCGCAGAACAGCACGGTGATGTTTTCCGCCCGCGACACCTCGCGCACGGTGTCGACGATGTGGCGCTGCGCCGCCGGATCGAGGCTGACGAGCGGCTCGTCGAGCAGCAGGATGCGCGGATTGCCGATCAGCGCCTGCGCGACGAGCACGCGCTGGCGCTCGCCCCCCGAAAGCTCGAGGATCGGGCGCCGGGCGAGATCGCGGGCGCCGACCCGCTCGAGCGCGGCCTCCGCGGCCAGTCGGTCTGCCTTCGTCGCCAGCGGCCAGCCCCAGCGGGTGCCGGCGACGGCGCCGACGACGAGGTCGAAGCCGGAGAGGCGCAGCTGCGCCGCGCCGCGGCGGAATTGCGGCACGTAGCCGATGCCGGCGCCCCCGCGCGCCGGCGCCCGGCCGAGCACGCGGATCGCGCCCGCCGCGACAGGCAGGATGCCGAGCACTGCTTGCATCAATGTGGTCTTGCCGGCGCCGTTCGGCCCGAGCACGCCGACGAAGGCGCCCTGCGCGATCGAAAACGACACGCCGTCCAGGATGCGACGGGCGCCGCGGCTCAGCTCGACGGCGTCGAAGGCGAGGGCGGGGGCGCTGTCCCGGCTCACATGGTCCGTCCGGCGAGGTCGCGTTTGATCTCGCCGAGCTGGCCGGCGAACCAGGATTGGATCGTCAGGCCCTTCGGCATCGTCTCGGTGACGCCGACGACGATCACCTTGTGCGCCTTGGCGATGTCGAGCAGCCGCGTCGTCGTCTTGTCGGTGACCTGCTTGTTGTAGAACAGGATCTTGGCCTCGCCGTCGGTCAGGCTCTTCTCGAAGGCGATCACCTGCGAGGGCGAGGGCTCGGCGTCGTTCATGACGGCGATCTGGAACGGCTCGTTCAGCATCTTGAAGCCCAAGGCGCGCGCCATGTCGCCGAACACCGGCTCGGTCGCCGTCACCACGAGGCCCTTGTGGTCGGCCTTGATCGGATCGACATCGGCAATCGCCTTGGCGAACGAGGCGTCGAACGCATCGAGGTTCTTGGCATAATCCGCCGCATGGCTCGGGTCGAGCGTCTTGAGGTCGTCCGCCATCGCCTTGGCCACCGCGGGGAAGGTCTTCGGGTCGTACCAGAGGTGGGGGTTGTCGCCCGGCTTGGCCCCGACGAGATCGGCCGCCACCACGCTGGTCGGCTTGGCATGGCCGGCCGAGAGCAGCTTGACCATCCAGGGATCGTAGTCGGCGCCGTTGTAGACGACGATCTGCGCGTCGGCGATGTTCTTGGCCGTCGACGGGCTCGTCTCGAAGAGATGCGGATCATCGTCGGGATTGGAGAGGATGCTCGTCACCGTCACGTGGCTGCCGCCGATCTGGCGGGCGAGATCGCCGTAGAAGTTCTCGGCGGCGACGATGCGGATGGGCGTTTCGGCGCGGGCGGCCGCCGGGACGAGCGCGACGGTCGCGGCAAGCAGAAGAGCGGAGAGGGGGCGCATGCGAAGTTTCCTCGGGACGCAAACGTTATAGCATTACAATCGGCGGCGTGAAGCCGGCTTTCGCGGCGATCGTGGACGTGGTGCGCTTGACAGGCGCGCGGCCGCCGCGCCACGACGCCCCCCGCGACCGGAGAAGACAGGATCGTCGCCGTGAATTTCCCCGACCGGCCGATGGCGCGTCACCGGGCTCGACCCGGCCTCCTCGCTCTGAGGCATCCGATCGCAAGCGGCCGAGCCGGCCAGGGCTTCAAACGCTCGCGGTGGCTTGCCGGGATGCAGCCGGTTCGCGTGGTCGTCGCGGCCATCATGCTCGCGATCTCGCTCGGCGCGGCGATGCCGGCGCACGCCGACGAGCCGCTGCCGATCATCGCCACCTACGAGCTGCACAAGGCGCGGACCGCGGCGCAGGCGGCGGCGCGCGATCCCAAGGGATTCTGGGTCGGCCAGATCGTCGGGCGGATCGAGGATCGCAAGCCGCTCCTGAACCTGGCGCTCAAGGCGCCGGCGACGGTGAGCGTCAGCTTCGTCGTCGCTCGCGACGGTCGACTGGTCTCGTCGACGGTGTCCAGATCGTCGGGCGATGCGGCGCTCGACCGGCGGGCCGTCGACGTGCTGGCGAGTGCCGCGCCGTTTCCGCCGATGCCCCAGGCTCTGCCGGACGACAGCATGTCCTTCACCGTCCCTCTGCGCTTCAAGTAGCGTGACAAGAATCCGCCTTTGCGGCTCGGGGGTTGCGGTCTAGAACCGGCCGCGCTCGCCGATACGAAGCGGATCACGGACTTTTCGGGGACGGAACCCAGGGGCGCCTTGACTACGATCTGGATCATTTTCGCGCTTCTCACCGCGCTCGCCGTGCTGGCCGTGCTCTGGCCGCTGTCGCGCGCGCCGGCGACGACGGACGCCCGCGAGGCCGACGTCGCGTTCTACAAGGCGCAGACGGCGGAGATCGAGCGCGACGTGGCGCGCGGGCTGATCGGCGCCGAGGAGGCGGCCACCGCCCGCAACGAGGCGGCGCGGCGGCTGATGGCGGCGCAGGGCCAGGCCGCCCCCGACGTCGGCGGCACCTCGCCCTGGGCGACCCGCGCGGTGGCGCTCGCCACAATCCTCCTCGTGCCGGCAGCGGCGCTCGGGCTCTATTGGCAGGTCGGCGCGCCGGGCCTTCCCGACGATCCGCTGCAGGCGCGTCTCGATGCGCCGGCCTCCTCGATGGACCTGCCGACGGCTATCGCCAAGATCGAGCAGCACATGGCCGAGCATCCGGACGAAGCGAAGGGCTGGCAGGTGCTCGCGCCGATCTACACGCGCCTCGGCCGCTTCGACGATGCCGCGCGCGCCTACAAGAACGAGATCCGCCTGGAAGGGCCGTCCGCCGACCGCTGGGGCGCTCTCGGCGAGGCCGAGGTGTTCGCCAAGGGGGGCACGGTCGACGACGATGCCAAGGCCGCGTTCACCCAGGCGGTGGCGCTCGATCCCGCCGCGCCGCGCGCCAATTTCTACCTCGGCCTGTCCGCGCAGCAGGACGGCGACAAGGCCAAAGCCAAGGCGATCTGGACCAAGCTGCTCGCCGACTCGCCGCCGGATGCGGCTTGGGTGCCGACGGTGAAAAGCCATCTCGCCGAGCTCGACGGCGCCCCGCCGGCCTCGGCGGGCGCCGCGCCCGGCATGCCGAGCGGGCCGGCGGCGGCGCAGGTCGCGGCGATGACGCCGGACAAGCAGCAGGCGTTCATTCGCCGCATGGTGGACGGCCTCGCGGACCGCTTGAAGTCCAACGGCAACGATATCGACGGCTGGCTGCGGCTGGTGCGCGCCTACCGCGTGCTGCAGGAGCCGGACAAGGCGAAGGTTGCGCTCGGCGACGCCAAGCGCAATTTCGCCGGCGACCCCGCCGCGACCAAGCGCCTCGACGATCTCGCCCAGGAACTGGGGCTCAACGGATGACTGGGGCCGAAAGGATAATCGGGTGACCCGCAAGAAGAAGCGTCTCGCGCTGATCGCAACGGCGCTGTCGATCTTCGGCCTGGCGATCGGCCTCACGCTCTATTCGCTGCGCGACTCGATCGTCTTTTTCTACGGGCCGACCGAATATCTGGCGAAGGCGCCGGCGCCGGGCACGCGGCTGCGCATCGGCGGCTTGGTCGAGAAGGGCTCGTTCAAGAAGCAGGGCGAGACCGTGAAATTCGCCGTCACCGACATGAAGCACCAGGTCGAGGTCGCCTACACGGGACTGCTGCCGGACCTGTTCCGCGAAGGGCAGGGCGCCGTCGTCGAGGGCACCGTCGAGCCGAACGGCACGTTCCTGGCCGATTCCGTCCTCGCCAAGCACGACGAGCGCTACATGCCGAAGGAAGTCGCCGACGCCTTGAAGAAGTCCGGCGTCTGGAAGGAAGGCGAGCCGATGCCGGCCTACGTGCCGGAGAAGGCGGCCGCGCGATGAGCGCCGCGTCACTGCGAGCACAAGTTGCAGCGACCCAGGGGTGGCCGCGCGGTATCTTTTGGAAAGTGCGGCAGCGGCCCCTGGGACGCTTCGCTGCACCCGCAATGACGACCCCAGCATTCAGGGATGTGCCATGATCGTCGAGACCGGCCACTTCGCCCTCATTCTCGCGCTGGCCCTCGCCATCGTGAACGCCTTCGTCCCGCTGGTCGGCCACGTGCGCCGCGACGGGCGGCTGATCGCGGTGGCGCCGCCCGTCGCCGTGATGGGCTTCGCCTTCACGGCGCTGGCCTTCGGCGCGCTCGTCTACGCCCACGTCGTCTCCGACTTCTCGGTCGTCAACGTGATCGAGAATTCGTCCTCCACCAAACCGCTGATCTACAAGATCACCGGCGTGTGGGGAAACCACGAGGGCTCGATGCTGCTCTGGGTGATGATCCTCGCGATCTTCGCCGCCGCCGTCGCGGTCGCCTCGCGCGGCATGCCGGCCGACCTGCGCGCGCTGGTCCTCTGCGTGCAGAGCTGGATCGCCGCGGCCTTCCTGCTCTTCATCCTGCTGACCTCAGACCCGTTCACGCGGACGCTCGCGCCGCCGATCCAGGGGCAGGACCTCAACCCGCTGCTGCAGGACCCCGGGCTCGCGATCCATCCGCCGTTGCTCTACCTCGGCTACGTCGGCTTCTCGATGACCTTCTCCTTCGCCGCCGCCGCGCTGATCGCCGGCCGCGTCGACGCCGCCTGGGCCCGCTTCGTGCGGCCGTGGACGCTGATCGCCTGGATCTTCCTCACGCTCGGCATCGCGATGGGCTCGTACTGGGCCTATTACACGCTCGGCTGGGGCGGCTTCTGGTTCTGGGATCCGGTCGAGAACGCCTCGCTGATGCCCTGGCTCGCCGGCACCGCGCTCTTGCATTCCGCCGTCGTGATGGAGAAGCGCGAGGCCTTGAAGGTCTGGACGATCTTCCTCGCCATCCTCGCCTTTTCGCTCTCCCTCGTCGGCACCTTCCTGGTGCGCTCCGGCGTCCTGACGTCGGTGCACGCGTTCGCGACCGATCCCAAGCGCGGCGTCTTCATCCTGCTGATCCTCACCGTGTTCATCGGCGGCTCGCTGGCGCTGTTCGCCTGGCGCGCCGGCTCGCTGCGGCAGGGCGGCCTGTTCGCGCCGGTGTCGCGCGAGGGCGCGCTGGTGCTCAACAATCTCCTGATCACCGCCGGCTGCGCGACCGTGCTCGTCGGCACGCTCTATCCGCTGGCGCTGCAGGCTGCCACGGGCCAGAAGATCTCGGTCGGCGCGCCGTTCTTCAACGCCACCTTCATCCCGCTGGCGATCCCGGTGTTCCTGGCCATGCCGATCGGCTCCTCGCTGGCGTGGAAGCGCGGCGATCTGCTCGGCGCCGCGCAGCGGATGATGATCGCGATCCTCGCCGGCTTCGCCGCGGTGCTCGCCTTCGCGCTCTACGAGGGCGCGCCGGCGAAGTCGTATTGCTTGGCCGGCCTCGCGATCTTCGTCATCGTCGGCTCGCTGCTCGATTTGGCGCGCCGCATCTCCGGCGGCGGCCTCGCCGAGGCGCCGGCGCGCGCGCTCGGCCTGCCGCGCTCCGCCTACGGCACGGCGATCGCGCATGCCGGGCTCGGGCTGACGCTGCTCGGCCTCGCCGCGGCGGGCTGGGGACAGGAGAACATCCTGTCGATGAAGCCCGGCGAGACCGCCATCGTCGGCCCCTTCACCGCGACCCTCGAGAGCGTGTCGCGCGAGAACGGACCGAACTACACCTCGACCGTTGCGCGCACGACGATCCGCCGCGACGGCCGGATCATCGCCACCGTCGAGCCGGCGTCGCGCTTCTACACGCTGCGAGCCATGCCGCGCTCCGAGGCCGGCATCGTCACGCTCGACCTCGGCCAGTTCTACGCCAGCATCGGCAATCCGGGGGAGGGCGCCACCAGCGTCGACATGAAGCTGTTCTGGAAGCCGCTCGTTACGCTGATCTGGATCGGCGCGCTGGTCATGGGCCTCGGCGGCGCGCTCTCGCTGTCCGACCGCCGGCTGCGCTTCGGCGTCGCCGCGCGCTCGCGCCGCCCCCGCACCGCCGCGGTGCCGGCGGAGTGATGCTGCGCCCGCAATCCCCTCGCCATAGGGCGGCTCCGCGCTGGCTCCGCGTGGTGGCGAGCGTTCTGTGGCTCGCCCTGGCGCTGGCCGGTCCCGCCCATGCCGTCGAGCCCGAGGAGATGCTGAAGGACCCGGTGCTCGAGGCGCGGGCGCGTACCGTATCCACCGAACTGCGCTGCCTCGTCTGCCAGAACGAGTCGATCGACGAGAGCCACGCGCCGCTGGCGCACGACATCCGCGTCCTCGTCCGCCAACGGCTCGAGGCCGGCGACACGAACAAGCAGGTGATCGACTATCTCGTCGGGCGCTACGGCCAATTCATCCTGCTGAAGCCGCCGTTCGAGGCGCAGACGCTGCTGCTGTGGGGCACGCCGCTGCTCGTCATCGTCGCCGGCGGCCTCGCGATCGCCTTCGCCGCCCGTCGCCGTCCGTCGCGCGACCCGGCGCGGCCGCTGTCCGAGACCGAGCGGCGCAAGCTCGACGAGTT
>CAZZZM010000098.1:0-7627 GCA_964658465.1 uncultured Nakamurella sp.
ACGATCGAATGCGGCGCTCATTTCGCTGCATCGTCCGAGAGCGCCAAACGTTCCGCCCGGCGCCGCAGCGACGCGCGACGGGCATGCGTCTCGTGCGCCATCGCGTCGTCGGCCTCGGCCTTGGCCGTGCGCCCGCCCGGCCGGTCGACCCGTTTGACGCGGACCTTCGTGCCGTCGACCTCGACCTCGCGCACGTCACGCTGAAGAGCTGCGCCGAAAACGACATGATGCCGCAGCCCGATCGTGGTGGTCTCGCGGAAGCAGGCGGCGATCGCCGCATCGACCGCATCGACCCGGGCGAGCGCGCGGACGTGCATCATCATCCGTCCCTTCTTGCCGAAGACCGGCATCTGGACGACGTCGAAGATGTCCTGATGCGCGCGCAGCCGGTCGAGCCCCATCGCGAGATCCTCCGGCGACTGGTCGTCGACCTCGAACTCGATGACGGCCAGCTCGCGATGGCCGCCGACGGCCTCCTCGACCGCGTCGAAGACGAGGACGCGCAGGCAGTTCGACAGGCCGGGAAGCTTGCGCGTGCCGAAGCCGAGGCCGGTGCGCCCGAGCACGCGCCGGCGCGGCGCGGCGCCCCCGGCATGCTCGCGCAAGTAGCGCAGGATCGCGGCGCCGGTCGGGGTCACCCGCTCTCCGGGAATGCCGTCGTCGAGCGTCTCGAACCCGCGCAGCAGGATCGCCGTCGCCGGCGCCGGGACGGGCAGCAGGCCGTGCGCCGTCTGGACGCGGCCCGAGCCGAGCGGCAGCGCCCCGACCTGCCAGCTCGTCGCGCCAGACCCGACGATGAGCGCGGCCGCGGCGACGATGTCGGCGATCGAATCCCAGGCGCCGACCTCGTGGAAGGCGACGTCGGCGACGGCGATGCCGTGCACCTCGGCCTCCGCCTCCGCCAGATGCGTGAAGATCGAGATCGCATGGTCGCGCACGGCCGGCGCGAGATCGGCGGCAAGGAGGTGCGAGCGGATCGCCGACCAGTGGCGATGGGCGTGTCCGTGGCCGTCAGTCTTCTCTCGCGTGACGTGGAACCGGCGTCCCCGCAGCACGCCGTCGTTGTGCGGCAGGAGCTCGCAGCCGACGGGGGCGACCCGCCCGACCGCCGCCAGCGTGTCGCTCGCAAGCTGCGGGAAGGCGTCGAGCATAGCGGCGGCGAACATGTCGCCGGCCATTCCGCCGACTGCATCGAGATGAATGTGCATGACCCAAGCGTTTCAGTGGGAGCCGCGTCCGTAGGCGGTGCCGGGAGGGAAAAGTCCGTAGCCGATATAGGCGGACATCGCGCTCAAAGCGACTTGAAGAAATCGTCGCTCGGCGGCAGCGGCTTGGCGTCGGACCGGTTCCACCAGCCGCCGCCGAGCGCTTGGAACAGAGCCGCCATGTCGGCGTACTGGGCCGCCTTCGTCTGCGCGGCGGCGACGAGCGCGTTCAGGTAGGTCTGCTGCGAGAACAGCACCTGCAGGTTGTTCGCGGCGCCCGCCACGCGCTCCTTCTGCAGGAGATCGAAGCTCTTCGCGGTCGCCTGCTCCGCGGCCGCCGCCGCCCGCGAGGTTCGTACGTCGAACTGGATCGCGCGCAGTGCGTCCGCGACGTTTTGAAACGCCGCTATGACCACGGCCTTGTACCGGGCCTCTGCCTGGACCAGCGCGTCCTCGGCGGCACGCTGCCGGTGGTAGAGCGTGCCGGCGTCGAAGAGCGGCTGCGAGACGGTGCCGGCGACGCTGTAGAAGTTCGCCGAGGAGGTCGCCAGTCGCGTCAGCGAGATCGTGCTCGACCCGACGTCGCCGGTGATCTTGAACTGCGGCAGGCGGTTGGCGACGGCGACCCCGACGTCGGCGCTGGCCTGGTGGACGAGAGCGTCGGCCGCTCTCACGTCCGGGCGTTGCTCGACGAGCTCGGACGGCAGGCTGAGCGGCAGATGCTGAGGGAGCCGCAGCGACGCCAGCGTGAAGGTCTGGCGAACGGCCTCGCTCGGCAGGCGGCCGGCCAAGGCCGCGAGCAGGTTGCGCTGGACGGCGATCTGCCGCTCGATCGGCACCACGGTCAGACGCGTGACGGCGATCGCGGCCTCCTGCTGCACGACATCCGCGGCCGCGACCTGGCCCAGCGCCACTTCCTTCTTGAGAAGCTCGCTGACCTTCTCCTGCGCCTGGATCACCCTCTGCGTGGCAGCCAGCTGCTCGCGCAGCGACGCCTCCTGGATCGCGGCACTGACGACGTTGGTGCTCAGGGTGAGGTAGGCGGCCTCGAGCTGGAAGCGCTCGTTCTCGGCACGCGCCGCGACGGACTCGATCTGCCGCCGCGCGCCGCCGAACACGTCGGGCGCATAGGCGACCGAGAGACGCGGCGTGAATAGCGCGTAGGTGAACCGCCGCTGGTTCTGCAACGGGCTCTGCAGGCCGCCGCCCGGCGCCTTCTGGTAGGAGGTCGCATCGTCGGCGGTGACGCTCGGAAACAGCGTCCCCTCCTGCGCCAGGACGTTCTCCCGCGCGGCGTCGAGGCTGGCCTGCGCCGCCTCGAGATTGGGGTTGTGCGCGAGCGCCTCGTCGACGAGCGTGTCGAGATCCTTCGAGCCGAACGCCGTCCACCAGCGGCCGCCGACGTCGTCCCCGACAGCGAAACGCGGGTCGTGCAGGGGCTCGGCGGTGTAGCCGGTGACCGCGGGCGCCGGCGGCGGCACGTAGTCGGGTCCGACCATGCAGCCGGCCAAGGACGCGCAGGCGACGGCAGCGAGAGCCGGGCGCATCCGCGCGCGCGTCCTCGGGCGGGCGGCGCGTCCGGTCATTGCGACTGCCGCATCGACAATTCGCCGGCGTGCGCCGCGACGCGGCGGTAGCGGCGCCGTGCCCGCAGCAGCCGCAGCGGGTTGCGCAGCCGGAGGTCGGCGACCGTCGGATAGACGGCGGGCAGCACGACGAGCGTCAACAGCGTCGCGGTCATCAGGCCGCCGATGACGACGGTGGCGAGGGGCCGCTGCACCTCGGCGCCGGCGCTCGTCGACACGGCCATCGGCAGGAAGCCGAGCGTCGCGACGAGGGCGGTGGTCAGCACCGGGCGCAGCCGCATCTCGGCGGCTTCTTCCGCCGCCTCGCGCGCGTCCTTGCCCTCGGCGCGCAGGTCGACGATGTAGCTCATCAGCACGACGCCGTTGAGGATGGCGATGCCGAAGGTCGCGATGAAGCCGATCGCGGCGGAGATCGAGAACGGCATGCCGCGCAACGTCAGCGCGACGATGCCGCCCGTCGCGGCCATCGGCACGTTGAGGAAGATGAGGAGCGCGAGCCGCAGGTCGCCGAACATCGCCAGAAGCAGGATGAGGATCACGGCAAGCGCCATCGGCACGACGATCGACAGGCGCGCCGTCGCTTCCTCGAAATTCTTGAACTGGCCGCTCCACTCCAGCGAGTAGCGCGGCGGCAACTGGACCTCGCTGCGGACCTTCGCCTGCGCTTCCTCGACGAAGCTCTGCGCGTCGCGCCCGCGCACGTCGGCCTGGATCGAGATGCGCCGCTGCAGCCGGTCGCGGCTGATCTGCGCCGGTCCGGACGCGACGTCGACCGACGCGACGAGCGACAGCGGCACCATGCGACCGCCGCTGCGACCGACCGGCAGGTTGCGGACCTGCTCGATGTCGGTGCGATCCCCCTGCGCCAGTCGGACCACGATCTCGGTGATCGAATTGTCGTGGCCGTAGACGACGCCGGAGGTCCGGCCGCCGATACTCTCGACGACGTCGAGCACGTCGGTCGCGTTGACGCCGTAGCGGGCGGCGGCGCCGCGATCGATGCTGATCGTCATCGCCGGCATGCCGGCCTGCGCCTCGGGCTTGACGTCGGCGGCGCCCTTGACGCTGCTGACGACGCGGCTGATCTCCTGCGCTTTCTTTTCGAGCACCTTGAGGTCGTCGCCGTACAGGCTGATCGCGACGTCGCCGCGCGTCCCCTGCAGGAGATCCTCCATCCGCATCTGGATCGGCTGGGAGAAGGTGAACGCGACGCCGGGCACGTCGGCGTCGAGCCGCTTCTCGAAGGCGGCCACCAGGCCGTTTTGCGTGGCGGCGGTCTTCCACGTCGAGGGATCGGTCAGCGAAACGAAGCTGTCGGTCGACTCGACCCCCATGGGGTCCGTCGGAATCTCGGCGCTCCCGGTCAGCGAGACGACATGCGTCACCTCCGGGAAGCTCTTCAGCACCTTCTCGATCTGGCCGACCTTGCGGAGCGAAGCTTGCAGGTCGATGCCCGGCAGCTTCTCCGACGTGACGACGATCGAGCCCTCGGCCAGCTGCGGCAGGAACTCGCCGCCGAGCTGGGAGGCCAGCACGCAGCTCCCGGCAAACAGCACCACGCCGGCCAGCACCGTCAGGCCGGGATGTCGCGAGGCGGTGCGCAAGACGGGCGTGTAGCCGCGCCGGAGGGTGCGGACGACGAACGTCTCGCCGTCGGACACGCGTCTGCCGGCCAGGAATGCAGCGGCGAGCGCTGGCATGATGGTCATCGTCACGACGAGCGAGCTCGTCAGCGCCAGGATGACGGTCAGCGCCATCGGGCGGAACATCTTGCCGGCCACGCCGCTCAGCGCGAGGATCGGCAGGTACACCATGACGATGATCGCGATCGCGAAGACGATCGGCCGCGCGACCTCGGCGGCCGCCGCGGCGACGACCTCCGCCGGCGGCCGCGCCGGGTCCGCGGCGCGGGCGCGAAGGACGTTCTCGATCATCACGACGGCACCGTCGACGATGAGGCCGAAATCGATGGCGCCCAGGCTCATCAGGTTGCCGGAGAGGCCGATCGCGCGCATGCCCGCAAACGCCATCAGCATCGACAGGGGGATCGCCGCGGCGACGAGCAGGCCGGCCCGCAGGTTGCCGAGCAGGAAGAGCAGCACGACGACGACGAGCGCCGCCCCCTCGACGAGGTTGTGGGCGACGGTGTGGATCGTTCGGCCGACGAGCTTGCTGCGATCGTAATAGGGCTTGATCGTCACGCCGGGCGGCAGCTCGCCCTGGACCTTGGCGAGGGTCGCCTTCGCCGCCGCGACGACCCTGTCGGCGTTCTCGCCGTATTGCATCAGGGTCACGCCGACGACGGTCTCGCCCTTGCCGTCGTGCGTGACGGCCCCGAGCCGGACCTTCGGCGCTTCGACGATCCTGCCGAGGTCCTTCATCGTGACGGGAACGCCGCCCTGCGCCGTGGTGACGACGATGTTGGCGAGATCGTCGAGGCCGCCGACGAGGCCGAGGCCGCGGATGACCTCCTCCTGGTCGTTGTGATCGATGTAGGCGCCCCCCTTGGCGGCGTTGTTCGCCGCGAGCGCCGAGTAGACCTGGTTGAGCGAGATGCCGAAGCGACGCATGGCGTCGGCATCGACGGCGATCTCGTACGTCGGCATCTCGCCGCCGTAGATGTTCACGTCGGCGACGCCGGGCGTCAGCTTGAGCTGCGGCGCGATCGTCCATTGCAGCAGGCGCCTCAGCGTCATCGGCGAGTAGCCCGGCCCGCGCAGCTCGAACTGGTAGACCTCGCCGAGGCCCGTCGCCATCGGCCCCATGCGCGGGTCGCCGACGCCGGACGGCATCGTCGTCTTCGCTTCGGCCAGGCGCTGGAACACCTCGGCACGCGCATCGACGATCGACATCGAATTATCGAACGTCACGTACACCGCCGACACGCCGAAGCGTGACGTCGAGCGCACTTCCTTCAGGTTCCGCGCGCCGGCCATGGCATTCTCGACCGGGAAGCTGACGAGCCGCTCGACTTCGAGCGGCCCGAGACCCGGCGATTGCGTCAGGATCATCACCTGCTTGGGCGAAATGTCGGGAACGGCGTCGATCGAGAGGCCCGTCAGGTCGTAGACGCCGGCGGCGGCGGCGATCATCGCGATCGCGAGGATCAGCCAACGGCGGCGGGCGAGGAGGTCGAACCAGCTTCTCATCGGGCGCCTCAGTCCGTCGAGCCGAGGAGGCTGCGAAGCAGCATCGCCTTGAGCCCGAAGCTGCCGTCGGCGACGACGGTCTCGCCGTCGGCCACGCCCTGCTTCACCTCGACCCAATCCTTCTGCTGCAGTCCGAGCGTCAGCGCTCGTTTCTGGAACGTGTCCTCCGACGTCCGCACGAAGGCGATCGGTCCCTGCTCGGTGATCTGGACCGCCGCCGCCGGGATCGTGACGCCCCGGCGGCCGAGGTCGGCCTCGATATCGACCGACACGAACATGTTCGCCTTCAGCGCGTCGCGCGGGTTGGCGACCTCGAGACGCGCCGCGACGGCGTTGGTGAGCGGATCGAGCGCGGCGTTGATCGAAATGACGCGCGCGTCGAAACGCGCGTCGCGGCCGATCGGGGCGTTGATCACCGCCTTGTCCCCGGCTCTCACGCCGTCGATGTCGAAGCCGAACAGGCTGGCCAGCACCAGCATCTTCGACGGGTCGGCGATGGTGAAGGCATCTTGCGTCGTGTCGACCACCTCGCCCAGCGTGATGGCCTCGCTGACGACGACGCCTTTGATCGGCGTGACGATCTCGCTCGTCCCGGCGGGCGAGCGGCGCGCCGGCGCCAGCCTGTCGTACTGCGCCGAATAAAGATCGACCTGCGCTTGCGCGGACTCGACGGCCGCCTCGGCTTTCGCCGCCTCGACCTGGCGGCGCTCGAGTTCGGCCTTGGCGACGCCGCCGATCTTGAGCAGCGCCGCCGCCCGCGTGACGGCGATCGCGGCCGCATCACGCGCCGCCTTGGCCTCGCCCAGGCTTGCGCGGGCCGACTGGAGCCCGTTGTAGGCATCGAGCACGCCGCCGGCGTCGAGCGTCGCCAGGACGGCGCCTGCCGCGACATCGTCGCCAGGCTGCACGGCGAGGCTCAGGACACGCCCCTTCGTGCGCGGCTTGATATGCGCCACCTTGCGGTCGTCGAAGGCGACCGTGCCCGGCACGGCGATCGATTTGACGATCTCCCGGATACTGGCTGTGCCGTACTTGAGGTTCAGTTGCGCACGCACATGGGCGTCGGCTTTCACCGTGTCGCCATCGCCTTGAGGCGGCGGCCCGGCGTCCTTCTCGCCGTCGGACGGCGAATGGTTCGATTCCATGCTGCGGGCCATCGGCCCGATGAGCGTCCAGCCCGCCGCCGCCACGCCAAGTGCCAAAGCCACGCCCGCAACCGTTTTTACGATCTTTGGCACACGCGGATCCTGAAGGAGGCGAAACTGTCTATGAAATCGGCCCGGCGCTGACGACGACTGCCGGTCAAGTGTTCCTAAGCAGCCGTCCAAACGGTCGGCAATATGAATTGCGTTTCACGAAATGAAGGCGCCTTCATTTACGTCATCGCATCCGTTTCGCTCGCCGATGTCGCGAGTGGCCGACGACAGGCTTCCCCGGCATGTTCGGCCGAACCTCGCCCGGACCATGAGCGCGCATCTCCGGTTCGTAGAACGACGTCTTGCCCGACGTTGCGGGCTTGATCTGCGCCGCCGCGACGCCCGTGAGAAGTGAAAGCACCATCACCGTGCAGGCGACGGTGGACGGAAAATATCGATGATCGGCCATGCGCTCAAAAGCCGATGTTCGGCGTCCCGTTCAAGCGCGCCGTTCTAAAGATCGGTTCAGATCATGAAGCGCGCTTCATCCG
>CAZZZM010000098.1:7727-9931 GCA_964658465.1 uncultured Nakamurella sp.
CCGGCATTCTTCTTGCGAGCAAAAATTTTTGCCTATCGAGAAAGCAGCGCTCTCGGCGCGCTGCGGGAAGAGTGGGGGTCCACGTGGCAGAACTCAGGAAAGACAGTCTCTCCTTCATCGAGACGATCGGACAATCGATCGCCAACGTCTCGCCCACGCTCACGCCGGCCCTGGCCGTCGCGGTCGTCGGCGGCATGGCGGGCACCGCCTCCTGGCTGGTCTACGTCGCCGCCACCATCGCCCTGCTGATCGTCGGCTTCAACGTCGGCAAGCTCGCCAAGCGCATCCCGTGCGCCGGCTCGTTCTTCATCTACGTCTCGCGCTCGCTCGGCCCCTCGTGGGGCCTGCTGTCGGGCTGGGCCATGCTCGCCGCCTATCTCACCACGGCGATGGCGCTGACCGTCGCCACGTCCATCTTCGTGAAGACGCTGTTCACTGCCCTAAAAATCAGCGCCGTGCCCAATTCCGTCGTCCTCTATGCCCTCGTCTCGATCCTCGCCTTCGTGTGCGCGGCGCGCGACATCCGGTTCTCGTCGCGCATCGGGCTGACGCTGGAGGCGATCTCGGTCGTCATCATCCTCGGCGTCAGCATCTTCGCGATCGGCCACACCGGCTTCCACGTCGACGTCAAGCAGGTGAACCTCGCCGGCATCGACTACGGCAAGGCGGCGCAGGCGATCGTCTTCGCGATCTTCTCCTACGTCGGCTTCGAGAGCGCGGCGACGCTCGGCAAGGAAGCGCGCGACCCGGATCGCGTCATCCCGCGCGCCATCCAGTGGACGGCGCTGCTCGCCGGCATCTTCTTCGTCTTCACGACCTACGTCATCACGCAGGGCTTCGCCGACGACGCGACGAAGCTCGGCGCCAGCGGCGCCCCGCTCGCCGACATCCTCGCCGGCCAGAGCTCGCTGCTCATCGCGCTCGTCTACGTCGGCGCCGCGGTCTCGAGCTTCGCCTGCGCGCTGGCCTCGCTCAACGCCTTCGGCCGCATGATGTACTCGCTCGGGCGCTACAACTTCCTGCATTCGTCCTTCGGGCGCGTCCACGCCAAGCATCGGACGCCCGTCGTCGCGCTGGCGATCGGCGCCGCGCTCAATTTCGTGCTGGTCGTGGCCTTCATGCGCGACGGCGCCGAGATCGACGCCTTCGGCTGGTATGGCACGCTCGCGTCGTACGGCTTCATCATCGTCTATCTGATGTGCTCGGTCGCCGCGCCGGTGCTCTTGAAGAAGCGCAACGAGCTGACCACCGGCACCGTGGTCATGGGCGCGCTCGGCGCGGTGCTGATGGCGCTGTCGCTGCTCGGCAGCCTCTATCCGCTGCCGGCCTATCCGCTGAACCTGCTGCCGGTGATCTTCGTCGCCTACATGCTGGTCGGCGCCCTCTGGTTCTTCTGGCTGCGCAACGTCAAGCCGGCGAGCCTGCTGCAGATCGAGCACGATCTCGAGATCGCCGAGATCCCGGCCGGCGCCAAGGTCCTCTGAGGCCCGCTCACGCCTCGTCGGCGGCGTACCGGCGCTCGACGCGCCGCAGCGCCGCCGACGACTTGAAGCCTGTCGCGAGCGCGATCTCGTCCGCCTTCATCGTCGTCTCCCGGCGCAGGCGGCTCGCCTGGCCGAGCCGCCGCCGCAGGTAATAGTCGTGCAGCGTGACGCCGAGCGCGTCGCCGAACAGCCGCTCGAGCTGACGGCACGACACGTTGGCCAGGCGCGCCAGCTCGTCCCGCCCGAGCGGCACCTCGAGATGATCGTCGATGGCCGCGAGAACGCGGGCGAGGCGCTCGTCGCGGACGTCGAAGCGCCGCGCGAAGGGCATCCGCTGCGGCGCGTGGCCGTCGCGGATCTGGTTGTGCAGGAACCAGTCGCCGACTTCGAGGGCCAGGGCCTGGCCGAAGTCGTCCGAGACGAGCTGCAGCGACATGTCGAGGGCGGCGATGCCGCCCGAGCAGGTGATGCGATCGCCGTCGATCTCGAACAGCGAGCGCTCGACGCGGGCGCGCGGAAACGTCTCCTGGAAGGCGGGGATATGCTCCCAGTGCAGCGTGCAGGTGCGATCGTCGAGCAGGCCCGTGCGCGCGAGCACGAACGGGCCGCCGGAGATGCCGCCGAGCGCGACCCCGCGGCGCGCGAGGCGGCGCAGCCAGGCGAACACCCGGCGATCCTTGAAGGTGCTGGGGTTGCCGCCGGCGCAGATGAAGACGCGCT
>CAZZZM010000099.1:0-3671 GCA_964658465.1 uncultured Nakamurella sp.
AGCGCCTTCCGTCGCGCCTCGACGAGCGCCATCAGCGCGCCGATGCCGGCCGGCTCGATCGCGTCGATGACGATCTGATAGGTCGACTTGCCCGGGAACGTCGTGATGCGGCCGGTCGCGACGACCTCGAGGCCTTCCTGCGGCTTGACCTTCAGCCGCTGGAACGCCGTCCGCCACACGACCGCATCGATACGCGCCGTATCGTCCTTCAGGCAGAAATAGGCGTGGCCGGAGGCGTGCGGGCCGCGGTAGTTCGAAATCTCGCCGCGCACGCGCACGAAGCCGAAGCGATCCTCGATCGTCCGCTTCAGCGCGCCCGACAGCTCCCCGACGGTGAGCTCGGGCACGTTCGTTTGCGGCGCCTGGGCCTGCGCCATCGCCCGGTCGGGCGGCGGGAGGTCGAGAGCCAGACGCGCGGCTCGGTCTTTTGTTGCGGTCAAATCCTGGGTCCGCGGGAATCGTCGGGGGTGCGGGCGAGCTTGGAGCCTCGCGGCGACGGGAGCAACCCCACCCCGGCCGGCGATCGCCGACCTATTCCTTGATCAACTTCCCGGAATAGACGACGGGCCCGGTCGGCGCGCCGGTCGTCGAGCCGCCCGGCGGCTCCACCGAGATGGCGAACGTGCCGCCGGCCCCGGCCGCGCCGGTGGGGATCGGCATCGTCGCCGGCGACTTGTCGACGACGCCCATCGGGCGCGGCGGCTTGTCGTCGCCGATGTACCAGAGCTCGAGGCTGCGGCCGGCCGGCGCCTCGGCGGCGACGGGCATGACCATGATCCGGCGGGTCGCGAGATCGACGCGGACGATCAGCGCCGGCTGGTCGCCGCCGCGATTGACCGCCGCGATGTAGCGCTCGCCCGGCGCGGACGTCGGCGGCGACAGACCCGAGACGACGAAGACGGCGAGCGCGGCGGCGATGGCGCCCAACGCGATCGCCGCGGTGCGCCAGCGGCCGCGCGAGACGGCGAGCGCCCGGCCGTCCACGGAGGGCGCGCCGCCGTCGATGACGGCGAAGCCCGCGCGACCTTTTGCGGGGGCCGCGAGCGCGCGCTCGATCCGCTCCCAGACGACGGACGGCGGCGCGACCGGATCGAGCCGGCCGGCGAGCCCGGAGAGACGGTGGACCCAGCCGTCCATCGCGCGACGCGCCGCCGCGTCGCCGTGCATCCGCTGCTCGAAGCGGCTGCGCTCGGCGGCGTCGAGCGTGCCGAGCACGTATTCCGCCGCCTCCAGGTCGTCGTCGCGGGGCGTGCCGGCGGGGTCGGTCATCGCCCGTCCTCGTCCAGGCAGGCGCGCAGCGACGCGAGGCTGCGATGCAGCCAGGTCTTGATCGTGTTGACGGGCTTCTCGTAGCGCTGCGCGAGCTCTTCGCGCGAATAGCCTTCGTAATAGGCGAGCAGAACGCAATCGCGCGCCTGGACGTCGATGGTGCCGAGGCAGCGGCGCAGCGAGGCGACGTCGACCATGTCCGCCTCCCTGTCCCGGTCTTCGGCGATACGCTCGAACCAATCCGTCCCGTCATCGACGCTGGAGGCCGATGCCGGGGTCTTCTGCCGCACGACGTCGATCGCCCGGTTCCGCGCGATCGAGTTCATCCAGACGCGCGCAGGCGCGGTGTCCGGCGAGTAGCTCGCGGCGTTCTGCCAGATGCGTAAGTATACGTCCTGCAACACTTCTTCCGCCGACGACCTAACCCTCACGATACGGAGAATCGTCGCGAAAAGTTTCGGAGAGGTCAGGTCGTAGAGGCGCCGGAACGCGCCCCTGTCGGCCTCTGCCACGGCCACGAGCAGGCTATCGAGTTCGGTTCGATCCGCGGCGAGCAAGGCACCTCCAGGGCAACGGCTTGCCGGTCTTCTCGCCGACGGCGTCGCCTCTGCCCCGTGATAGAACAATTCCGCCCGAGGCGAAACGTTACCCTTGCGGCGGGTGGGTCTCGTCGTCGCCGGCCAGCGTCGTCACGAGGTCGACGATGCGCTTGCGGACCTTCGGGTCCTGGATCCGGGCGAAGGCTCTGTTCAGGTGCAAACCTTCCGTCGTCGACAGGAAGTCGACGACATAGGTCGAGCCCTCCTCGGCGGCGGCGGAATGCGACAGGCCGTCGGCGCTGCCGTCGAAGGACGGCGCGCCGTCGAAGAAATAGGCCGGCGGAACGTTCAGGGTCTTCGAGATCTGCTGAAGACGGCTGGCCCCGATCCGGTTGGTGCCCTTCTCGTACTTCTGGACCTGCTGAAAGGTGAGATTGAGGGCTTCCCCGAGTTTTTCCTGGCTCATCCCCAAGAGGACACGCCGCATACGCACGCGGCTGCCGACATGCTTGTCGATCGGGTTGGGAACCTTTTTCACGCCTATGAGCCTTTGATCCAAGGGTCTTTTCGCCTCTTCAACCTGTATGCCTTCGACGGGCAAATGCGAGCGGAAAGCACCCGTTAATCCAGCTTTTTTTGCGGCGGAATCATGGCAGCTGAACATTTAATTCTAGCGATAGACTATATAAATCGCTTATAAAACAGTAAGGTAGAAACCCAAACCACTGCCGACAACCACAAGCTGAACTGCGCGAACGGGGTTGGTGCTAGCGGCGCGGGAAGAGCGGCATCGATGATCCCCTCCGGCCCCAGCGGCAGCGCCGCGACGACGCGCCCGTAGGGATCGATCACCGCCGAGATGCCGGTCGCCGCGCCCCTGATCATCGGCAGCCCCTCCTCGATGGTGCGCAGCCGCGCCTGGGCGAAATGCTGGTAGGGCCCGCTCGTGCGACCGAACCAGCCGTCGTTCGTGATGTTCAAAAAGTATTCCGGGCGCGGGCTGCCGGCGATCCCGACGGCGCCGGGGAAGATCGCCTCGTAGCAGATGAGCGGCGAGGCCGGCGGCAGGCCCGGCACCAGCAGCGCGTGGCGCGTCGCGCCGAACTCGAAGCCGCCGGGGATGGCGACGAAGTTGCGGAGCCCGAGCGCGCGCAGCAGCGCATCGAAGGGCAGGTACTCGCCGAAGGGGACGAGGTGCACCTTGTCGTAGCTGTCGACGATGGCGCCGCCGCGGGCGATGACGAGGACCGCGTTGTAATAGTCGCTATGCGCGCGGCGGCCGTCGCCGGCCGGCACGTCGACCTCGCGCGCGGCACCGGTGACCAGGTGCGTGCCGGTCGGCAGCATGCCGCCGATCTTGGCGAGCTCGTAGGGGTCGCGCTGCAGGATGAATGGGAACGCCGATTCCGGCCAGACCAGCATGGCGACGTCGTCGAGCGTGATGTGCTTGGCGCTGTCGTTGATCTGCGACAGCGCGATGTAATGGTCGACGATCCGGTCGCGGTTCTCCGGCGAGAACTCGCTGTCCGGCCGCAGGCCCGGCTGCACGATCCGCACGATCGCCTTGCCCGCCGGCGCGACCGGCTGCGACAACCTCAGGCCGCCGTAGGCGAGGATCGCGCCCAGCGCGGCGAGAGCCGCCAGCGTCGGACGCCAGTCGCGTCGGCCGTCCCGGCGATCGGCGAGCGTCGCCGGCGCGGCGAAGAGCGCGATCGTGAGCAGGGTGAGCCCGTCGAGCCCGACGAGCGCCGCCACCTGCGCGGTGACGAGGGTGCCGCCGAGCCCCATGCCGAGCGGGTTCCAGGGAAAGCCGGTGAAGAGGTGCCCGCGCGCCGCCTCGGCGGCCGACAGGCCGAGCGCCAG
>CAZZZM010000099.1:3771-8201 GCA_964658465.1 uncultured Nakamurella sp.
GAGACGGGCGCCAGGGCCAGGGCGCCGACCGCGCCCGCCGCGAACGCGATCAGCCGCCGCCGCCAGCCGCGCGCGCGGACGACCGTGTCGGCGATGGCAGCGAGCATCGAAGGGTTCCAGGGCGCGGGCGAGTCGGGAAGGCCCCTAGCAGATTCTGCGGCGGGGGACCCGGTCAGCCCGCCGCGTCCGCGTTGGCCGGCGCGGCTCCCGTGCTGCGATACACCTTCAGTCGCTTCACCCGCCGCGGATCGGCGTCGAGCACCTCGAACTCCAACCCGCCCTCGACGACGATCTCGCCGCGCACCGGCACGTGGCCGGCGAGCGCCGTGACGAGGCCGCCGGCCGTCTCGACGTCTTCGGCGTCGCTCATCGCTTCGAGATCGGTCTCGAGCGTCGCCGACAGCTCGTCGAGCGGCGCGCGGGCATCGACGAGGTACGAGCCGTCGTCGCTCTTCACGACCGTCGGCTCGTCGGCCTCGTCGTGCTCGTCCTCGATGTCGCCGACGATCTTCTCGACGATATCCTCGATCGACACCAAACCTTCCGTGCCGCCGTACTCGTCGATCACCAGCGCCATGTGCGTGCGCGTCGCCTGCATCTTCACGAGCAGGTCGAGCCCCGGCATCGACGGCGGCACGAACAGGACCGGCCGCAGGATCTTCGCCGCCGAGAGCGGCAGCGTCAGGTCGAGCGCGCCGAGCGAGCGCACCATCTTCTCCGGCGCCGCCTCCGGCCCCTCGGTGGCGACCGGCGCGATGTCCTCGCGCGGCATCGGCTCCTCGGCGGCGGCGATATAGTCGACGAGGTCGCGCACGTGGATCATGCCGCGCGGATCGTCGAGCGTCGCGCCGTAGACCGGCAGCCGCGAATGGCCCGCCGTGCGGAACATGGCGAGCACCTCGACCAGCGTCATCGTCAGCGAGACGGAGAAGATGTCGGCGCGCGGCACCATCACGTCCTCGACCCTGACCTCGTGCAGGGCGAGCACGTTCTTCATCATCAGCCGCTCTTGCGGGGAGAAGTCGGTCTGCGCCGACGTGTCCTCGAGCGCGTCCTCGATGTCGTCGCGGATCGACGCGTTGCCGAGGCCGAAGGCGGCGCGCAGGCGCTCGAAGAGGCCGGGGCCCTGGGCCGGACTCTGCGGCTCCTCGTCGGGCTCGACGCGGGCGAGCGCGGGATCGCTCATGGCGCGGCCTCCACGACGTAGGGCGACGCGATGCCGAGCCGCGCCAGCGCCAGCGTTTCCAGCCGCTCCATGTCCTCGGCCTCGTCGTCGTCCTCGTGATCGAAGCCGACGAGATGGAAGACGCCGTGGACGATCATGTGCACGAGATGATCGGCGAGCGGGCGCCCCTCGTCGTCGGCTTCGCGCACGCAGGTCTCGTAGGCGACGATGATGTCGCCCAGCATCGCCGGATCGGCGGACGGGAAGGAGAGCACGTTCGTCGCCTTGTCCTTGCCGCGCCAGCGCTGGTTGAGATCACGGATGAAGGCGTCGTCGCAGAGCACGAGCGACAGCTCGGCGTCGTCGGGAACATCGGCGTCGGCGACGGCGAGGCTCACCTCGACGGCGCTGCGGACGAGCGCATCGAGGTCGCCGAGCGTGCTCCAGTCTTCGTGCTCGACCGCAATGTCGATCGCGAGCGTCATGGTCAGGTTGGTTTCCCACCCCCCGCTGAAAAATCGGCGCCGGCGATCTCGCGAGCGCGGCGCGTCGCGCCTTCGTAGGCGCCGACGATACGCCGGACGAGGTCGTGGCGCACCACGTCGCCTTCCTGGAAGACGACGTGGCCGATGCCCTCGAGCCCCGACAGGAGGCCGATCGCCTCCGACAGCCCCGAGCGCTGCCCGTGCGGCAGGTCGATCTGCGTCGGGTCGCCGGTGACGATCATCCGCGAGTTCTCGCCGAGGCGCGTCAGGAACATCTTCATCTGCATCGAGGCGGCGTTCTGCGCTTCGTCGAGCAGCACGCATGCGTTCGACAGGGTGCGGCCGCGCATGAAGGCGAGCGGCGCGACCTCGATCATGCCGGTCTGCATGCCGCGCTCGACGAGGCGCGGGTCCATGAAATCGTTCAGCGCATCGAAGATCGGCCGCAGGTAGGGGTCGACCTTGTCGCGCATGTCGCCGGGCAGGAAGCCGAGCCGCTCGCCGGCCTCGACCGCCGGTCGCGACAGGATGAGCCGCTCGACGACGCCCTGCTCCAGCAGCGAGACGGCGTAGCCGACGGCGAGCCAGGTCTTGCCGGTGCCGGCCGGTCCCTCGGCGAAGACGAGCTCGTGCTTCTTCAGCGCGCGCAGGTAGACGTTCTGGGCGGCGTTGCGGGCCCGCACGGGGCCGCGCTTGCGCGTGGCGATCTGCTCGAACAGCGCCTTCTGCCCGGCGCCCTCGGCGGCGGCCGGAAACAGCACGCCCTGCAGCAGCCCCTCCTGGATGGCGCCGTCGATATCGCCCATGGTGATCGGCTGGCCGAGCTTGATGCGGTCGTAGAGCGTCTGCAGCACGTGGCGCGCCCGCTCGCAGGCCTCCGGCGGCCCCTTGATCGTCGCCTGGTTGCCGAGCGCGTGGCAGACGACGCCGAGGCTGCGCTCGATGCGCGCGAGATTCTGGTCGTACTGGCCGAACAGCGCCGAGGCGAGCCGATTGTCCGGGAACGAGATCGTCAGCTCGCCCGGCAGCGTGCCTGGAAGGGTTGTCGGCGCAGCGTTCGCCAACGTCGGGACGGCGCGGTTGGGTGCTTTCAAGCCACGGACCTCGCGGGGTGATCGGCCAAGGTACCAAAAAGCGAGTTGGGAGCGGTCGCGTCGATCGTCACCGGCGCGATGCGCCCGACGAGGTGCGGCGCGCCCTCGACCTGCACCTGCTGCAGATAGGGCGTCTTGCCGGTGAGCTGGCCGGGATGGCGGCCGGGACGCTCGAGCAGCACGTCGAGCGTGCGCCCGACGGTGGCCGCGTTGAAGGCCTGGCGCTGCGCTTCGACCAGCGCCTGCAGCCGGGCGAGCCGATCGCGCATCACGGCGTCCGGCACCTGGTCGCCCATGTCGGCGCCGGGCGTGCCGGGGCGCGGCGAATACTTGAACGAGAACGTCGACGCGAAGCCGACGTGCCGGATGAGATCCAGCGTCGCCTCGAAGTCGGCGTCGGTCTCGCCCGGGAAGCCGACGATGAAGTCGGACGACAGGGCGAGGTCGGGCCGCGCCGCGCGCAGCTGCGCGACGAGCTCTAGGTAGCGGGCGGCCGTGTGCCGGCGGTTCATCGCCTTGAGGATGCGGTCCGAGCCCGACTGCACCGGCAGATGCAGGAACGGCATCAGCTGCGGCAGGTCGCGGTGCGCGGCGACGAGGTCGTCCTCGAGATCGTTCGGGTGGCTCGTCGTGTAGCGCAGCCGGTCGAGGCCGGGGATCGCGGCGAGGCGCCGGCAGAGCGCGGCGAGCCCGGCCGTGCGCCCCTGCTCGTCCGCGCCGTGGTAGCCGTTGACGTTCTGGCCGAGCAGCGTGATCTCGCGCACGCCGGCCGCGGCGAGGGCGCGCGCCTCGGCGACGATGGCGGCGACCGGCCGCGACAGCTCGGGACCGCGCGTGTAGGGCACGACGCAGAAGGTGCAGAACTTGTCGCAGCCCTCCTGGATCGTCAGGAAGGCGGCCGGCCCGGTCGCGCGCGGGCGCGGCAGGCGGGAAAACTTGTCCTCGAGCTCGAACTCGGTGTCGACGACGCGCTCGCCCTGCCCCGCCTTCGCGAGCATGTCCGGCAGGCGGTGGTAGCTCTGCGGCCCGACGACGACGTCGACCGCCCGCTCGCGGCGCAGGATCTCGGCGCCCTCCGCCTGGGCGACGCAGCCGGCGACGACGATCTTGGTGTCGCGGCCGCCCGCGGCGCGCTCGGCCTTGAGCAGCCGCAGCTTGCCGAGCTCTGAGAAGATCTTCTCCGTCGCCCGCTCGCGGATGTGGCAGGTGTTGAGCACGACGAGATCGGCATCTTCGACCAGCGCGGTCTCGGCATAGCCGCCGTCGCCGAGGAGATCGCCCATCCGCTGGGCGTCGTAGACGTTCATCTGGCAGCCGTAGGACTTGACGAAGACCTTGCGGCGACCCGCCTGGTCGACCGTCGTCGTGCCCTGTTGCCGCGCCTCGAACTTCGTCATCGCACCCGCTATGGCGCGCCCGCGCCGGAGACCAGACCTCGTTCTAAGGCCTTTCGCGGCCGAAGAGAACCGTCTTCCGGCAAATCCCGCCGCCCGCCGTCGATCCACTCAGCTCCCGGTAACCAATGTTGACGACGATCCGTTAAATCCGCGCGGGCACTATAGGCAGAGGCCCGGACACTAGACAGACGCCCGAATGCCGAGCTGGCAAGCCATCGTCGTGTTCTGCTTCGCGCTCGCGACCACGGTCTGCTTCAAGTTCGCGCTTCCCGGTCGAGACGGCGGCGAC
>CAZZZM010000099.1:8301-9870 GCA_964658465.1 uncultured Nakamurella sp.
CGGCAACCTTCCCTCCCCGCGAGGCGCCGGCTATAGGGCGCGCGGAAGAGATGTCTTGGGGGCGGATGCATGCGCTGGGTCATGCGGTCGAAGCTGCACAATGCGATCGTCACCGAGGCGAACCTCGCCTACGTCGGCTCGATCACCATCGACGCCGACCTGCTCGACGCCGTCGGCCTGTGGCCGGGCGAGAAGGTGCTGGTCGTCTCCAACACGTCGGGCGCGCGGCTCGAGACCTACACGATCGCCGGCCCGCGCGGTTCGCGCGCCATCTGCATGAACGGCGCGGCGGCCCACCTCATCGGCGAGGGCGAGCAGATCATCGTCATGGGCTTCGAGCTCGCCGGCCACCCCGTCCAGGCCTCCGTCGCCGTGCTCGATGCGACGAACCGCATCGTGCGGATGATCGAGGAAAAGCCGGGTGCGCTCGCCGACGCGTGAGCGTCCGCCGCCGCATTTTCGCGTCAGGATGCGTCAGGCGTCAGCGCGGACCGAGGCGGCACCGTCCAGATTCCGCTAGGCACCGCCGCCCGTCTCGCCCATGGTCGGCCCGCACTTGGAGTCGGCGATGCGCGTATTGGGGATTGAGACGACCTGCGACGAGACCTCGGCGGCGATCGTCGAGCGCAAGCCTGACGGGTCGGGCGAGATCCTCTCCAACGAGATCATGAGCCAGATCAAGCAGCACGCGGCCTACGGCGGCGTGGTGCCGGAGATCGCCGCACGCGCCCATGTCGAGGTGCTCGACCGGCTCATCGCCCGCGCGGTGGCGACGGCGGGCTTGCGGATGAAGGACATCGACGCCGTCGCCGCCGCCGCCGGACCGGGCCTCATCGGCGGGGTGCTGGTCGGGCTCACCGCCGGCAAGGCGATGGCGCTGGCGCTGCGCAAGCCGTTCGTGGCCGTCAATCATCTCGAGGCGCACGCTTTGACGCCGCGCCTCACCGACAACGTCGCCTTTCCCTATCTGCTGCTGCTCGTCTCGGGCGGCCACACCCAGCTCGTCGCCGTTCGCGGCGTCGGCGACTACGTCCGCCTCGGCGCCACCGTCGACGACGCGGTCGGCGAGGCCTTCGACAAGGTGGCGAAGCTGGTCGGCCTGCCCTACCCCGGCGGCCCGCTGATCGAACGGCACGCGGCGGAGGGCAATCCCGAGCGCTACGCCTTCCCGCGGCCGATGGCCGGGCGGCCGAAGCCCGACTTCTCGCTCTCCGGCCTGAAGACGGCGGTGCGCATCGAGGCGGAGAAGGCGGCGCCGCTGACGGCGACCGACGTCAACGATCTCTGCGCCTCGTTCCAGGCCGCCGTCGTCGACATGATCATCGACCGCATCCGCGTCGCGACGCGGCTGTTCCGCGAGAAGATCGGCCCCTGCTCGGCCATCGTCGCCGCCGGCGGCGTCGCCGCCAACGACGCGCTGCGCCGGGCGATGGCCCGCTATTGCGGCGAGGCCGGCGTCAACCTGGTGATCCCGCCGCCGAAGCTCTGCACCGACAACGGCGCGATGATCGCCTGGGCCGGCATCGAGCGGCTGCGCCTCAACCTCGTCGACGACATGACCTTCGCCGC
>CAZZZM010000100.1:0-3558 GCA_964658465.1 uncultured Nakamurella sp.
GCCATGGCGGTCACCAACACGCTGACGATGAACTTCCTGCGCGGCTGCCGCTTCGCGCCGGTGATCGCCGACGCGCGTCTGCTCAAGCTCGGGCGCCGGCTCGCGCTCGTCGACGTCCGGCTGTGGCAAGACGACGAGCGCAAGCTCACCGCGCAGGGCACGGTCGGCTACGCGCTGCCCTAGAGCCCCGCCGCGCCACCGTCGGAGCGCGGGTCGTGGCCGGCTTCGATGCGACCGCCGGGCGCGCGGATCAGTGCCCCGGCGTGGCCGAAGCCGTCGAGGTAAGGCGCGGCCGCCAGCTCGATCTCGTGTCCGGCGCGGCGCAGGTCGCGCAACACGTCGTCGTCGAAGCGCGGCTCGAGCTTGAGGCTCGTGCTCGCCGCGCCCCAGCTGCGCCCGTAGAGGAAGCGCGGTCGGTCGAGCGCGGAGGCCACGCTCTCGCCAGCGAGCAAACGCGTGAAAACCTGCGCCTGGAACTGCGGCTGCCCGTCGCCGCCCATCGCGCCGTAGGTCGCGACGCGGCCGTCGTCGAAGACGGCGAGCGGGGGATTGAGCGTGTGGAACGGCCGCCGCCCCGGCGCCAGCGGGTTCACGGCGTCGGGATCGAGCGAGAACGAGGTGCCGCGGTTCTGCAGCAGCACGCCGGTCGCCGGCAGAACGCAGCCCGAGCCGTATTCCCAGTATATCGACTGGATGAAGGAGACCGCGCGGCCGTCGCGGTCGATCGCGCCCATCCAGATCGTGTCGCCGGAGGCCGGCTTCACCGGCCAGGCGGCGGCGCGCTTCATGTCGATGGCCTCCGCCTCGCGCTGCAGGGCGCCGGGCGTGAGGAAATCGTCGGGGTCGTGGCGCAGCCAATTGTGATCGGTGCAGACCGCGTCGCGGATCGCCAGCGCGCGCTTCGTCGCCTCGATCAGCCCGTGGATGTGTCCGAAGCTTTCGGGCCGCTGCGCGCCGAGCCTGTCGAAGATGCCGAGGATGAGCAGACTCGCCAGCCCCTGCGTCGGCGGCGGCGCGTTGTAGTGCGTGCGACCCTGGAGCCGCAGGGAGAGCGGCGCGCGCAGCACGGCGCGGTAGGCCGCGAGGTCGGCGCGCGTGCCGCCGGCCTCGATGCGGTCCATGTCGGCGGCCAGTTCGCGGGCGACGTCGCCGCGATAGAAGTCGTCAAGCCCGGCGTGCGCCAGCTGCTCCAGCGTCGCCGCCAGCCGTTCCGACCGGCGGATCGTGCCGGCGGCGGGCACCTTGCCGTCGACCAGGAAGGCCTCGGCGAAGCCTGGCGCCTCGTGCAGCGCGGCCTCCTCGAACGGCACGGTGCGCGCCTGCGAGGCGGAGACGGGCGAGCCGTCGCGCGCCAGCCGGATCGCGTCGGCGAGAAGGTCGGGCAGCGGCAGCTTGGCGCCGCCGGCCTGGGCGATCTCGCGCGCCAGCGCCCAGCCGCCGACCGTGCCGGGGATGGTGACGGCGGAGAGCGGGCCGCGCGCCGGGATCGCGTCGCAACCGAGCTTGCGATAGCGCTCCGGCGTCGCGCGCGCGCCGGCCGGCCCGCAGGCCTCGATGTAGCGCACGCGGCCGGAGGGCGAGCGGATCAGCCAGAAGCCGTCGCCGCCGATCGCGTTCATATGCGGGTAGACGACGGCGATCGTCGCCGCCATGCCGATCATCGCCTCGATCGCGGTGCCGCCGGCGGCGAGGATGTTGCGCCCGGTCTCGGCCGCTGCGTGATGCGGCGCCGCGACGGCGGCGGTCTCGAAGATCTCGCCCATCACGCGGCCACCGTCGCCGGCCCGAACACCTCGCCGAGCGCGCGCTCGATGCGCGCCGTCGAGCCGGTGTCGTCGAGCGGGTTGCGGCGCAGGCGGTGGCGCAGCGCCAGCGGGGCGACCTGGCGCAGGTCGTCGAGCCCCGCGCGATCCTTGCCGGCGAGCGCGGCGGTGGCGCGCGCCGCGCGCATCAAGGTTAGTTCGCCGCGCAGCCCGTCCGTACCGAGCGCCAGACAGAGCTTCGTCGCCTGCTCCAGCACCGCGTCGGGCACGGCGATGCCGGCAAACTCCTTGCGCGCGGCGAGGATCTGTCGGCGGATCCGCGCCTCCTCCTTGGCGAAACCGGCGACGAAGGCGGCGGGATCGCGATCGAAGGCGTCGCGGCGGCGGATGACCTCGATGCGCTCGGCCAGCACTTGCGGCGTGCGCACCTCGACGGCGAGGCCGAAGCGGTCGAGCAATTGCGGCCGCAGCTCGCCCTCCTCCGGGTTGCCGGTGCCGACGAGCACGAAGCGCGCGGGATGGCGGATAGACAGGCCCTCGCGCTCGACGACGTTCTCGCCGGACTGCGCGACGTCGAGCAGAAGGTCGACGAGATGGTCCTCCAGCAGGTTGACCTCGTCGATGTAGAGGAAGCCGCGGTTGGCGCGCGCCAGCAGGCCGGTCTCGAACGCCTTGATGCCCTGCGTCAGAGCCTTCTCGAGGTCGAGCGCGCCGACCACGCGGTCCTCCGTCGCGCCGAGCGGCAGATCGACGACGGGGACCGGCACCTGATGCGCCTTGAGCGGGCCCGCCGCCTTGCGGGCGCGGCAGTCCTCGCAGAGGGCCGCGGCGTTGGCGGGGTCGCAGCCGTAGCGGCAGTCGACCACCGCCCGCATCGGTGGCAGCAGCGACGCGAGGGCGCGGATCGCCGTCGACTTGCCGGCGCCGCGGTCGCCGAGGATGAGCACGCCGCCGATCGCCGGATCGACGGCCGCGATGAGGATGCCGAGCTTCATCTCGGCCTGGCCGGTGATCGCGGAAAACGGGAAGGCGACGGGCATCGCGGCTCGCGGACGGTGGGACTGCGGTCGCGACCTTGCGCGATGACGCGCGGGGTCGCAAGCCGACGAGCGACTCTCTTGCTAGCCGAACGCCGCCAGGAGCAGGGCGACACCGGCGCCCGTCGACAGGATCAGCCGCAGCCGGCCGAACCAGGCGGGGGCGCGACCGGAGCGGACGAGCTCGAGATCGATCGGCCCGAGCGCCAGGGCAACGACGCCGAGGATCATCAGCCGCCACGGTTCCGGCGCCGCCAGCGCCGCCCAGGCGACCAGCGAGGGCACGACGGAGACCGCGTAAGGCGCGAATCCTTCGGTGTCGCGGACGGCGAAGCCCCAGCGGATGCCGCCGAGGAACGAGATGATGATCGCCGCATAGCTCGCCAGCGCGAGGTCGAAGCGAGCCGTCTCGAGCCCGAGTGCCGAGCGGACGAGCAGCGCCAGCGCCAGACCCCAGAACGGCACGAGGCCGGCAAGGCCGAGCGCCAGCGGCGCGACCGGGACGCCGAAATAGCGGGTCGCAAGCTTGGGGGACGCGCTCATGTCGCGCTGGCGCTGCGGAGCGACGCCGGCACCTTGCTGCGGCGGCGCTGCTGCGCCGTCTCCTTGGCGGCATAGGTCGCCAGGATCCGCTCGCGCATCGGCGACAGGCCCGCGTAGTGCCACCAGATGGCGTCGCGCGGCGTGCGCGCATCACCCGGCGCCCACGGCTTGTTGGCGCCGGCGTAATGGATCACCCAGGGGTCGCGCCGCCACAC
>CAZZZM010000100.1:3658-9800 GCA_964658465.1 uncultured Nakamurella sp.
TGGCCTTCGAGCGGCGTGTCGAAGAGCGCCGCGAGGTCGCGGTGCACGATGATGTCGACGTCGAGATAGATGATCCTGTCGACGTCGGACAGCAGCTCCGGCAGCAGGAAGCGCAGATAGGTGCCGGCCGTGATGTGGTCGCGGACGGGGAAGTGCCCGTGCACGTTGGTGCACGGCAGCGGGACCAGCTCGAACGTCGCGTCGTTCATGGCCGCCGCGACCTCAACGAGGTCGGGCGAGGTGAAATCGGTCAGCGCATAGAGGCGGACGGGGCGCGCTTCGCGCGCGTGCGCCTTGATCGAGGCGGCGAGCACGATCGCCGCATCCAGCATGCGCGCGTCGAGGCAGATGGCGACGTTGATCCTGTTATCGTCCAAAGCTCGCCGCTCGCGCCCTCCCTGCATGGCTGGGCGGTGGCATGGCAAAAAGGCGGGCGCGCGGCAAGCCGGCCGGTCAGGACACGTCGCGACCGACGAGACGCCGTCGAAACATGTCGACCTTTTCGCCTTCAGGCGGCATATCGACAGGGGCTGCGCCTTACAAAGACCGCGTTTCGCCCCGCCGAGGTACGTCCATGAGCCTCGTCACCCTGCCCTTCTGGCGTGGCGTGCCGCGCGTCGCGTGGCGCGGGACCGGCCGGCGCATCGCGGCGCTGCTGCCGAACGGCCTCTACGCGCGCTCGATCCTCATCGTCATCCTGCCGATGGTGATCCTGCAGAGCGTGCTCACCTTCATCTTCCTGGAGCGGCACTGGGCGCTGGTGACCAACCGGCTGTCGACCGTGCTGACGCAGGACCTCTCGGCGATCATCGCGATCTACGAATCCTACCCCCAGGATCCCGACGCCACCGCGCTGACGCGGATCGCCTCAGAGAAAATGAAGATCGACATCGAGTTCCTACCCAAGGGGCCGTTGCCGCCGGCGCTGCCGAAGCCGTTCTTCTCGATCGTCGACGATGCGCTCGGCAACGAGATCAGGAAGCAGATCGGCCTGCCGTTCTGGCTCGATACGGTCGGCCGCTCGAGCCTGATCGAGATCCGCATCCAGCTCCCCAACGCGATTCTGCGCGCGGTCGCCTATCGGAGCGCCGCCTACGCCTCGAACTCCTACATCTTCATCCTCTGGATGGTCGGCACGTCCTTCGTGCTCATCGTCGTCGCCATCGCCTTCCTGCGCACGCAGATCCGGCCGATCCTGCGCCTGTCGCGGGCGGCCGAAGCCTTCGGCAAAGGCCGCGAGATCGACTTCCGCCCGCGCGGCGCCCGCGAGGTCCGCCAGGCCGGCTACGCCTTCATCGCGATGAAGCGGCGCATCGAGCGCGCGATCGAGCAGCGCACGGCCATGCTCAACGGCGTCAGCCACGACCTGCGCACCGTGATCACCCGCTTCAAGCTCTCGCTCGCCCTGATGGGCAACAGCGAGGATTCCGAGGACATGAAGAAGGACGTCGAGGAAATGCAGCGTATGCTCGAGGGCTATCTCGCCTTCGCGCGCGGCGATGCCTCGGAGCCCGCCGTGGCTGTGGATATGCGCGAGTTCATCGACGACACGCGCGCCGATGCCGAGCGCGAGGGCGGCAACGTGCGCGCGTCCTGGCAGGGCGATCCGATCGTGCGCGTCCGGCCTGATGCGTTTCGGCGCTGCGTCGGCAACCTCGTCGGCAACGCGATGCGCTACGGCGAGGCGGTGATCGTCGAGGGCGTCAACGACGGCCGCTTCCTGACGATCCACGTCGACGACGACGGGCCGGGCATCCCGGCCGAGAACCGCACCGACGTCTTCCGCCCATTCGTGCGGCTCGACCAGGCGCGCAACCAGGACGAGGGAGGCACCGGCCTCGGCCTGTCGATCGCCCGCGGCATCGCCCGCTCGCACGGCGGCGACATCTCGTTAGGCGAGAGCGCGCTTGGCGGCCTGCGGGCGACGATCCGCGTGCCTGTCTAGGGCTGCGGCCGGGCGGGGGTCGTACGACCATCGCGCCGGGAACGGGCTGGGACCGGAGCCGTTCGCTGGGCCTCAACACGAACGGGAGACTAACATGCCCAGCAAGATTTCGACGGCGCTCTTCATCGCCGTCACCGCAGCTTCTCTGGCGCCGCTTGCCGCCAACGCCCAGGGGACCGTGCGCGGCGCCGAGGACGGCGTGCGCGCCGGTGATCGCGCGGCCGGTCCCGTCGGCGGCGTTGTGGGCGGCGCGGTCGGCGCCGCCGTCGGCACGGTCGGCGGCATCCTCGGCGTCGACGATCGTCCGCGCTTCCGCAGCTACGTCGAGGAGGAGCATGTCCGCAATTACGACTATGCCCAGCCGGTGCGGGCCGGCGTGATCCTGCCCGAGGAGTACACCTATCAGGAAGTGCCGGAGCGCTTCCATGTGCGGCCGGGCTACCGCTACGTCGTGATCAACCACCGCCCGGTCATCGTCGAGCCGCGGACGCGCCGCGTCGTAGAGGTGATCGAGTAACAACCTAGCAATTGCATCTTCGAAACGGCGGCCTCCCGGCCGCCGTTTTCGCGTCCGGGCGACGTGTGCAACCCAAGCGCCGACATCTCGGCTTGGCTGTCGGCGTCGTGCCGCGTACCCGGCATGCTTGTAAAATCGGACCATGATGCCGCGCCGGGCTGGCACTCGGCGCGGAGCGCCACATTTCAAGGGCTGCCACGGCTGCGATGTCGTGGGCCCGCGACTTTCGCGATCCTTCAGGAGCTTCATCTGATGAACGAGATGACCGTCGACAAGACCAACACCGAATCCTACGAGATGGAGGGCAAGTGCCCATTCGGCGGCGATCGGATCGGCGGCGCGTTCGGCTCGACGCCCAGCCTCGAGACCTGGTATCCGCACCGCCTGCGCGTCGAGCTGCTGCATCAGAACGGGCTGGCGGCCGATCCCCTCGGCCCCGACTTCGATTATGCCGCCGAGTTCAACAAGATCGATCTCGAGGCCCTGAAGACCGACATCAAGCAGTTCCTGACCACCTCGGTGCCGTGGTGGCCGTCGGACTACGGCAATTACGGGCCGCAGATGATCCGCATGGCCTGGCACTCGGCCGGCACGTACCGCATCGCCGACGGCCGCGGCGGCGCCGGGACCGGCATGCAGCGTTTCGCGCCGATCTCGTCCTGGTGGGACAACGGCAACACCGACAAGTCGCGCCGGCTGCTGCAGCCGATCAAGCACAAGTACGGCAATGCCCTGTCGTGGGCCGACCTGATGGTGCTGACCGGCAATTGCGCGCTCGAGATCATGGGCCTGCCGACCTACGGCTTCGCCGGCGGCCGGCTCGATGCCTGGGAGGCCGACAACGCGACCTATTGGGGTCCCGAGGTCAAGGACATGACCAAGGTCTCGAAGTTCGACGACATGGTCGAGCGCGACAAGCGCTGGCGCGGCGAGAACGGCGACGCCGACTACGATCTGGAAAACCCCCTCGCCGCCTCGCATCAGGCGCTGATCTACGTCAATCCCGAAGGGCCCAACGCCAACGGCGACCCGATGGGATCGGCGCGCGACATCCGCACGACCTTCACCCGCATGGCGATGAACGACGAGGAGACCGTGGCGCTGATCGCCGGCGGCCACGCGTTCGGCAAGAGCCACGGCATGGTCAAGCCGGACGAGATCGGACCGCCGCCCGAGATGGCGCCGATGGAGGCGATGGGGCTGGGCTGGCACAACCCGAAGGGTGCGGGCAACGGCAAGGACACGATGACCAACGGCATCGAGGGATCGTGGACGCCCGACCCGACGAAGTGGGACAATTCCTACCTCGAGAACCTGTTCAAGTTCGATTGGGAGCAGACGAAGAGCCCGGCCGGCGCGCTGCAGTGGACGCCGAAGGACAAGGACGCGCCGAAGACGCCGGACGCCCACGTCCAGGGCCAGATGCACAATCTGATGATGATGACCTCAGACATCGCGCTGAAGGTCGATCCCGAGTACCGCAAGGTCTGCGAGAAGTTCCTCGGCGACTTCGACGCCTTCACGCAGGCGTTCTCCAAGGCGTGGTACAAGCTGACCCACCGCGACATGGGTCCGAAGTTCCGCTACCTCGGCCCGGAGGCGACGATCGAGGACGGCCTGCTGTGGCAGGACCCGCTGCCCGATCGCGACTACGCGCTCGTCGGCGACGCCGAGATCGCCACCCTGAAGGGAGCGATCGCGGCCACCGGCATCTCGGTGTCGGATCTCGCCTTTGCGGCCTTCTCGGCCGCGGCGCCCTATCGCGACAGCGACAAGCGTGGCGGCGCCAACGGCGGCCGTCTCGCGCTCAGCCCTCAGAAGGATTGGGAGGTCAATCAGCGGGCCGCGCCGGTCGTCGAAGCTCTGCGCAAGGTGATGGGCGACTTCAACGCCGGCGCCGGAGACAAGAAAATCTCGCTGGCTGATACGATCGTGCTCGGCGGCTGCGTTGCGGTCGAGAAGGCCGCGCGCGATGCCGGGGTCGAGATCGCCGTGCCGTTCACGCCCGGCCGCGTCGACACCACGCAGGAGCTGACCGACATCGAGATGTTCGAGTGGCTGAAGCCGCTGGTCGACGGCTTCCGCAACTACGTCTCCGACGATTTCGCGCTCGTTGCCCAGGGCGTCTCGCCGGAGGAGATGTTCCTCGATCGCGCCAACCTGATGACGCTGACGGCGCCGGAATGGGCGGTGCTCACCGGCGGGGCGCGCGCGCTCAACCTCAATTACGACGGTTCGAAAGACGGCGTGTTCACCGACAAGGTCGGTGTGCTGACGAACGACTTCTTCGTCAACCTGCTCGACACCGACCTGGTCTGGGAGAAGGTCGACGCCCAGGGCAAGAGCTTCGTCCTCAACGATCGCGCCACCGGCCAGACCAAGTTCACGGCGACGCGCAACGACCTCGTCTTCGGGTCCAACGCGCAGCTCCGCTCGATCGCGGATGCCTACGCCGGCAGCGACGGCCACGCGCGCTTCGTCAGGGACTTCGTCAAGGTGTGGGACAAGGTGATGATGCTCGACCGCTACGACGTGAAGGGTCTGAGGCGCCACGGGCCAATGGCAGCGTAGCCGTCCGTCAACTGCGAAAAGGGGAGACTGCACATGCAGTCTCCCCTTTTTTGTTCGAGGTCATGCGGATCGGTCAGGCAGCGCGGCGATTGGTGCCGATCGCGGTACGGACCTCGGCCACGATGTCGTACGACCGGAAGCGCGCCGCCTGATCGTAGATCTGCGCCGTGACGATCAACTCGTCGGCCTGCGTCTGCTCGAGCAGCGTCTCGATGCCCAGGCGGACACGGTCCGGTCCACCGACGATGGCATAGCGCAGCGCGTGGTCGACGCCGACGCGCTCGCGAGGGGCGCCGATCGCCTCCAGGTCGTCGACCGGCGGCTTCAGCTTGCCGGGCGTGCCGCGCCGCAGCGCGATGAAGGCCTGCTGCGTCGAGGTGAACAGCCGCCGCGCCTCGGCATCCGTCTCCGCGGCGACGATCCCGACGCCGACCATCGCATAGGGCTTCGCATGCGTTGCCGAAGGCTTGAAGTTGCTGCGGTAGAGGTGCAGCGCATCGCCGAGCGCGTCCGGCGCGAAATGCGCCGCGAAGGCGAACGGCAGTCCGAGCGCCGCGGCAAGCTCGGCCGAAAAGGTCGACGATCCCAGCAGGTACAGCGGCACCCGCGAGCCGGCGCCGGGGATGGCCTGGATGCGCTGGCCCTCCTGCGGCGGATCGAGGAAGAACTGCAGCTCCTGCACGTCGCGCGGAAAGCGATCGGCGTCCTCCGGCCGGCGGCGCAGCGCGCGCAGCACCATGCCGTCGCCGCCGGGCGCGCGGCCAAGCCCGAGATCGATGCGGTCGGGATAGAGTGCCTCCAACGTGCCGAATTGCTCGGCGATCACCATCGGCGGATGGTTCGGCAGCATGATGCCGCCCGACCCCACGCGGATCGTCGAGGTGGCGCCGGCGACATGGCCGATGACCACGGCGGTCGCCGCCGAGGCGATGCCCGACAAGTTGTGATGCTCGGCGAGCCAGTAGCGGTGGTAGCCGAGCGCCTCGACGTGACGGGCCAGCGCGACGCTGTGCTGCAGCGCCTCGCGCGGCGTCTCGCCTTCGAGGACGGGGGAGAGGTCGAGGACGGAAAACGGGATCATGCGATATCAGGTGGGAGCGCGATGCCCG
>CAZZZM010000101.1:0-7052 GCA_964658465.1 uncultured Nakamurella sp.
CAAGCAAGTATCTTATAGTCGTAGTGATGTCTCACTCGCCGAGCGCAAGACATCAGATGAATAGCGAACGTTACCTATCGGATATTCGGTGGGACGTCGGTCTGGCCGGTATCGAGGCTTTCACTTCGACCTCTCCGGCGCGCTTTCTGATCGCCGGCAGCTTGCGCGTCTTGGACGATCCGAGGAGCAGCCTCAGACGTCGCAGCAGCTCACTCGCTTCTGGTCGCATGCGCATCCGGCTCGCAACGGGTGAGCCGAACATTTCACATCCTGCTCCAGCCACAAGCGATCGAGGATCGCGAGTGGGACCGAGCACGGGCAGAATGCACTACGCAGGCTAGTGCTGGACCAAGATGCAGGCTGTAGCGTCACCGGCTCTCGGCCGTGTTGGCCAATTTCTCGGCAGCCGATGCCATCATGGCAAGCACCGGCGCGACGATCTCCTGCCGTGCGGAGGCGGCCAGCGCTGCTATGAATGTATCCTGCACGTCGCGATCATCGCCACCCGCGGCGGCGCCTGACGCGGCGTGTCGGGCCTCATCGAGGTTCAGGGCCTTCCAAAGCCGGGTGAAGCTCTCGTTGATGGTCGGCGCGTCGTGATCCATGGTCATGCCTGTTGCTGGAAGTGCGGATTGACGTCTTCACCCGATCGTCGGCGCCGTCGCGCGACCGGGAGATCGAGCCGACCTGCAGCGACACGACACCTTCGTACTCCAGCGCGCGGGCATGGACCAGTCGTCGTCACCGGTAGGGATGCACCTGCGGGATCAGAGCAGCCGCAAGCTCGAGGTGGCCGGAGATGACGCCTTTCCGCGTGATGACGTCGTCGGCGAAGCGCTGAAGCTTCTGTGCTGGCCCCTGGACGAGGATCACCTCGAGGGTCTGGTTGTCGGCGAGATGCACGTGCAGCGAGGAGATCACCTCGGCGATATTGTCCTGCTGCAGGTCGGCGAGCCGCTCGCGCAGGCCGGCAACTTTGTTGTCGTAAAACAGCGTGATGGTGCCGACCATCACGCGGTCTCCAACGTCGTGCCTGTAGGCCACCAGCGAACGATGCAGGACCGTCGACACCGCCTGCGAGCGGCTGGCGAAGCCCCGGCCTTCGACCATCGCATCGAGCTCGCCGAGAAGGTCCTCTGACAGCGAGAGGCTGGTGCGGGCCACCAGCGGGCGCCCCCGCACGCCGCGCTGGCGCGGCTCGGCCGACGGATCGCCCTTCCTGGTCTTTGGCATGGGAATTGTAACGCTTTCGATGGACGTATTACGATATGTGAAAATCGTAATACCGTTTGGTGGAGGTGTCACGATGCCCATTTCTCTGAAGCGGACCGCGCGCCGCACTTCACATGCCGTCCTGTTCGGGCTGGCGGCGCTCGCCGCCGCGCCCACTGCATCCGCAAGCGCCGCTACCCTGCATATCGGCTACAGCGACTGGCCGGGCTGGGTGGCGTGGCAGGTGGCCATCGACAAGGGCTGGATCAAGGACGCCGGCGTCGACGCCAAGTTCGAGTGGTTCGACTATTCCGCGTCGATGGACGCGTTCTCGGCCGGCAAGCTCGACGCCGACATGGTGACCAACGGCGATGCCCTCGTGATGGGCGGCAATGGCGCGAAGAGCGTCATGATCATGCTCACCGATTATTCGAACGGCAACGACATCATCGTCGGCAAGCCCGGCACCAAGAGCCTCGCCGATCTCAAGGGCCAGAAGGTCGGCATCGAGGTCGGGTTGGTGGAGCATCTGCTGCTCGAGAACGGCCTCGCCAAGATGCACATCCCGGAAAGCGACGTCACGCTCGTCAACGCCAAGACCAACGAGACGCCGCAGGTCCTGTCGTCCGGCTCGGTCGCCGCGATCGGCGCCTGGCAGCCGGTCGCCGGCGAGGCGATGAAGGGCGATCCGGGCGCCCACCCGCTCTACACGTCGGCGCAGCAGCCGGGATTGATCTACGATGTCATCACGGTGAAGCCCGAAAGCTACGCCGCCAACAAGGAGGCGTGGACGAAGCTCGTCGGCGTCTGGGACAAGGTCGTCGCTTATATCGACGATCCGAAGACGCAGCCCGACGCGCTGAAGATCATGGCCGCGCGGACCGGCGTCACGCCAGAAGCCTACGGCCGATTCCTGAAGGGCACGAAGCTCCTGACGCTGGCCGAGGCGAAGAAGGTCTACGTCGACAAGCCGGGGTTCGGCTCGCTCTATGGCTCGAGCCGCAACGCCGATGCCTTCAACGTCAAGTTCAAGGTCTACAAGGATCCGCAGGACGTGAAGAGCTACATCAACCCGGCCATCACCGACGCGCTCGCCAAGTAGCGACATGGCGGAGAGCGGGACCATAGCGGAAGGGATCGGCGAGCCCGCGCTCGCCGTGCCGACGGCCTCGTCGGCGGCTCCGCCCGCGCGGGGGCGCACGTGGATCGGCGCGCCCAAGCCGCTCGGCCGTCGTCGCCGGCTGGTGCTCGCCGTCGCGTCGTTCCTGCTGCCGCTGCTCGTGTGGGCGGCGTTCTCCTACGTGCCGTTCCTCTGGCATCCGCTCGTCGCGATCTCCGACCCCGGGGCCGTCGACTACCTCGACAAGGGCATGCGGCTCGATCGCGCCACCTTCAACACCGAGGTCGCCAACGCCAAGCAGGCCGGCACGGCGCCGCCGCGCGGCACGCCGGCCAACCCCGTCTACCTGCCGGCGCCGCACGAGGTGGCGCTGGCGCTGTGGAACGGCCTCGTCCATCCGCCGACCGAGGGCGAGGCGATCCGGATGCCGTCGAGCCTATGGCACTCGATCCAGGTCATCTTCTGGGGCTTCGTGATCTCGTCGCTGCTCGGCGTCCCGCTCGGCATCCTGTGCGGCGCCTCGCCGACGATCGCGCGGCTGTTCGAGCCGTTCATCGAATTCGTGCGCTACATGCCGGCGCCGGCCTTCGGCGCGCTGATGGTGGCGATCCTCGGCATCTACGACGGGCCGAAGATCGCGATCATCGTCATCGGCACCTTCTTTCAGCAGGTGCTGGTCATCGCCAACACCGTGAAGCGCGCCGACGGTCTGCTGATCGAAGCCGCGCTTACCCTCGGGGCGCGCAACCTGCGGCTCATCCGCCGCGTCATCGTCCCGGCCGTGCTGCCGCAGATCTACCGCGACCAGCGCATCCTGCTCGGCTGGGCCTGGACCTATCTCATCGTCGCCGAGCTGATCGGCACGTCGTCCGGCATCACGTTCTTCATCACGCAGCAGGCGCGCTACCAGCATTTCGACAATGTCTACGCCGGCATCCTGGTGATCGGTTTCGTCGGCATCGCCACCGACATCGCGCTGGCGCTGCTCGGCCGGCGGCTGTTCCCCTGGTCGAAGGAGGATGCATGACCTCCAGCCTGTCGCGCGATCTGCCGTATCTCGACCAGGCGCCGGAGGTGCGGGCGCGCTTCGATCGCCTGAAGGCGCGCGAGGTGGCGATGCGCGTCGAGCACCTCGGCAAGGTGTTCGCGCTGCCCAACGGCGGCACGACGGAAGCTCTGCGCGACATCGAGGTGGTGACGCACCGCCGCGAGTTCCTGTGCGTCGTCGGGCCGTCCGGCTGCGGCAAGTCGACGTTCGTGCGCATCCTCGCCGGGCTCGAAGACGCCTCGTCGGGCGCCGTGCTCGTGGACGGCGTGCCGGTGAAAGGCCCCTGCCCGGATCTCGGCATGGTGTTCCAGGGCTACACCTTGTTCCCCTGGCTGACCGTGCTCAGGAACGTGATGTTCGGCCTGCGCGAGCGCGGCGACAGCCGGGCCTCGGCGGAGGTCGAGGCGCGCGAATGGCTTGGCATCATCGGGCTGGAAAAATTCGCCGACGCCTATCCGCATCAGCTCTCCGGCGGCATGAAGCAGCGCGTGGCGATCGCCCGCGCGCTGGCCGTGCGGCCGCGCATCCTCTTGATGGACGAGCCGTTCTCGGCGCTCGATGCGCAATCGCGCGCGCGGATGCAGGCCTACCTGCTCGAGATCTGGCGCAAGATCGACATCACCATCGTCTTCATCACGCACGATCTCGACGAGGCGGTGCTCCTCGCCGACCGTATCCTCGTGCTCGACGCCAACCCCGGCCGCGTCGCCGAGCTGATCGAGGTGCCGGTGCCGCGCCCGCGCAGCGCCGCACAGATGCTGGGCCCCGAGTTCCAGGCGACGCGCGCGCGGCTCGACGCGCTGATCCATCCCCCGGCCGAGGACGTCGACACCGGCGACGACATAAAGCCCAACCTCGTGGCGCGGCTGACCAACGTCGGGGACGAGGTCGAATGACCCGTCCTGCCGATGCAGCCGTGGCCTGGGCCGCGCGGACCTGGGACGAGCTGCCCGAAGATCTCGCATGCGTCGGGGCCGCCGCGATCCTGCCGGTCGGCGCGACAGAGCAGCACGGACCGCATCTCGGCTGCGGCATGGATTTCGTGCTCGCCGATCGTTTGTGCGCCGACGTGTCGCGCGAGACCGGCGTGCCGGTGCTGCCCACCCTGCCCTACGGCTGCTCGCTCGGCCATTCGCGGCGCTGGCCCGGCACGATCGCGCTCGATCCGCTGCTCATGACCCAGCTCGTCACCCAGATCGGCACCTGGGCGTACCATTCCGGCGTGCGCCGCCTCTTTGTCGTCAACGCGCATGTAACCAACGCGGCGCCGCTGCGCTGCGCGCTCGAGCTGCTCCGCGCCGCGCACGACGACCTGATGATCGCGGCGATCGACACGGCGACGATGAGCGCGCGCGTCCGGCAGGCGCATTTCGCCGACGCCGGCGACTGGCACGCCAACGAGGCGGAGACCGCGCTGATGATGGCGATCGCGCCCGCGCTGGTGCGTCGCGACAAGCTCGCCGCCGCGGACGATCCGGATCGCACGGGCGAGTGCGTCTTCGCGCACCCCGTCAATCGTACCAGCACGAACGGCGTCACCGGCAAACCGTCCGCGGCGACGACCGCGGCGGGCGAGGAGCTCTACGGCTGGATGGTCGAGGACCTGACGGCGCTCGTGCGGCGCGGCATCGTCGAGACGCCGCCGCTCCCGCACGCTTACGACGAATGCGTACACGCGAGGTTGCCAGCATGAACATGATGCCGAAAGCATCGGAGATCGACGCCCTGCGCGAGGAGCTGCGCGCGAACGGCGTCCGCTACGTCATGGGCGCCTATGTCGACATTCACGGCGCGCAAAAGGGCAAGGTCGTGCCGCTCGACCATCTCGCGCATATGGCGGGGGGCTCCGAGCTCTACACCGGCTACGCGCTCGACGGGCTCGGCCAGCTGCCCAACGACGACGAGTTCGCCTCGGTGCCGGACCTCGATCGCGTGATCCAGCTGCCGTGGGAGCCGAAGCTCGCCTGGGCCCCGGCCGATCTCGCGTTTCACGGCGAACCCTATCCGCTGTCGACGCGCGTCGCGCTGAAGCGCCAGATCGCGGAGGCCGAAAAGCTCGGCTTCGGCTTCGACCTCGGCATCGAATGCGAGATCTTCCTGCTGCGGCAGATGGCCGACGGCTCGCTTGCGACGCCCGATCCGGCCGACAAGCTCGTCAAGCCCTGCTACGACCTGCGCGGCTTCATGAGCAACTTCGGCTGGCTCGACAAGATGGCGAGCGTGATCGACCGGCTCGGATGGGACCTCTATTCCTTCGACCACGAGGACGCCTGCGGCCAGTTCGAATTCGACTTCGCCTATGCCGACGCGCTGACGACGTGCGACCGCCTCACCTTCTTTCGCATGATGGCGAAGCACTACGCCGCCGAGGAAGGCCTCGTCGCCACGATGATGCCGAAGCCGTTCGCCGACCGCACCGGCAACGGCGCCCATTTCAACATGTCGCTGAAGAGCCTCGAGAGCGGCCGCAACGCCTTCGCCCGCCGACCGGCCGAGGACCCGCGCGGTCTCGGTCTCACCGAGACCGGCTATCATTTCATCGGCGGCGTGTTGAAGCACGGCCGCGCGCTCTGTGCCGCCTTCGCGCCGACGGTGAATTCCTACAAGCGGCTGGTGCGGCGCGGCGCGATGTCGACGTTCTCCTGGGCGCCGGTGTTCAATTCCTACGGCTCGAACAACCGCACCAACTCGGTGCGCGTGCCGATGGGCGGCGGCCGCTGCGAGTCGCGCAACGCCGACGGCGCGGTGAACCCCTATCTCGCCGCAGCCCTCGTGCTCGCCGCCGGCCTCGAAGGCGTGCGCGAACGGATCGATCCGGGCGATCCCAACGAGGACAACCTCTACGATCTCGAAGAAGCGGCACGCAGCGCACGCGGCATCGCCTTCCTGCCGCAGACGCTCCTCGAGGCGGTGCAGGCCTTCGCCGCCGACCCGCTGGTGGAGGCGACGCTCGGGACTGCGCTGCGCGACGAGTTCATCCGCTACAAGACGGACGAGTGGAACGAGTATCATCAAACCATCTCGACATGGGAGATCGCGCGCTACAGCCACATGTTCTGATGCGCTGACGGCGGTCGGGACGACCCGGCTGCGACGACGATGACCGGGACGACCCGACCGATCTTCCGGAGACACGACATGAACGAGCCGACGATCACCGAGCTGCGACGACGCTACGAGGCGCTGAAGTCGAGCGGCCAGGCGCCGAAGGCGCTGCCGGGGCCGAGCCCTCGCCCCGCGCCCGAGCGCCGCGTGGTGGCGCGCGAGACGATCCCCGCGGGCTGGTACGCGACGATGATCCTGCGAGCCGGCGAGACGATCCGCATCGCGACGGGCGACTCGCCCTCCGCCGTCGCGCTGCTCGCTTGGCGCCGCGACGACACCAGCGAGCGCCTGAACACCGCCGACACCGTGAAGGTGCAGTGGACCAGCGCGTTGCAGAAGGGCCGCGTCGTCTTCTCCGACATGGGGCGGCCGATGCTCTCCTTCGTCGAGGATTCCTGCGGCTGCCACGACGCGCTCGTCGGCGGCTCGACGGCCGCCACGAACGCGCGGCGCTACGGCGACGGCCATCGCAACACGCGCGACAACTTCCTGCTCGCGGCGATGAAGCTCGGCCTCGATGCCCGCGACATCCCGCCCTGCCTCACGCTGTTCGCGCCGGTCCGCGTC
>CAZZZM010000101.1:7152-9778 GCA_964658465.1 uncultured Nakamurella sp.
TTCGACAATCTCGCGGCGATCGCGGTCTGAGGAGGCCAGCATGACCATCATCCTCGACGAGATCGTGCCCGCGCGCGCCCCGTGGTCCGGCCTCATCCGCAAGGGCCAGACCCTGCGCATCGTCGACACCGACGGCTGCCAGGCGGTCGACACGCTCTTCTACGCCGCCGCCGACATGGGCGAGCGGTATTCGGCGCAGGACACGCTGCGCGAACAGGGCTCCGCCTACATCACCACCGGCACGAAGCTCATGTCCAACCGCGGCAACGTCATGCTTACCGTGACCGCCGACACCTGCGGCCTGCACGACACCTGCGCCGGCGCCTGCTCGTGCGAATCGAACACCGTCCGCTTCGGCCACGAGACGCGCTACCAGCACGCCTGCCGCGAGAACTTCGTGCTGATCATGGCGCGCTACGGACTAGGCAAGCGCGACATCGTCCCCAACATCAACTTCTTTATGAACGTGCCGATCGAGCCGTCGGGCGCGATCACCGTGGTCGACGGCGTCTCGAAGCCGGGCGACCACGTCGAGATGGTCGCCGAGATGGACGTGATCTGCGCCATCTCGAATTGTCCCCAGGTCAACAATCCCTGCAACGGCTTCGACCCGACGCCGATCCGCATCACGATCAGCGGCTAGGCATGTTCAAGAAGCTCCTTATCGCCAATCGCGGCGAGATCGCCGCGCGGGTCATCCGCACCTGCCGGCGCATGGATATCGCCACGGTCGCCGTCTATTCCGACGCCGACCGCTTCACGCGGCCGGTGCTCGACGCCGACGAGGCGGTGCGGCTCGGTCCCGCGCCGGCGGCGCAGAGCTATCTCGACGTCGACGCGGTGCTGGCCGCCTGCAAGGCCACGGGTGCCGAGGCGGTGCATCCGGGCTACGGCTTCCTGTCGGAGAACGCCGGCTTCGCCGAGCGGCTGGCGGCCGAGGGCATCGCCTTCGTCGGGCCGAAGCCGACGCATCTGCGCGACTTCGGTCTCAAGCACACCGCGCGCGCCCTCGCCGCCGCCAGCGACGTGCCGTTGCTGCCCGGCTCCGACCTGCTCGACGACGTCGAGGTCGCGCTCGCCGCCGCCGACCGTGTCGGCTATCCCGTGATGCTGAAGTCGACCGCCGGCGGCGGCGGCATCGGCATGGTGCTCTGCCCGGATGCCGCGACGCTGCGCGAGAAATATGCGGCGGTGGAGCGCACTGCGAAGGCGAGCTTCGGCGACGCGCGCGTCTATCTCGAGCGGTTCGTCGCCAGCGCCCGTCACATCGAGGTGCAGGTGTTCGGCGACGGACGCGGCAACGTGGTGGCGCTCGGCGAGCGCGACTGCTCGCTGCAGCGGCGCAACCAGAAGGTTCTGGAGGAAACGCCGGCGCCGGGCCTGCCGGACGCGGTTCGCACGAGGCTGCATGCCGCTGCCGTGCGTCTCTGCGAGAGCGTCGCCTACGAGTCCGCCGGCACCGTCGAGTTCATCTACGATGCCGCGCGGGAGGACTTCTCGTTTCTCGAGGTCAATACGCGGCTGCAGGTCGAGCATCCGGTGACGGAAGCCGTGTTCGGCATCGACCTCGTCGAATGGATGATCCGCCAGGCCGCCGGCGAGGACCCGATCGGCGCCGCACTCGCCAAGGGCCCGCTCGTGCCGCGCGGCGCGGCGATCGAGGCGCGGCTCTACGCGGAGATGCCGCACGCCGCGTTCCAGCCGAGCGCCGGCCTGCTCACCGAAGTCGAATGGCCGGCCCAGGCCCGCATCGATACCTGGATCGAGCGCGGCACCGAGGTGACCGTCAATTACGATCCGATGCTGGCGAAGATCATCGTCGGCGCCGCCGATCGTGCCGCGGCGGTGGCGGCGCTTCGCGAGGCCCTTGCCGCGACGCGCGTCTCGGGCATCGAGACGAACCTCGACTATCTCGCCGCGATCGCCGGCTCGACGATGTTCGGGACCGCCGACGTGACGACGTCGGCCTTGCGCGACTTCGCCTATCAACCGCGCAGCGTCGAGATCCTGTCGCCCGGTGCGCAGTCGAGCCTGCAGGAACTGCCGGGGCGGCTCGGCCTCTGGCACGTCGGCGTCCCGCCGTCCGGGCCGATGGACGAGCGCTCGTTCGCGCGCGCCAACGCCCTCGTCTCCAATGAGCCTGGCACCGTCGCGCTCGAAATGACGGTCGCCGGCCCGACGCTGCGCTTCCATGTCGATGCGGAGGTGGCGATCACCGGCGCGCGCATGCCGGCGACCGTCGACGGCGCGCCGATGGCACACGACGCCGCGTTCCGCGTCGGGGCCGGGCAGACGCTCGCCATCGGCGCCATCGCCGGCCCCGGCCAGCGCGCCTATCTCGCCATGCGCGGCGGCTTTGCGGCGCCCGCCGTCCTTGGCTCGCGCGCCACCTTCGCGCTCGGCGGCTTCGGCGGCCATGCCACCGGCACGCTGAAGACCGGCGACGTGCTGCATCTCGCCGATCGGCCCGCGGTCACCGTCGCCGCGGAAGACGCGGCCCCGCTCACGCAGGCCTGGACGCTCTCGGTCGTCTACGGTCCGCACGGCGCGCCGGATTTCTTTCGCGACGAAGACATCGCCGACCTGTTCGCCGCCACCTACGAGGTGCACTTCAACTCCGCGCGCA
>CAZZZM010000102.1:0-9627 GCA_964658465.1 uncultured Nakamurella sp.
TCCGGCGTGCTGGCGCGCGCCGCGGCCACCGCCTCCGAGGCGAGGCGCGTCGGCACCAGGTTGTCGCCGAGCCGGTCGAGCGTTTCGGCGAGGTCGCCGCGCAGGCGCTCGGCGAGCTTCTCGGCCTCGGCCGCGCTCGAGGGGCCGGGCAGCGCCACGGGAGAGTCCGTCCGGCTCACGACGCCCTCCCCTTCACGAGCTCGCGGGCGCTGGCCACCTGGCCCAGGGTGCGGGTCGGCTTGAGACGCGCCAGGCTGAGGTTGCGCGCGGCGACGACGACGGCGATCAGGGCCAGCAGGGCGATGCCGCCGCCCACCGCGAAGCTGGCGGCGAAGGTGGCGAGGCCGGCCTTGGCGACAAGCAGCTCGACGAGACCCTGCAGCAGGAAGATCAGGGCGACGATGATGAATACCGCGGCGACGACGAGGCTGACGACCGACAGCAGCGCCAGCGTGAGCTTTTCGGTCGCCTCCAGCCGAACCAGAGCGATCTCGGTGGTGAAGAGCTGAGTCGCCTGGCGAATCGCATCGCCGATCAGGCTCGGGGTCGTGGGTCGTTCGGTGTCGCGCGTCATCGGAAGTCTCGTGTGTCCGACTGGCGAACACGCGAGCTTTTCATCCGGTTGCGACGACGGCGCCGAAAAGCGCTCCGGACAGCAAAACGGGCGCCCGAAGGCGCCCGTCGTCGGGAGATCGCAAGGCGGAACGCGGCTAGCGGCGCGTCGTATCCGGGGCGCCGATCACCACGTCGCCGCCGGCCTTCGCCCAGATCCGCTTCTTCACGAAGAACAGCAGCCCGGCAAACAGCACCAGGAAGATGATCACGCGGAAGCCCATCGCCTTTCGCTGCTCGAGCTTGGGCTCGGCCGCCCACATGAGGAAGGCGCCGACGTCCTTGCCGTACTGGTCGACGGTCTGCGGGGCACCGTCGTCGTAGGTGACCTGCCCGTCCGACAGCGGCTTCGGCATCGCGATCTTATGCGCCGGCAGGTAGATGTTGTACTTCGGGTCGTCCGGCTTGGTGTAGCCGAGCAGCACCGCGTGGATGTAGTCCGGCCCCTCGGCCTCCTCCGCCTGCGTGAAGAAGTCGGCGAGGAACATCGGGAAGCCGCGCTCCCAGCCGCGCGCCTTGGCGAGATCGGACATGTCGGGGGGCGCCTTGCCGTAGGCCGCCGCCGCCGCCTCGTCGTTGGGAAACGGCGACGGGAAATAGTCCGCGGGCCGGCCGGGGCGTTTGTACATCTCGCCCTTGTCGTTCGGCCCGTCCTCGATCTGGTAGGTCGCCGCCAGCGCCTTCACCTGCGCGGCGCTGTAGCCGATGTCCTCGAGGTTGCGGAACGCCACCAGCTTCATCGAGTGGCAGTTCGAGCAGACCTCCTTGTAGACCTTGTAGCCGCGCTGCAGCTGGGCGAGGTCGTACTTGCCGAAGATGCCGGTGAAGCTCCATTCGAGCATCTCGGGGATCGCCGGCTCGTTGCCGTTCGCGGCCTCGACGGGCTTCGATTCGCTGGACGGCTCCTTCGCGTTGCCGGAGATCTCCCGGCTGGGGGCCTGCGGCTTCTCGCCTTCGGGTGGCGGGGCCGCGGCAGCCGCGCCGGCGGGCGCCGGCGGCTTCGGGATCGCGTCGCCGGCGGGCGGCGCCTGCGCGAAGGCCGGCCCGAGCGCGAGCGTCAGGGCGAGGCCCGCGGGCGCGAGCGCCCGCATCAAGCTGTCGAGACGCATGCGCGCTTAGACCTTCGTTTCGGGAGAGGAGGCGGCGCCGGCGGCCATGGCGGAGGCGGAGCCCGCGCCGTGCCGGCCGAGCACCGTGTCGGCGATCGACGCCGGCAGCGGCTTCGGCGTCTCGATGAAGCCGAGCAGCGGCAGCAGGATCACCAGGTGGAAGAAGTAGTAGGCGGTGAAGATGCGTCCGAACAGCACGTAGAGCCCCTCGGGCGGCTGCGAGCCGATGTAGCCGAGCAGGATCGCGTCGATGACGAAGAGCCAGAAGGCGACCTTGTACAGCGGCCGGTAGTTCGCCGACTTCACCCGCGACGTGTCGAGCCAGGGCAGGAAGGCGAGCAGCACGATGGCCATGAACATCGCCACGACGCCCATCAGCTTCGAGGGGATCGAGCGCAGGATCGCGTAGAACGGCAGGTAGTACCATTCCGGCACGATGTGCTGCGGCGTCACCAGCGGGTTGGCCTCGATGTAATTGTCGGAATGGTTGAGGTAGTTCGGGACGTAGAAGACCACCCAGCTGTAGAGGATTAGGAAGCAGACCAGCGCGAAGCCGTCCTTCACCGTGAAATAGGGGTGGAAGGGCAGCGTGTCCTTGGCGTTCTTCTTCTCGATGCCGGCGGGGTTGTTGGAGCCGGGCACGTGCAGCGCCCAGATGTGCAGCACCACGACGCCGGCGATCATGAACGGCAGCAGGTAATGCAGGGAGTAGAAGCGGTTCAGCGTGGCGTTGTCGACGGCGAAGCCGCCCCACAGCAGGTGGGTCAGCCAGTTGCCGATGACGGGGATCGCGCCGAACAGCGAGGTGATGACGGTGGCGCCCCAGAAGCTCATCTGGCCCCAGGGCAGCACGTAGCCCATGAAGCCGGTCGCCATCATCAAGAGGTAGATGACGATGCCGAGGAGCCACAGCACCTCGCGCGGCGCCTTGTAGGAGCCGTAGTACATGCCGCGGAAGATGTGGACGTAGACGGCGAAGAAGAACATCGAGGCGCCGTTGGCGTGCCAGTAGCGCAGCAGCCAGCCGTAGTTGACGTTGCGCATGATGCCTTCGACGGATTTGAAGGCCAGCGACGCCTCTGGCGTGTAGTGCATCGCCAGGATCACGCCGGTGACGATCTGCGACGCCAGCATGAAGGCGAGGATGCCGCCGAAGGTCCAGAAGTAGTTGAGGTTCCGCGGGTTGGGGAACGCCACGAACGACGAATGCACGAGCCCGACGATGGGCAGGCGGGATTCAAGCCACTTGGCCGGCCCGCTCTTCGGAACGTAGGTGGAAGGCCCACTCATCCAGATGATCCCCTCACGCATCGTCAACTCGCCGACGCGGTCTGATGCCGCGCGTTGATCGTTGACGGACCGCTCGGCTTGTCGCTTGTCGTTCAGGGCGGGTCAAGAGGGCGCGGTGCCGCGCCGCGCCGGCGGGCGCCATCGGTCGGCCGGCAACGAAAAAAGCCCCGGCGCGAGGCCGGGGCTTCGAAGGTGTCGCCGTACGGCGGCGATCAGTTGTTGCGCTGGCCCGTCAGGTTGAGCAGGGCCATGAAGATGTTGATGAAGTCGAGGTACAGCATCAGCGCACCGTTCACCGACTTCTTGGTGGCGACCTCGTAGCCGTCGCCGGCGTAGTACATCTCCTTGATCGCCTGCGTGTCGTAGGCGGTGAGGCCCGCGAAGATCAGCACGGCGAGGCCGGACAGCGCGAACTGGAAGCCCGACGACTGGACGAACATGTTGACCAGTCCCGCAACCACCAGGCCGATCACGCCCATGACCAGGAAGGCGCCCATCGGGGCGAGATCACGCTTGGTCGTGTAGCCGAACAGGCTCAGGCCGCCGAACGCCGCCGCGGTGATGAAGAACGCGCGGTAGATCGAGGCGCCGGTGTAGACGAGCAGGATCGACGAGATCGACAGGCCCATGACCGCCGAGAAGGCGAAGAACATGGTGCGCGCGGTCGACGCCGCCATCGTGTTGATCTTGAACGACAGGAAGAACACGAAGGCCAGCGGCGCCAGCATCACCACGTATTTCAGGGGCGAAACGTAGAGCGCGACGCCGAGCGAGCTGAGCTGAAGTCCGCCGCGCACGGTCGCGGCGACCTGCGAGGGGTCGTGCGCCACCGCGAGATAATGGGTGACGTAGGCCGCGAGGCCGGTCAGCACGAGGCCGATCATCATGTTGTTGTAGACGCCGAGCATGTAGGCGCGCAGACCCTGATCGACGGTCGCGCTCCGGGCCTGGGCACCGCCCTGCCCCCAGCGTACTGCGTTGCGATCGTAGTCGGACATGGAACCCTCTGGGTTTGGAAGCTGGACCGCTTCCGGGCAGCCCGCGCAGCGTGAGCGAGGGCAACACGTTGAGGAATATGGCGTGCTGCGAATTTTCAGACAAGCGCGGGCGACCGCCCCTCGGGTTAAACTCCCGTAAGAATGGGCGGGCAGCAACGCTTCGTTACAAGCATGGTGTACGATTAGAGGTCACGTAGATGTCTTTCCCGCTCCCAAGATGCGGCCGACCCGCTTCGCGCCGTATAGCTTGTCGAAAGGCTAGGTTGTTACAGTTGCATGACGGGGAGTAATTCCACCCGTCGACGGTCAGTAGGTCGACGTGCGGAGGGGGTCATGGACGAGTACGATCTGAGGCGGCTGCCCGCCTACCAGGAAAAGACACGGAAGCTCGACAAAGACGAGCCGTCGGCATCGGTCCCGGAGGCTCCCGCAGAGCTGGTCGAGCCGAGCTACACCGGGCTAGACCAGGGCGAATAAGCGCGACGTCGCATCCGACCGTGGGCCCAATGCGACCCGGTGCCGCGGTTTCCCTCCTTCGACGCCTGTCCCCGGTCGAGCGCCTCGGCTATCACAGGCCGAAAGAGGGATCGGCGCAGGCGATCTCGAAGGTCGGCATGGGGATGGGGTCGCGGGCATGAGCAGCCGACACTTCGATCGCGTGGCGGAGCGCTTTCCGGTGCTCGGCCGCCTTTCGCCCGAGGAGCATGCGCGGCTGTCGAGCGTGATGCACTTCCCGGTGCTCGAGCCGGGCGCCATCGCCTACGAGCTCGACGCACCCTGCCACAATTACCTGATGTGCATCGAAGGGCGGACGCGCGTCTTCAAGACCAGCGATTCCGGGCGCGAGATGCTTCTATATACGGTCGAGGACGGCGCGACCTGCGGCCTCACCACCCAGTGCCTGCTGTCGCGCACCAACTTTCCGGCCGAGAGCGTGGCCGAGCGGCGCACGCAGCTCGCCGCGATCCCGGCCTCGTGGTTCCACACGTTTCTCGCCGAGATCCCGGCGTTCCGCGACTTCGTCCTCGCCGACTACACCAAGCTTCTCGGCAGCATGTTCACCTTCGTCGACGCCCTCGCCTTCCAGACGATCGAGCAGCGCCTCGCCCGCCGCCTCCTCGTCGACGCCGGCGAGGCGCTGGTCGTCGAGAAGACCCATCAGCAGCTCGCCGCCGACATCGGCAGCGTGCGCGAGATCGTCAGCCGCCAGCTCGGCGTCTGGGAGAAGAAGGGCTGGGTCGGCAACGGCCGCGGAAACGTCCGCATCCTCGACCGCGGCGCCCTGGCGAGCCGCCGGGCCGCCGTCGACGCCTGAAGCCCTCCCGCGCCGGACGCCAACGGCGTGCCCTACGACTTCTTGTAGCCGCGGGCCTTGTCGAGGTTCTTCGCGTGGTCCAGGCCCTTCGCCTCGCCGAGCTTGGTGTCGTCCAGCTCGGCGCCGTCGAGATTGGCGCCGGTGAAGTCGGCGCCCTTCGCGTCGGCGCCGGTGAGGACAGCTCGCGTCAGGTCGGCGCCCCTGAAATCGACCCCATCGAGGTCGGCGTAGCTGAAGTCGGCGTGACCGAGCTTGGCGTTCGAGAAGTCGGCGCCCTTCAGCTGGGCGCTAATCATCTCCGTGTGCATGAGGCCCATCGACTGGTTGTTCATGTGGGCGGAGGCATCGGCGCCCGTGAACTTGGCGCCCTCGAGCGCGCCGCCGGTGAAGCGGGCCAGGACGCGGGCGCCGGTCATGTTGGCGCCCTTGAAGGTCGGGATCTCGCCTTTCTCCGCCTGCAGGCCCTGCGCCACGATCGGCCCGTCGAGGCTCGCATCGGTGAGGTTGGCGTCGGTGAAGTTCGCCCCGATGATGTCGGCGAGGTCGAGATTGGCCCCGGTCAGGTTCGCGCCGGTGAGGTTGGCATGATCGAGCTGGGCGCCGTGCAGGTTGCAGCCGGCGAGGTCGGCGTGGGACAGGTCGGCTCCCGACAGGTTCAGGTTCATCAGCGACTTGCCGGCGAAATCGACGGGATGGCCGGCCTTGGCCGCGGCGAGCGCCGCCTTGACCAGATCCGCGGTCACGTTCGCCGGCATCGCCGGGTCCGCACGGCTCGCCGCGACCGCCGGCGTCCCGAGCAGCAGCGACGAGACGACGATCATCGATGCGACGTGGCGCATGGGCGGGTCCTCCAATGTGCGGCAAGTCTGGCGGGACGTCGCGCGAACGTCGGTGACCCTGGTCACCGGACAGGAGAAAACTCCCGCTCCGGGAGGGGCACGAGAGCCCGGCATCGGACCGCGCGCTCGAGTTGCGCCGATGAGCGCCCCAGACTAGTGCCGCGGCACTAGCCTCGCGTTGCGACACCTGCCGGGTCGCGTTGAAACCAAAAAGGCTTTCGCTCACCTCATAAGGCGAGGAGCCCCGCGTCGGGCGCTCCCGCAAGTCCCTAGGGAGCGAAGCCCATGTCCATACTCGCCTGGATCGTCCTCGGCCTGATCGCCGGCTTCATCGCCAGCCAGGTCGTCAACAAGAGCGGTGAAGGTCTCATCGTCGACATCGTGCTCGGCATCGTCGGCGCCTTCGTCGGCGGCTACCTGTTCACGCTGTTCGGCGCCGCGCCCGTCACCGGGCTCAACCTCTACAGCATGCTCGTCGCCGTCGTCGGCGCGATCGTCGTCCTGCTCGTCTACCACCTGCTGGTCGGCGGACGCCGCCGCATCTGAGCCGCATGAATCTGAGCCGCATCTGAAAGGAACGGGACACGCCATGAAGACCATCACTCTCGTCCTCGCCGCGGCATTCGTGCTGGCCTCGGGCGTCGCCAGCGAGGCGGGCCGCATCGGCTCGCACCGCGTCGGCGGCCACGGACCGCACGGCAAGGGCTCGCACTACGTCGGCGGCCACAAGTCGACCGCCGTCGGCCGCTTCCTGCATCGGCACCTGTGACCGTCGCTCCGGGCTGCGCTTCGGCGCGGCCCGGACCGATTGAGCACGCGGGCGTGCGGCGCTAGGCTCCCGGCAGTCCCAGCCCCGACGGCCCGATGACCCGCACAGCCCCGCCGCCGCACCCCCAAGCCGACGCCTCGAGCCTCAAGACGAGCTCGCGGCATCTTCGCGAGATCGTTGCCGGCATGAGCGACGGCGTCATCCTCCTCGACACGCATCGCCGCATCCTGTGGGCGAACCCCTATGCGCTGCAGATGCACGGGATCGAGACGGTCGAGGCGCTCGGCGCCACGGTCGACGAATACGCCGGCCGCTTCGACCTGCGCTACCGCGAGGGCAGCCCCGGCACCCGCGACGGCCGCTCGCCGATGGAGCGCCTGGTGTCGGGCGATCCGCTCGACGAGACGATCGTCGACGTCAATCCGCACGGCTCGAACAAGCGGCATTGGACCTACCGCATCCGCTCGCTGGTGCTGCGCGACGACGACGGCCGCGCCGAGGCGTTCGTCCTGATCCTCGACGACGAGACCGAGCGCTACGACGCCGAGGCGCGCTTCGAGCAATATTTCCGCGCCAATCCGGCGCCCGCCGCGATCCTGCGCCTCGACGACCTGCGGTTCCTGCGCGCCAACTCCGGCTTCTACGAGATGACCGGCTACGACGAGGACGATGTCACCGGCCGCTCGATCTACGAGGTCGACGTGCTGGAAGGCGCCGCGCGCCGCGAATTGGCGATCGAGCGTCTGAAGGCCGGCCGCACCATCCCTCAGATGGAGGCGCTGCTGCAGCTGCCGCACGGCGGCGACAAGGGGGTGATCGTCGCCGGCCAGCCGATCGTCATCGGCGAGACGGCCTGCATGCTGTTCACCTTCGCCGACCTCGACGACCGCCGCCAGGCCGAGGCCGCATTGAAGGAGAGCGAGGCGCGCTTCGAGATCGCCTTCCGGCTCGCCCCCGCGCCGAGCCTCGTGGCGCTGCGCGAGCGCTGCAACATCCTGCTGGTCAACGAAGCCTTCGAGCAGGAGACCGGCTTTTCCGCCGCCGAGACGGTCGGCAAGGACGCCGGCGACCTGCCGCTCTGGGCCGACGCCTCGACCGGCACCGAGCTCGAAACCCTGCTGAAACGCGACGGACGCGCCCGCGGCCTGGTGCTGCCGCTGCGCACCAAGGCCGGCGGCCAGCTCGAATGCCTCGTCTCGGCGGAGGCGGTCGAGATCAACGGCAAGCGCTGCGTGCTGATCGTCGCGCAGAACATCGCCGAGCGGAACCGCTCGCACACCGAGGTCGCGCAGGCGATCGCCGCGGTGATGAAGGACACCCACTGGTTCACCGACGTCGTGCTCGACAAGCTCGCGCGCATGCGCCGACCCGAGGGGGAGCACGACGACAGCGTGGCGCTGGCCGACCTGCCGCCGCGTGCCCGCGAGGTGCTCGGCCTCGTCTGCCAGGGCCTCGACGATGCCGCCATCGGCACCGAGCTCGGCGTCTCGCGCAACACCGTGCGCAACCACGTGACGAGCCTCTACAAGAAGACCGGCGTCTCGAGCCGCGCCAAGCTCGTCGTCTGGGCGCGCGAGCGCGGCGTCACGGGACGCGGGCGGTAAGGCGCGCAGCGAGGGGCCGGCTCTGCTGCAGGCGGCCGGTCGCTTGACCCGAACGGTGGGCAACCCATGTCCGCAAGACAATTTCGGAGTCGCCAAATGAAGAAAACGATCCTCCTGACCGCCGTCGGCGCCCTCGCCGCGGCGTCTTGCATCTCGTCGCCGGCCGACGCGAGGCGGCATATCCGGGGCCATTCGGTCCGCGCCGCCACGCGGCAGAACAACGCCACGGCGGGCACCGCCAAGGAGGTCGCGCCGGACTCCCGCCAGTCCGCCACGGGCGGCCAGCCGGGCGGACTTCCCGGCCGCTGACCGCGACAGACGCAGACGACAAAAGACCGAGCCGGGATGCCGGCTCGGTCTTTTGCTTATTAAGTCGCGCGACTACTGGAAGGGGTAATAGCGGAAGCTGGTGAACACCTCGTGGTCGTTGGTGCGCGGCGACGACAGGCCCGGCGCATTGAACAGATCGCGCTGGATATAGGCGTACTGGGCTCCCACGCGGACCTCGCCGAAGCTGCCCTTGTAGATCTTGTCCCAGAAGCCGCCGGTCAGCTCGATCTCCCGCCGCGTGGTGCCGGAGCACGTCGCGCTGGCGCTGCCTTCGAGATAGCACCCGGTGTCGACGATGTTCGGTGCGCCGACGCCCGTGTACACGCCCGTCGGCGACATGTTGTAGGAGCGGTCGCCCTGCTCCAGGCCGGCGTAGCCGTAGATGTCGATCGACGGCGTGGCATGGAAGGTGGCGCCGGCGAGAGCGATGACCTCGGGCAGCGCGCTGAGCGAGCCGTCGGTGCTGTAGCTCGCGTCGGCGAGCTGCGACGGCCCGTAGCGGCCGATGCCGCGGCCGTACAGCACGTTGCCCTGCAGATCGAGCCGCCGGGGGATGACCGCCGCGATGAAGCCGCCGCCGACGCCCCAGCCGCTCTTGTTCTTGTTGGCGCCGACGAGCGCGCCCGAATCCAAGGTTGATTCCACGCGATCGTAGAGGTTCGTGTAGAGCCCGAAGCCTTCGAGGTGCAGATCGCGCCCCGCCAGGTTGGCTTCGTAGGCGGCCTTGCCGATCACGTCGGGCGCATGGTTCAGCGAGAAGT
>CAZZZM010000103.1:0-9556 GCA_964658465.1 uncultured Nakamurella sp.
GCGATGATCGCCGGCGGCCTGACCGCGCTCGGCGCCAACGCGTCCTCGACCGTGGCGCTCTTCCCGGCCCAGGCGATCACCACCTGGCTCGCCCGCAAGGACATGGTCATGCCGGCCGATGCCAATGGCGTCAGCGTGCGCGCGCTCGCCGTCATCAGCACGATCGGCGGCCTGTTCGGCGCGCTGCTGCTGCTCGTGACGCCGCCCGGCGTCTTCGCGCGGATCGTGCCGTGGCTGATCCTCTTTGCGACAGGGCTGTTCGCGCAGGCGAGCTTCGGGCCCGGCGCTCTTGCCGGGGGGCGCTTCAAGCTGTCCCGCAACGGCGTCTACGTCGTGCAGGGTCTCGTCTCGATCTACGGCGGCTATTTCGGCGGCGGCATCGGGATCATGATGCTGGCCGCGCTGCTCTTGTTCGGGCTCACGGACATCCGCGTGATGACCTCGATCAAGATCCTGCTGTCGATGCTGATGAACGTCGCCGCCGTGGCCACCTTCGTCATCGCCGGCCTGGTCGCCTGGCCGCAGACGCTGGTGCTGATGGGCGGCGCGGTCGCCGGCGGCGCGACGGGCATCGTCGCCGCGCGCCGCGTGCCGGCATCGTGGGTGCGCGTCTTCGTGATCGCGGTCGGGCTGACGCTGACGGTGGTGTTCTTCCTGCGCCAGGGACTTTGAGGCGCGCCCGAGTTTCGGTCTCCGCGGTGACGGGCCCCGCCCGATCAGACATCCAGGCGCACGATCACCGGCACATGGTCCGAGGGCCGTTCCCAGCCGCGGCCCTCCTTCAGGATCGTCATGCCGGCGATGCGGTCGCCGAGGCTCTCGCTGACCCAGACGTGGTCGAGCCGGCGACCCTTGTCGGCCTTGGCCCAGTCCGGCGAGCGGTAGCTCCACCACGTGTAGCACTTCCGGTCCGCGGGGATGATCGTCCGGAGGACGTCGACCCAGGGGCCGGCGGCGAAGGCGCGGCCGAGCTTCTCCACCTCGACCGGCGTGTGGCTGACCACCTTCAGCAGCGCCTTGTGGCTCCACACGTCCTGCTCGAGCGGCGCCACGTTGAGATCGCCGACGAGGATCGCGTCGCTGGCGGCGACGCGCTCGCGCACGGCCCAGTCCGCCATCTCGTCGAGGAAGCCGAGCTTATGCGCGAACTTCGGATTGACCGCCGGATCGGGTTCGTCGCCGCCAGCCGGCACGTAGAAATTGTGCAGGGCGATCGGCCGGCCGCCCGGCGCCAGGGCGACGGCGATGTGGCGCGCGTCGGTCTTTCCGCAGAAGCCGCGCCGCTCGATGCGCTGGAACGGCAGCTTCGAGGCGATGGCGACGCCGTGGTAGCCCTTCTGACCGTTGATCGCGATATGGGCGTAGCCGGCCTTGCGGAAGGCGGCGAGCGGGAACTCGGCGTCCCGGCACTTCGTCTCCTGCAGGCAGAGGACGTCCGGCGCGTGCTGCTTCAAAAAGCGCGTCACGAGGTCGATGCGCAGACGCACCGAGTTGATGTTCCAGGTCGCGAGCGTCAGCACGGCGCCTGTCCTGCGCGGGCGCGGCCATCGAGGCAAGCGAGGTCGCGACGGCATGCACGAAAAAGTGGGGGCGGGACCCGCAGCGTAAGCTTCGAGAAATCGACGGGTGCTACGGATCGGCGACAACAGTCGGGCTACGCCGCCCCAGGTCCGCCGCATGAGCCACCAAGACGCGCCGAAAAGCGAAGCCCCGCCGGCGAGCGAGACGTCGCAGGCGACACATGCCACGATCCTCAACCAGCTCGCAGAAGGCGTCATCGTCACCGGCGCTGACGGGCGCATCACGCTGGTCAACGGCGCCGCGGCGGCGATCCATGGCGTGGCCCGCCTCGACGTCGAGCCCGACAAGTACAGCGAGACCTACCACCTCTACACCGAGGATGGTCGGCCCTACGCGCCGCTCGAGCTGCCGCTGGCCCGGGCGGTCCGCGGTCAGACGGTGCGGGACGAGCGCTGGCGCATCCTGCGGCCGGACGGCAAGGAGGTGCTGGCGATCGGCAGCGCGCAACCGTTGCGCGACGCGAGCGGCGTCCAGATCGGCGCCGTCCTCACGGTGCGCGACGACACCGCGCGCGACGCCGCCGAGCGCTCGCTGCGCGAGCTCAACGCCACGCTCGCCGAGCGCATCGTCGAACGCACGCGCGAGGCGGAGGCCGCGCGCCGGCTCGCCGAGGCGGCGAGCCTCGCGAAATCCGAGTTCCTCGCCGCGATGAGCCACGAGATCAGGACGCCCCTGAACGGCATCCTCGGCTACGCCGACCTCCTGCTCGACGAGAGCGCGGTGCCGATGGGCGCGCGCCTGTCGATCGAGCGCATCCGTTCCGCCGGCGCGGCGCTGCTGACGATCGTCAACGACATCCTCGACTTCTCGAAGGTCGAGGCCGGGCAGATCGAGCTCGTGCCCGAGCCCTTCGCGCCGGAATCCCTCGCCGACGAGGCGGTCGCCATCGTGCGCGCCAACGCCGAGCGCAAGAACCTGCACCTGGCGATCGACGTGAATCCGGCGCTCCCGGCGCGCGTGATCGGCGACCGCGACAGGCTGCGCCAGGTGCTCCTCAACTTCCTGAACAACGCCATCAAGTTCACCCATGTCGGCGGCGTCAGGCTGTCGATCTCCGCGCTGCCGGCCGAGCCCGGGCGCGCGCGCCTGCGCTTCGCGGTCCGCGACACCGGCATCGGCATCCCCGCCGCCCGGCAGCATCTGCTGTTCGAGCGGTTCAGCCAGCTCGACGGGACGATCCAGCGCGAGTTCGGCGGCACGGGGCTCGGGCTGGCGATCTCGAAACGCCTGATCGACGTCATGGACGGGACGATCGGCGTCGACAGCGGAATCGATCGCGGCTCGACCTTCTGGTTCGAGGTCGCGCTCCCGATCGCCGCGGCGAATGCCGGCCTGACGGCGTCCGCGACCGCGGCGCCGGCGGTGACGCCGCATGACATCCTCGTCGTCGAGGACGTGCCGCTGAACCAGGACCTCGCCCGCGCCGTGCTGGAGCGCGGCGGCCATCGGGTCGACGTCGTGCCCGGCGGCGCCGAAGCGGTCGCGGCGGTGCAGGCCAAGGACTACGACATCGTCCTCATGGACGTGCAGATGCCGGAGGTCGACGGCATCACCGCGACGCGGCGGATCCGCGCCCTCGACCATCCGGCGGCGACGGTGCCGATCGTCGCGATGACCGCCAACGTCCTGCCGCATCAGGTCGCCGCCTTCGCGGCGGCCGGCATGGAGGACTACATCGGCAAGCCGTTCAAGCGCGACGCTCTGTTCGCGCTGATCGAACGCTGGGCGAAGGTTCGCGCCGCGCCCACGGAGGCCGCGCTGGAGGGCCTCGACCGCGAGACCTACGACGCACTTGCCGACGCCGTCGGCCCGGAGGTGATCGACCGCATGCTGCAAGGCCTCGCCGGCGAGCTGAGGACCCGCCTCGGTCCCGACGGCAGCGTGCTCGAGCGCGAGAAGGTGGCCTTCGACGCGCATGCGCTGGTCTCGGGGCTTGGCTCGCTCGGCTTCGAGGCGATCGCCACGCAATGCCGCGTCGTCGAGACGGCCTGCAAGGCGGGCCGCGACTATCGCGCCGAGCTCGCGCGGCTGCATGCCATGCGGCGCGCCACGCTCGATCAGATCGCGACGTTGCGCGCGGCCTGACCGCCCATTGACACCCGCGTGTGCAGCGACGAAACCCGTCGCCACACCCGCTGGACTAGACATGTCAGACGATCACGAGACCCTCGCCGCCACCATCGAGGCGGCGTTCCGCGACCGCGCCGCCATCACCGCCGAGACCCGGGGCGAGGTGCGCGACGCCGTCGACGAGGCGCTCGCCCTGCTCGACGCCGGCAAGCTGCGCGTGGCCGAGCGGGGCGACGGCGAGGGGGCGCAGGCCTGGCACGTCAATCAATGGCTGAAGAAGGCCGTCCTGCTCTCCTTCCGCCTCAACGACATGAGCGCGATCGGCGGCGGGCCCGGCGGCGCCACCTGGTGGGACAAGGTCCCCTCCAAGTTCGACGGCTGGGGGCCGGCCGAGCACAAGGCCGCCGGCTTCCGCTCGGTGCCGAACTGCATCGTGCGCCGCTCGGCCTATATCGCGCCGAACGTCATCTTGATGCCGTCCTTCGTGAACCTAGGCGCCTATGTCGATTCCGGCACGATGGTCGACACCTGGGTCACGGTCGGCTCGTGCGCGCAGATCGGCAAGAACGTGCACCTGTCCGGCGGCGTCGGCATCGGCGGCGTGCTCGAGCCGCTGCAGGCCAACCCGACGATCATCGAGGACGATTGCTTCATCGGCGCCCGTTCCGAGGTCGTCGAGGGCGTCGTCGTCGGCCGCGGCGCGGTGCTGGCGATGGGCACGTTCATCTCCGCCTCGACCAAGATCATCGACCGCACGACGGGCCAGGTGCACGTCGGCTTCGTGCCGCCCTATTCCGTCGTCGTCTCGGGCAACATGCCCGGCAAGCCGCTGCCCGACGGCACGCCCGGCCCGTCGCTCTATTGCGCCGTCATCGTGAAGACGGTGGATGCGCGCACGCGCGAGAAGACGGCGATCAACGACCTGCTGCGCACATGACGGCCCTCAGCGGCGAGCGCGCCCGCTTCCTCTTCCGCGAGGATTTCGGCGTGATCGACGCCGCCACCTGGCGCGTCCACGCCGCGTGGCTCGTCGCGCTGCTGCTCGTGCTGACGGCGCTGATCGTGCCGCTCGAGCCGTACATGAAGCACGACCTCGCCAAGCAGCCGTTCTTCGCGCCGCTGACGATCGTCGCCTACACCTACGTGATCTCCTATTCCTTCGCCGTCCTGTCGATCGCCATCTCCTACACGATGCTGTCGATCAAGCGGCTGCGCGATCGCGGCAAGCCGACGGCGCTCGCCGGGCTCGTGCCGTTCCTGGTCCTGCTCGCCGGCGCGGGACATTTCCTGCAGCCGATCGCCGCCGACACGATCTCGATCTGGTACGTCGTGGCGCTCGACGCGCTGCTGCTCGTGGCGGCGGTCGCGACGGTGATCGAGCTGGGCTTCCGGCCCTCGGCCTGAGCCGGCGATGGTCGCGATCCGCTCCAGCGATGCCGACCGGATCATCAACAACCCGCCGCCGGGCGTCTTCCTCTACCTCGTCTTCGGCCCCGATGCCGGGCTGGTGGCCGAGCGTGCCCGCACCATCCTGTCGCGCGCGGTGGACGATCCCAAGGACGCCTTCCAGCTCGTTCGGCTCGGCGGCGACGAGGTCGCGTCCGACCCGCTGACCCTCGCCGACGAGGCCAATGCGGTGCCGATGTTCGGCGGCCGCAAGGCGATCGGGATTGAAGCCTCGGCGAAGTCGCTGCTGCCGGCGCTGGAGCCGCTGCTCAAGGCGCCGCCGCGCGACTGCGTCGTCGTCATCGAGGCGGGCGCGCTGAAACGCGACCACCAGCTGCGCAAGCTCTGCGAAAGCGCCAAGGCCGCCGCCGCCATCGAGTGCTACCCGGACGGTCCGCGCGAGGTCGCGCAGCTCATCGACGCCGAGCTGGCGAGCGCCGGCCTGACGATCGAGCCCGACGCCAAGGAGCTGCTGCTGTCGCTGCTCGGGCAGGACCGGCTGACCACCCGCTCCGAGCTCGACAAGCTGGCGACCTACGCGCATGGGGCGGGCCGCGTCGGCGTCGCCGACATCGAGGCGATCGTGGCCGACGCCTCGGCGCTGGTGCTCGACCATGCCGTCGACGGCGCCTTCGGCGGCGACGTGACCGCCGTCGAGACCACGACAGAGCGGCTGTTCGCCGAGAACGGCGACGTCAACCAGCTGCTCGGCGCCGCGCTGCGCCACGCGAGCGCGCTGCATCGCGCGGCCTCGGGCGGCGGCGAAGGCCAATTCTACGGTCCGCGCAAGGCGCTGGCCCAGGCGCAATTGCGCAGATGGAGCGAGCCGCGCCTCGGCCGCGCCGTCGCCGTGCTCGGCGACGCCGTCGGGCGGGCGCGCCGCGAACCACGCCTCGCCCAGGCGATCGCCGTGCGGGCGCTGTGGACGGTGGCGCTCGCGGCGCGAGGCGGCGAGCGCTCGTAACGGCCGCGATTCGACGCGAAGCGCCGCGCGCGCAAAAAAAAGCCCGCCAACACGAGGTTGGCGGGCTGGGAAGTCATGGGAGGAAGTCACCCGGAAAGTCCGGGGGCAAAAGGGTCGCTTTCGCTAGCGAACATATGCGTCGCGGCATCCGCGCATGCCAGCCTGTCAAATAGCATGGCAGCCGTGCGCGATCGGCGGGGCTCACTCAGCGATCGCGGGCGCCGGCAGCGCCTCGGCCGCCTGCTGGCGCGCCATGAACTGTGCCCGCGCCAGCTTGGCAAACCGCCCGTCCAAGGCGACCAGCTCCTCGAACGAGCCCTCCTCGACGACCTTCCCCTGGTCGAGCAGGAGGATGCGGGTCGCATTTCGGATGGTCGCCAATCGATGCGCGATCACGAACGTCGTCCGACCCCGGGTGGCGCTGGCCAGGGCCAGCTGCAGCTTCTGCTCCGTCGCCGCGTCGAGGGCCGCCGTGGCCTCGTCGAAGATCATGATCGGCGGGTCCTTCAGGAGTGCGCGGGCGATCGCCACGCGCTGGCGCTCGCCGCCGGAGAGCGAGCGGCCGCGTTCGCCGACCGGCGTCGCGAGGCCCTGCGGCTGCCGCGCGACGAAGTCGGCGGCCTGCGCCAGCTCGAGCGCCCGCGCGATCTCGGCCGGCGTCGCGTCCGGCTTGCCGATGCGCAGGTTCTCCTCGATCGAGCGGGCGAACAGCATCGGCTCCTGGAAGACGACGCCGATGTTGCGGCGGAGCGCCTGCAGCGGCAGGTCGCGGATGTCGATGCCGTCGATCGTGATGCGGCCGCTCGCCGGATCGAAGGCGCGATGCAGCAGCGCGAGCGTCGTCGACTTGCCGGAGCCCGTCGCGCCGACCAGCGCGATCGTCTCGCCGGGCTCGGCCACGATATCGAGATGCTCGACGGCCGGCCGCGCCGGCTTGCGCGGCTCGGTCCCGGCGTCCTCGCCCGGCGGATAGGCGAAGCTCACGTCCTCGAAGACGACGCGGCCGGCGAGCTTGCCGGGGTCCGGCGCGCCGGGCTTGTCGGCGACGTGCGGGACCGTGTCGAGCACGCGGAAGAAGTCGCCGAGCTTCTCCGCCTGCAGGAACAGCGAGTTCGAGAAGTTGGAGAGCTGCTCGAGCCGGCCGATCAGCATCGTCGCGAAGCTCATGAACATGACGATGCCGCCGATCGTGCCGACGCCGTGCAGGTAGAGGATGGTGCCGAGCGTGAAGATCGCGAGCAGGGTGATGGTCGAGGCGGCGCGGCCGAACACCACCGCCGTCGCCCACCACGAGAGCACCGGCATCTGCGCCGCGAGCAGCGTGTCGGTGAGCGAGCGCATCGCCGCCAGCTCGCTGTCGACGCGCGTGAAGCTCTGGATGACCGGGACGTTGCCGAGCACGTCGGAGGCGCGCTCGGCGAGGCTCGTGTTGTAGAGCTCGACCTGGTGTTGCAGCACCTCGGTACGCCGGCGCACGAAGGTCGCCACCCCGCCGACGAGGCCGATCAGCGCGACGAGCAGCAGCCCGAGTCGCCAGTTGAACCACAGCGAGACCGGCAGGATGACGACGAGCGAGAAAAACGCGGCGAGGTTTTCGCGGAACAGGCTGAGATAGGTTACGAACATGCCCGTCGCGCTCTCGAGCATGATCTTCAGCGATCGGCCGGAATGGGTGGCCGAGTGGAACGACAGCGGCAGCTCGAGCGCGTGCTCGAAGAAGGTCGCCATCACCGCGAGGCGGCGGCGGTGCGCCAGCCGGTCGGACAGCAGCGAGACGACGACGGCGGCGGCGATCGAGGCCAGCGCGAAGCCGATCCAGGCGAGGATCGTCGGCATCAGCGCGGCGAGGGTCGGCAGGTGCCCGTCCCTGGCGCCCTGGCTGAGCGCATTGATGAGGCGCCCGAGCAGGACCGGCTCGGCGAATTGCGTCGCCACCATCGCCACGGCGGCGACGACGAGGATCGTCACCGCGCGCTTCTCGCCGCGCAGCATCGCGAGCACGCGCCAGTAGATCTGGAAGAAGGACATCGCCGCCGGGGTGGTCTTCGGGGAAGGGATCGTGCCGCGATATCGTATCTCGGCGCCCCGGAGAAGGCGGACCCGATGCCGCGGCGACGTCCGATCAGTCGATCAGACGCCCGACCGCTTCATGGGACATCAAACCGGCTTGGCGACGGAGGGGTCCGCGATCATCGTGTCGACGCTGTCGTTCGGCTCGTAGAGCATCTTGGCCAGCAGGCCGGCCGTCACCGCGCCGAGGATCGGGGCGAGCCAGAAGAGCCAGAGCTGGCCGATGTGCGCGCCGCCCGCGAACAGGGCCGGCCCGGTGCTGCGGGCCGGGTTCACGGACGTGTTGGTGACCGGGATCGACACGAGATGGATCAGCACCAGGGCGAAGCCGATCGGAATGCCGGCGAAGCCCGTGGCCGCGCCCTTCGACGTCGTGCCGATGATGATGAACAGGAAGAAGAAGGTGGCGATGAACTCCATCGCGAAGCACGATCCCAGTGCGTACTTGCCAGGGCTGTAGTCGCCATAGCCGTTCGAGGCGAAGCCGCCGGCGACGAAGTCGGTCTTTCCCGAAGCGATGAGATAGAGGGCGCCGGCCCCGAAAATCGCGCCGAGCACCTGGGCGACGATGTAGGGCCCGACATGCTTGTTCGCGCAACGGCCGGCCGACCAGAGCCCGAGCGTGACCGCCGGGTTGAAATGGCCGCCGGAGATGTGGCCGACGGCGTAGGCCATCGTCAGCACGGTGAGGCCGAACGCCAAGGCGACGCCGAGGAAGCCGATGCCGAGCTGCGGGAACGCGGCGTCGAGCACCGCCGCCCCGCAGCCGCCGAACGTCAGCCAGAAGGTTCCGAAGAACTCGGCGCCGGTCCGGCGCATGATGTCGTGTTGCAGCATCCCAGGGCTCCTCGAGACGGTGGCCGATAATGTGAGAGCGGGCGCCGGCAGGTCCGCTCGCAACTGCGGACGGCTCAGCGGCTCATGATTGGACGGAGGCCGAGCGGTGCCCGGTCACCCCGTACGGTGCCACCTGGGCCGCCCCGCGAGGACGACCGCGTCTTCACGAAGCTGGTTTGACGCTGGCAGACCCGAAGCTCGGATCCGCCGACGTCGAGGCCGCCGTGGCGCTCAGCGCTTGAAGGTGTCGGCGATCTTCTTGCCGGCATCCTTGACGTCGCCGGCCGTCTCGTGCGCGGAGCCGGCCACCTTGTCGGCCTTGCCTTCCGCCTGCAGCTTCTCGTTGCCGGTGACCTTGCCCACGACCTCTTTGACCGCGCCCTTCGCCTTGTCCAGCATGCCTTTGCCGTGTTCTTCATCCATCAGAGCATCTCCTTTACGCGGCATTGAAGCCTGCAAATTCGCTATAACCTGTAAAAGAGACAGTTCATAGTGGACTAGTACTTGAACTTATTAACTAGTACGGCGTGCTTTTACCAGCAGGCAGCGCCTGCGGTTACCCGCTTGACGTGTATGACTGCTCGATGA
>CAZZZM010000104.1:0-3156 GCA_964658465.1 uncultured Nakamurella sp.
CGGTCGTCTCACCCGTCCTACAGGTTCCGCAGGTACGGCGCCGGCTTTCGCCCCAGGATGCGCCACGTCCCGACGAGCCCCAGCAGAACGGTGAGCAGGAGCGCCCCGCCGGCGGCGGCCAGTGCCTGCGGCCACAGCCAGACGAAGTCGAGCGTCATCACCTTCGCGACGATGCCCCAGGCGGCGAGCATGCCGGCGAGGACGCCGAAGATCGCCGTCGCGAGGCCGAGGATGCCGTATTCCAGCAAAAAGGCGGCGAGCAGCCGGGCACGCGTGGCGCCGAGCGTCTTCAGCACGACGGCGTCGTAGAGCCGCGCCTCCTGGCCGGCGGCGAGCGCGCCGGCGAGCACCAGCACCGAGGCGGCCAGCGCCACGCCGGCGGCGCCGCGGATCGCGGCGGCGAGCTGCGAGACGACGCCGGCGACGGCGTCGAGCGCGTCCTTGACGCGAATGATCGTCACGCCGGGATAGGCGTCGGCGACCTCCCGCAGCAGCGCGAAATCGCGCGACGCGGGGCCGGCCTTCGCGAAAGTGAGGCTGGCGAGGTCGCTGTAGGGCGCGCCGGCGAAGGTGTTGGGCGAAAAGACCAGCACGAAGTTGATGCCGAACTTGCGCCAGTCGACCTTGCGCGTGTTGGCGACCGTCGCGCTGATGTCGCGGCCGAACACGTTGACGGTGATCTGGTCGCCGATGGCGAGCCCGAGGCCGCGCGCGATGTCGTCCTCGAGCGAGACGAGCGGCTTGCCGGCATAGTCGGCCGGCCACCACGGCCCGCGCACCAGCGTCGAGCCGGAGGGCAGCGTCGACGAGAAGGTGATGCCGCGGTCGCCCTGCAGCACCCAGGCGGCCTTGTCGCCCGGCTTCACCTTGGCGACCGGCGTGCCGTTCACCTTGACGATGCGGCCGCGCATCATCGGCACCAGCTCGAGCTTGCCGTCGGCGGCCTTGGTATGGAGGAAGTCGGCGAAGGCGCCGGCCTGCCGATGGTTCAGGTCGACGAAGAAGAAGCTCGGCGTCTCGCCGGGCACGGTGCGGGAGAGCTGGGCGCGGATGTTGCCGTCGATGAGGGTGAGCGCCACTAGCAGAGCGAGGCCGAGGCCGAGGGAGAGTACGACGGTCGGCGTCAGCGCGCCGGGGCGGTGGATGTTGGCGATGGCGAGCCGCAGCGCGACGATGCGCGAATGCGGCATGCGGCGCGCCGCCGCCATCAGCAGCCAGGCCACCAGGCGCAGCAGCACGAAGCCGCCGGCCGTCGCCGCCATGTAGTAGATCGCCAGCGTGCGCTCGCCGGAGAGCAGCAGGATGGTCGCGACGAGGCCGGCGCCGGCGCCGATCACCATCGCGACGTAGCGGCGGCGCGGGCGGCGGCGGTCCGGCTCGACCCGGTCGCGGAACAGGGCCGAGACCGGCACGTCGTGCGCCTGGCCGAGCGGCCCGAGCGAAAAGGCGGCCGCCGTCCAGCCGCCGTAGAGCACGCCGGCGGCGATCTGCGCGGGGTAGATCGAGGGCGCGAGCTGGATCGGCAGCACGCCGGCGAAGGCGGCGGCGACCACGAAGGGGATGGCGACGCCGATGGCGAGCCCGATCGCGATGCCGGCGGCGGCGATCAGCATGACCTCGGTCAGCATGATCGCAAAGACCCTGCCGCCGGTCGCGCCGAGCGACTTCAGCGTCGCGATCTGCGGGCGCTTGCGGGCGACGAAACCGCGGATCGCATTGGCGACGCCGGCGCCGCCGATGATCAGCGCGGTGAGCCCGACGAGGGTGAGGAACTGGGTGAAGCGGCGCAGGTCGCGCGTGAACTCCGGCGAGACGTTGCCGCGCGTGCGCACCTCCCAGCCGGCGTCGGGGAAGGCCTTGTTGGCGGCATCGACGAAGGCGTCGACCGTCCTGGTGGCGGCCGGCTGACCCGGCGCCACCAGCGGCAGCGAGACCCGGTAAAGGTGGCGCACCAGCGAGCCGGGCTGGATCAGGCCCGAGGCGGCGAGCCCGGCGTCCGACATGATGACGCGCGGGCCGATGTCGAGGCCGCCGGCCAGCTTGTCGGGCTCGTTCTCGAGAATGGCGCGCAGCGCGTAGCGCCCGGTGCCGATTGCGATCTCGTCGCCGCGCTTGAGGCCGAGCCGTGCCGCCAGCGCCGCGTCGGCGACGATGCCGTGGATGCCGTTCTGCTCGGCCAGGGCCTGCGCCAGCGGCATCGGCGGCTCCAGCGTCAGCGTGCCGGCGGTCGGGTAGTCGGCGCCGACGGCCTTCAGCTCGATCAACGCCGTGCCGTCGCCGTGCCGCGCCATGGCGCGCAGCACGCTCACCTCGGAGAGGGCGCCGTGCGCGGCGAGGAAGGCCGTCTCCTGCGGCGTCGCCTCGCGCTGGATCAGGTTGAACGATGCGTCGCCGCCGACGATGACGCGGCCCTGCCGCGCCAGACCGTCGGACAATGCATGCGACACCGACCCGACCCCGGTGATCGCCGCGACGCCGAGCGCGATGCAGGCGAGGAAGATGCCGAAGCCGCGCACGCCGCCGCGCAGGTCGCGAAGGGCGAGGCGGAGGATCAGGGGCATCGTTTCACTCGCTGGCGACCGGGAGGCGTCCCGCATGTCGAACGTCGTGGCTTGGCGCGCAAGGGGCCGGCGACACTCGGTCCCGCGACACGCTTCGCGAAAAGGTGATTGCTCGCCCCGTCGGGACGCCTTTCGCTGGCAGCCGTGCTCTCGAGCGCGAGTTCGCGTCGCCCGCCCAACGACATTGGCGTCTTTCCACCGTTTCGGACGTTCGCCGGCCAACGAGACGCAGCGTCAGGAGGAAGCGCCATGCCGATGTTCGACCGCCGCCGCTTCGTCGGCGCCTGTGCCACGGCGGCTCTCATGGGACGGCCGGGTCGCCTGCTCGCGGCGGCTGCCGATCCGACCGTCGCCTTCGCGAGCGGCGGCGCGGCGCCGCGTCTGGGCCAGGGATCGTGGCACATGGCGGACGGCCGCAATCCGCCGGAGGCGGCGCAGGACGCGATGCGGCTCGGCATCAGGCTCGGTATTACGCTCATCGACACGGCCGACGACTACAGCCAGGGCCGGGCCGAGGAGTTGATCGCCGGCGTCATCGCCGGCCAACGCGACAAGATCTTCCTCGTGTCCAAGCTCATGCCGGCGGAAGCGACGG
>CAZZZM010000104.1:3256-5454 GCA_964658465.1 uncultured Nakamurella sp.
GTGCCGTGGTGCCGCAAACGGAACATGCCGATCATGGCCTATTCGCCGCTCGGGGCCGGCGGAACGGGTGCGATCCTCGCCAATGAGGCGCTCAGGGCGCTGGCCGCGCATCGCGGCGTCAGCCCGGCCGCCGTGGCATTGGCGTGGGCGATGCGCGACGGGCAGACGATCGTCGTGTCGGAGACGGGATCGGTGAAACACGTGCGCGAGGATGCGGCCGCCCTCTCGCTCGTTCTCAGCGAGGCCGAGCTGAAAGCTCTCGATGCGGCGTTCCCGCCGCCCCGCGCCGGGTAGGATGGTCCCGTCGTAGGCGCAGACGAACGTATGCAGCACCACGTTTGCCGCCCCACGGGCGCGACGGAAGAGACAGGACCCGCGATGACCCATGAGATCGATGCGCCGGACGACCCGATGCGGACCTACGTCTTCGGGCTCATCGCCGTCCGGCGCAGCGAGGTCGCGGCGCTGGTCTCGGCGTGGCTCTACATCTTCGCGCTGCTGATGTCGTACTACATCATGCGGCCGCTGCGCGACGAGATGGGCGTCGCCGGCGGCGTCAAGAACCTGCCGTGGCTCTTCACCGGCACGCTCGTCGCGATGATCATCGCCAACGTGCCGTTCGGCGCGCTCGTCCGCGCGCTTCCGCGCGTCGGCTTCATCACCGTCACCTACAGGTTCTTCGCGCTGAACATCCTCGCCTTCGCGCTGGCCCTGTGGATCGCCGACAAGGCGCAGACCGTCTGGGTCGGGCGCGCCTTCTTCATCTGGTTGTCGGTGTTCAACCTGTTCGTCGTCTCGGTGTTCTGGGCCATGATCGTCGACACGTTCACCTCGGAACAGGGGCGGCGGCTGTTCGGCTTCATCGCCGCCGGCGCGACGATCGGCGCTCTCGTCGGCTCCGCGCTCATCGTCGGCCTCGCGGGGCGCGTGCCGCAGACGGTGCTGCTCGTCGTCGCCGCGGTGTTGCTCGAGGCGGCGGTGTTCTTCGTGCGGCGGCTGTCGACGCAGGCCAAGATCATGACCCGCGAGGAGGCGCTGGTGGCCGACGAGCGGATCGGCGGCGGCATCTTCTCGGGCTTCTCGAAGACCTTCGGTTCGGCCTACCTCCTCAACACGGCGATCTTCCTGTTGCTGTTCTCGACCACCTCGACGCTGCTCTATTTCGAGGTCACCAACGCCGCGGCGGTCTCCTATCACGACCGCGCCGCGCGCACGGAGTTCTTCGCCTCCATCGACCTCGCCGTGAACGTCCTGACGCTGCTCGTGCAGTTCTTCCTGACGGGGCCGGTGCTGCGGCGGATCGGCGTGATGCTCACGCTCGCGCTGCTGCCGGCGGCCAGCGTCGTCGGCTTCGGCCTTCTCGCGATCGTGCCGACGATCGGCGCCATCGTCGCGTTCCAGGTGTTCCGCCGCGCCGGCAATTTCGCGATCGCGCGCCCGACGCGCGAGATCCTCTACACCGTCGTACCGCGCGAGGACCGCTACAAGGCGAAGAGCTTCATCGACACCGTGGTCTACCGGCTCGGCGACCAGATCGGCGCCTGGTCGACCGAGTTCTTCCACGGCCACGGCATCGGCCCGACCGCGATCGCCCTCGTCGCGATCCCGCTCTCCGTCGCTTGGCTCGCGGAAAGCCTATGGCTCGGCCACCGCCAGGAGACGCTGGCGCGGCGCGCTGCGGCCGACGTCGCCGCGGCTCAGCCGAGCCCTTCGAAATAGCTGACGAGCGCCTGCCGCTGCCTGGCGTCCGGAAGCGGCCCGCGTCCGGCGCCGAGATTGTCCGCCATGTGCTTGACGCTGTCGGTGCCGGGGATGACCGCGGTGATCGCCGGATTGCCGAGCAGGTATTTCAGGAACACCTGCCCCCAGCTGTCGGCACCGATCTCCTTGGCGACCGGCGGCAAGGGCTGGCCCTTCACCTTCTTGAACAGCGACGAACGGCCGAACGGCAGCGCGATGAGCACCGCCGCGCCGACGTCGGCCGCGGCCGGGATGATGCGCTCCTCCGCGCTCCTGTTGGCGATCGAACAGTCGATCTCGATGAAGTCCGGCTTGTCGCGGCGGATGAGCGTTTCCATCGCCCCGTAGGCGTCCTTGAACGTCGTCGTCGCGCCGACGAAGCGCGTCTTGCCGGCCTTCTGCATCTCGCGGAAGAACGCCAGGCCGGGATCGCCATCCTCGACGTTGTGCATCTGCAA
>CAZZZM010000104.1:5554-7340 GCA_964658465.1 uncultured Nakamurella sp.
TGCATGCTGGCATCTCCGAAAGGCGTTCGGCCTTCCTTCGAAACCTCAGCTAGGGGGACGTCGGCGACTTGCCAGCGGCGGCCGTCGCGATCTCGGGAACGTGAGCGGCCGGGGCCGATCTCGACGGAGGCGCTTCAGTGCGTCGCGTCGTCGCCCGTCACCTCGAAATCCGTCGCCTCGATCTCGAGCTGGCCGGCCATGGTCGGCATCGAGACCTTCAGCGGCACGACGACATGCGCCTTCTCGATCGGCGCCAGCCAGACCTCGATGCCCTCGTTCTGCGCCATGAAGGCGGTCGAGCGGGAGTTCACCAGGTGGCCGGAGACCGGGATGTAGCGCGCCGAGCAGACAGAGACGGGGCCGCTGTAGCCGGCGACCGAGACGTCGCGCTGGCCGGCGTAATGGAGCGCGATGTCGAAGCGCGCGTAGCCGTCGTAGATCGGCAGCGTGCGGTCGCAGGCGGCGGGGCCCACCAGGGCGGCGCTCACCGGCACCGGCATGATCAGCGCGCTCGTCGGATCGAGGATGTTGCGCTTGTTGGCCTCGGTGACCGGCACGCGCTCGCCGTGGAACTCGGGCGGCGGCATGATCTCGACGGCCTTCACCGTCCCGGCCTTCAGCGCCATGCGCAGGGTGCGCGTCTCGTTCGAATTGACCGCGCTCGTCGCGTAGGTCGAGGGGGCGAGCTTGTCCTTGCGCATCGAGCCCGAGGAGGCGAGCGCCATCTGCACCGAGGAAACCATCGCCGCCAGGCCGGTAAGGTGGGCGCCGAGCTGCATGTGATAATTCTGCGGCTCGAGCGAGGCATCGGCCGAGAGCTCGCCGATGTGCAGGCCGACCATCGACACCGCGTAATGCGCATGCAGCGATTCCGCCGCGGCCGGATGGGCTGCGCCGATCACGCACGGCAGCGCCAGACACGCCAGCACGAGGCGCCGCAGCGCCTTGGCGAGCTTCATCGCATCCCCCATCGCGTCACCCCTGCGGGATCGCCCCCGACCGCATAAGCTTTGCCGAATCCGCCCGTTTCATGGCTCGTCGGACGAGACGCTCTTGGTTAACGTCCTGCAAGCATTTGCGCCCGCAATGGTTAACGGGAGTGTTACGCGGGTCACGCCACCCGCCCTGGCGCGACCGCGCGGTTGCGTTTGGCGGCGACCCCTGTCACGAGACGGCGCATGGGCACGGCCGCAGCACCGATGAGCGTCGAAGTCGCCGCGACGAAGGACGACAAGGGCGAGAACTTCCCCGTCGCCTCGGTGCTCATCGCGCCGCGTCACCGGGCCACGGTGCTCGCCTTCTATACCTTCGCCCGCGCCGCCGACGATATCGCCGACAGCGCCGATCTGTCGGCCGAGGAGAAGCTGCGCCGGCTCGACCTTTTCGAGGCGACGCTGCTCGGCAGCAGCGACGAGGCCGGCGCCGCGCTGCCCCTGCGAGCCGAGCTGTTCCGTACCGGGCTGAGCCCGCGTCACGCGCTCGACCTGCTGATCGCCTTCCGCATGGACGCGACCAAGCTCCGCTACGCCGATTTCGACGAGCTTCTGAACTATTGCCGCTATTCGGCGGCGCCGGTCGGCCGTTTCGTGCTGGCCGTGCACGGCGAGGCGGAGACCACGTGGCCCGCCAACGACGCGCTGTGCTCGGCGCTGCAGATCATCAATCACATCCAGGATTGCGGCAAGGACTACCGGCTGATCGACCGCGTCTACGTCCCGCAGGACATGCTGGCCCGGCACGGCGCGCGGATCGAGGACCTCGGCGCCGCCGCCGCGACGCCGGCGCT
>CAZZZM010000104.1:7440-9511 GCA_964658465.1 uncultured Nakamurella sp.
CTGCCGGAGGAGAGCGCCGGGCACGCCCGCAAAAGCTCGTTCTACCTCGCGATGCGCATCCTGCCGCGGCAGAAGCGGCAGGCGATGTACGAGGTCTACGCCTTCTGCCGCCACGTCGACGACATCGCCGACGACGGCGGTGCCCGCGAGCTGCGCCATGCCGGGCTGGACGGATGGCGCCGCGACATCGACGCGCTCTATCGCGGCGAGCTGCCGCGCGAGAGCCTGCGCGACCTGGCGGAATCGATCCGCGCCTTCCACCTGCGCTCGGAGGATTTCCACGCGATCATCGACGGCATGGACATGGACGTCGCCGAGGACATCCGCGCGCCGGACTGGGCCAAGCTCGAGCTGTATTGCGACCGGGTGGCGAGCGCTGTCGGGCGGCTTTCGGTCCGCATCTTCGGGACGCCGCCGGCCGAGCGCGACGGCCTCGCGCACCACCTCGGCAAGGCGCTGCAGCTCACCAACATCCTGCGCGACATCGACGAGGATGCCGAGATCGGCCGCCTGTACCTGCCGAGGGAGGCGCTGGTCGCGGCCGGCATCACGTCGACCGAGCCGCTTGTCGTGGCCGCCGATCCGCGCCTGCCTGACGCCTGCGTCCCCGTCGTCGCGCGGGCGCGCGAGCATTTCGCCGCGGCGCGCGCGATCATGCGGCGCTGCCCGCGGACGACCGTGCGCGCCGCCCGCGTCATGGACGAGGCCTACGGCGAGATCTTCGAGCGCACCGTCGCGCAGGGCTTCGCGCCGCCGCGCGCGCGGCTGAAGGTGTCGAAGGCGCGGTTCCTCCTGTCGCTGCTGCGGCACGGGTTGTTCTGAGATGACCGTCCACGTCATCGGTGCCGGCCTGTCGGGCCTGGCTGCAGCTGTCGCGCTCGTCTCGCGCGGCCAGAAGGTCGTGGTGCACGAGGGCGCGCGCCAGGCCGGCGGTCGCTGCCGCTCCTATCACGACGCCACGCTCGACATGAAGATCGACAACGGCAATCACCTGCTGCTGTCCGGCAACGTCGAGGCGCGGGCCTTCCTGCGCGAGATCGGCAGCGAGGACCAGCTCGTCGGGCCGGCGACGGCCGATTTCCCCTTCGTCGACCTCGCCGACGGCGCCCGCTGGACGCTGCGCCCCAACGCCGGCCGCCTGCCCTGGTGGATCTTCTCGCCCGGCCGCCGCGTCCCCGGCACGCGGGCGCGCGACTATCTCGCCCTCGGCGCCCTGCTGCGCGCCAAGGGGGCCGCGACGATCGGCGAGACCATGCCGTGCGAAGGGCCGCTCTATCGCAAGCTGTGGCAGCCGCTGCTGCTCGCCGCGCTCAACACCGACCCGCCGGAAAGCTCGGCGGCGCTGGCGGGTGCGATCATCCGCGAGACGCTGGCCAAGGGCGGTGCGGCCTGCCGGCCGCTCGTCGCCGCAAAGGGCCTGGCGGCCGCCTTCGTCGACCCGGCGCTCGCCTGGCTCGCAGCGCACGGGGCCGAGGTCCGGCTCGACCATCCGCTGCGCGGCCTCGGCCTCGGCGACGCGACCGCCACGACGCTCGAGTTCGGCGACGGGTCGGTCGCACTCGCGCCCGAGGATCGCGTCATCCTCGCGGTGCCGCCGCCCGCCGCCGCCGGCTTCCTGCCGGGCCTCGAGGCTCCGAAGAGCTTCCGATCGATCGTCAACGCGCATTTCAAGCGGCTGCCGCCACCGGGCCTGCCGTCGATCCTGGGCCTCGTCGGCGGCACGGTCGAATGGATATTCGCCTTCGAGGACCGGATCTCGATCACCATCAGCGGCGCCGACCGGCTGCTCGACGTGCCGCGCGAGGAGCTGGTGCAGACGCTCTGGTCGGACGTCCGCCGGGCCACGGGGCTTGAGGGCCCGCTCCCGGCGTGGCAGATCATCCGCGAGAAGCGGGCAACCTTCGCCGCGACGCCGGCGGAGGACGCACGCCGTCCGGGGGCCCGCACCCGGTACGCCAACCTCCTGCTTGCGGGCGATTGGACGGCGACGGGATTGCCGGCGACGATCGAGGGGTCGATCCGCTCCGGGAATCGCGCCGCCGCTCTGGCCTAGCGGCCGAAGCGCGATGCT
>CAZZZM010000105.1:0-9510 GCA_964658465.1 uncultured Nakamurella sp.
GACCGCCCGGACCACGTCCCCCCGGCCCGTGTCCGCCGCCCGGGCCACGTCCGCCACCCGGACCGCGACCGCCAGGCCCACGACCACCCGGTCCGCGGCCGCCGCCCGGTCCGCCGCGGCCACCGAAGCCGCCGCCCGGCACGCTGTAGGTCCGGCCGCCGGCCCGCAGGCTCTCGACCTGGAAACGACCATCGCGGTCGACCGTCGTCGCGATGACGGCGCGCACCGAGCGCCCGGCCGCGATGTCGAGACCGCCGCCGCCGACGACCGCGTAACCGGAGCCCAGCGCCAGAGCGCCGTCGCGACGCTCGACGTAGGATTCGATCGACAGACGCCGCACGCTCTTCGGGAACGGCGAGGCATCGCTGATCGCTCGGGTGACGACGAACCTTCCGCCGACGACACGGCCTTCCAGCGTCGCCCGCTTGCCGACGAGGCTCGGGCTGACGCGGTCGAGCGCGAGGGCGCCGACGCGCAGGCCGCCGCCGCCCTTGAGGCGCTCCACCGGCCCCGACACGCGCGGCGCGGCGCCGGGTCGCGGCTCGATCAGGCTGGCGGCGATGGTCCCGTCGTTGCGGCGCAGGCCGCTCACCGCGACGGTGTCGCCGATCGCGTAGGTGCGCGGCGGCAGGTCCTCCGTCGAGACGGTCTGGCCCAGCACCATCAGCTGGTTCGGCCCGCGCGACTCGACGGGGCCGACCACCTCGTGGGTGATCGCGATGTGCTTGGTCGAGAGCGCGTCGTCCTTGCCGCGCGCATCGACGCGCACGACCTGGCCGAGCTTGAGGTCGGTGAGCGCGGCGCGGCGCCCGTCGATCGTCACCTCGGCGTCTTCCGGATAGGCGATGCGCAGGTCGTTGACGTAGATCGAGCCGAACTTCTTGATCGTGCCGATGACGCCGGTGCCGCCGATGCCGCGATCGCTATCGTCGAGTGGCGGCGCGGCGCCGGTGCCGCCGATGCCCTGGTCGCGCGGCGCGCCGAACCCCGGCCGCAGGCCAGGCGCCGCGAGGATGCCGGCGAGACCGGTGGACAGGAGCAGTCCGAGGAAGCGCCTGCGGGTCGGATCGGCCGGCTCGCTCAACGCCCGTCCTCCTTGCCCGCGTCCCGCTCGGGCGCAGCCTCAGGCGGCATCTCCTCGCGGAAGACGTAGACGCCGAAGTTCCAGCGCCAATTGCCACCCTCGTCACTCTCGCAGGCCAGGTTTGCCTCCCGATTGGCCGATTTCAACGCGTCCATGGCGAACTCGCGGGAGCGCGCCTCGAGCTTCAGGGCCACCTGTTGCGACAGCCCGTCGTAGTGGACCGCTCTTTCCATGAAGCGGGGCTGTTCGCCTAACACGTTGGCGACCGCGGCGGCGACATGGTCGTGCAGATTGCGTCCGAAATAGTAAAGCTGCTGGTCGCTGCCGCCCGCCGGCACGAACGCGGCTTCGGTCAAGACGACGCGATCCTCCGCATCGACGACGACGAGGCCGCGGTCGAGCCATTCGTCGAGCACGGCGCGGGGCCGCACGTCGCGCGTCACCGACTCGACCAGGGTCTCGAAGGACGGCGGCTTGCCCTTGCCGCCTTCGCCGATGCGGGCCAGTCGCAGCGGCTGCCCGTCGGTGTGACAGAATTCCGGCGCCGACAGCCAGCGCGCCATGATGCGGCTGGTGCGCGAGATGGACGTCGGCACGGCGCTGACGGGCGCCCCGGCGCCACGCAGGCGTGCCACCTCCTTGCGGTGGATGCCGGTCAGCAGACTGACCCGGCTGTCGGTCTGCGGCTTGCCGGGCAGGGCGAAATCGTACTCGGCGACGTTGATGTAGAGTTCGCGCAGAAGATTACAGAGCGCCGGGAAGGTGATCCCACAGCGTACGAAAAGCCGGACCAGCGGCCGCAACAGCCGCGCGAGCGGCACTTGCAGGCGCGCGGCATCCGGCGCGGTGGGGGTGGGCTCTGTCATTGTTATCAATGAACTAGGTCACGCGAACGTGGGAATCAATCCCACAATGCGTTGACGTGGGCAGAATTCCCACTTATATGATGATCGTGGCTCATATGACGCGGGGTTCTGCCATGCATTTGTCCCTCCTCTCCGATGCTTCTGTGACGCGTGAGAGCTTCGCGTCGGCGACCCAGACGCCCGTCGGCCGCGCGCATCGCGATGGCGTGCTGCGTGGTCTGCTTTTTCTCGCCGCGATCTCGGTCCCGCTCTGCCTCGCCGTCGTCACCGGGCACAAGCCGCTGTCGGACGCTTCGGCGGGCTACGCGCAGACGTTCGAGGCGCAGCGGTAAAAGCCACGCCCCGCGTCGCTGCGGCATATGACCCGACCCATCCTTCGGATGTTTCCCCCCGCTTTGGAACCGCTGTAAAAAGCAAGCGTTGCGGCAACGTTCGGCGAGGAGCGGGTGGATATGGGCAGGACCAGTCTGGGAACGTCGTCGGCGATTCGAAGCACCATCGTCTCCCTCGCGCTTCTGATGTCCGCCTATCCCGCCTTTGCCGACGACCAGGACCTGGTCAAGAAGGGCGAGTACCTCGTCACCGCCGGTGACTGCGTCGCCTGCCACACCGAGCCGGGCGGGCAGAAATTCGCTGGCAATTACGTCTTGCCGACGCCGGTCGGCGGGATCCCGACACCCAACCTTACGCCGGACAAGGAAACCGGCATCGGCAACTGGTCGGACGAGCAGTTCTACAAGGCGTTCCACGACGGCATCGGCGACCACGGCGAGTATCTCTACCCGGCGTTCCCCTTCCCCTGGTTCACCAAGGTGACCAAGGACGACGCCAAGGCGATCAAGGCTTACCTGTTCTCGCTGAAGCCGGTCCATAATCCGCGCAAGCCGCTCCAGGTCGGCTTCCCCTTCGACATCCGCACCGGCCTCCTGGCGTGGCGGACGCTCTTCTTCAAGGAAGGGACGTTCCAGCCTAATCCGAAGGCGTCCGATCAGGTCAACCGCGGCGCCTATCTCGTCGAAGGCCTCGGCCATTGCGGCGCCTGCCACAACCGCCAGAAGTTCACCGGCGCCTCCTTCTGGAGCGGCACGCTCGAAGGCGGCGAGATCTCCGGCTGGTATGCGCCCGACATCACGTCCGACGGACGCGACGGCGTCGGCCGGTGGAAGGACGACGACATCGTCAAGTTCCTGAAGACCGGCGAGCGTCCGAACGCCAAGACCGTCGCGCTCGGCCCGATGCACGAGGTCATCTACGACTCGACCAGCCACATGTCCGACGCCGACCTGCACGCGATCGCCGCCTACCTGAAGTCGACCAAGCCGGTCCAGGCGATCTCGAACAGCGAATCGTCGAAGGGCACCAAGGAGGCGCGCGTCGACGGCTCGGCGTACCTTTCGCACTGCGCCTCGTGCCACCAGCAGAACGGCGAAGGCGTGAAGGGCGCGATCCCCGGCCTCGCCGGCAACGGTGCCGTCACGGCCAAGGGGCCGGAGAACGTCATCCGCGTGGTGCTCGGCGGTCTCGAGGCGACGAACGGCCTCTCACCGATGCCCGCCTATGGCGCGCGGATGAGCGACCAGGAGATCGCCGACGCCGTCAATTACGTCCGCTCGAGCTGGGGCAACCACGCGCCGGCAGACACCGGGCCGGGTGAGGTCGCCGCCCTGCGTAAGAATGCGCAGACCATGCTGGCGATGAACCGTCCGCAGCCCTGCGCGCCCTACACCGACGCGACGCTCGACAAGGCGATCCAGAGCGCGGACGTGACGTCCAAGCTCCAGAAGATGGACATCGCCAACATGCTGCCGACGATCGACGACATCCTTCCCGGCATCAAGAAGGGCGCGCCCGGGGCCAACCCGGACAACATCACCAACGCGCTCATCGCCACCTATTGCCCGATCGCCAACAAGCTTCCCGAAGCCCAGCAGTCCGTGGCGATGGGCGATTTCGCGGTGCTGACCTACGGCCAGGCCAAGAAGAACGGCCAGCCGAACTGATGGGGCGGGAAGGCCCGGCGCACCCGACCGCCGCGCACGACCTCGGCGGTCGTCCGGCCGGCCCCGTGGATCGCGACGAGCATGCGCACGCCCTTTGGGAGCGCCGCGTCGATGCGATGATGATGCTGCTGTCGAAGCGCGGGCTGCTCGTCGTTGACGAGTTGCGCCGCAACATCGAGGCGCTGGGCCCCGGCGCCTACGAGTCGCTCGGCTATTACGAGCGCTGGGTCGCCGCGCTCACCGCGGCCATGGTCGAGCGCGGGGTCGTGACCGGCGGCGAACTCGGCCGCCGCATGGCCGAGGTGGAGCAACGCGCGTAAGGTGCCGGCATGACCACCTTCGCCATCGGTGAACCCGTCACGGTCCGCGACGCCTGGCAGCCGGGCCACGTGCGGACGCCGCGTTACATCAAGGGCCGCGCCGGGACCATCGCCCAGGTGCTCGGCGCCTATCCCAACCCGGAAGAGCTCGCCTATCGAAGGTCCGGCCAGCCGGCGCCCGTCCTCTATCGCGTCCGCTTCCGCCAGCACGACATTTGGCCCGACTATGCCGGGGCGGCCGACGACTCGCTCGACATCGAGCTTTACGATCACTGGCTCGAGCGGATCCCATGAGCCAGCACCACGACCACGACCACGATCACGACCGTCACCACGCCGAGCCCGACGGGCCGCCGACGCATTACCAGATCATGGAGATCGCGTTGCGCGAGCTGCTGGTCGAGAAGGGCGTCTTCACCGCCGACGACGTGCGGCGCGAGGTCGAGGCGATGGAGGCGCGCAGCCCGGCGACCGGCGCGAAGCTCGTCGCCCGCGCCTGGGTCGATCCAGCCTTCAAGACGCGCCTGCTCGAGGACACGGCGACGGCCGCCGCCGAGATGGGGATCGAGGCCGGCCCCTACCGCGTGCTGACGATGGCGAACACGCCCGACACCCACAACATGATCGTCTGCACGCTGTGCTCCTGCTACCCGCGCATCCTGCTCGGCCTGCCGCCGGCCTGGTACAAGGGCACGGCCTACCGCGCCCGCGCCGTGCGCGAGCCGCGCGCCGTGCTCGCGGAATTCGGGCTGGTGCTGCCCGAGGGGACGGCGCTGCGCGTGCACGATTCGACCGCCGACATGCGCTACATGGTGCTGCCGATGCGGCCGGCGGGCACCGACGGCTGGGACGAGGACAGGCTTGCGGGCCTGGTGACGCGCGACAGCCTCATCGGGGTGGCGCTGGCGACGGCACCCTGACACTGAGAGGTCGCTAACCAGCGGCGCACCTCGGAGTGGTCAAGCCCCGAGACCCTTGCTAGAAGCCGCGCTTCATCCTCTGCCGAGCCGACCCCATGCGCACCGCGACGATCGCGCGCGAGACCAAGGAAACCAAGATCGAGGTGACCGTCGCGCTCGACGGCACCGGCCGCAGCGCGTGCGCGACGGGCGTCGGCTTCTTCGATCACATGCTCGACCAGCTCGCCCGCCATTCGCTGGTCGACATCGAGGTGAAGGCGATCGGCGACATCCACATCGACGACCACCACACGGTCGAGGACGTCGGCATCGCGCTCGGCCAGGCGATCCGCCAGGCGCTGGGCGACCGCGCCGGCATCACCCGCTACGCCGATGCGCTGCTGCCGATGGACGAGACCCTTTCGCGCGCCGCGATCGACGTGTCGGGCCGGCCATTCCTGGTCTTCCGCACGGAGTTCCCGCGTGAAAAGATCGGCACGTTCGACACCGAGCTGGTGCGCGAGTTTCTCCAGGCCTTCGCGATGAATGCCGGCATCACGCTGCACGTCGAGACCTTCTACGGGGCCAACGCGCACCACATCGCAGAGAGCTGCTTCAAGGCGGTGGCGCGCGCGTTGAAGGTCGCGATCGCCATCGATCCGCGCCAGCAGGGCGCGATCCCGTCGACGAAAGGCGTCCTGTGACCCTCTTCGTCGCCCAGGCGCGCGGCACCGACGAGGCCTCGCTCGTCCGCGCGCATTTCATCAAGGACGGCTTCGCCTGGGGCGGCTTCGCCTTCGGCTGGCTGTGGCTCGCCTATCATCGTCTGTGGCTCGCGACCGCGATCTACGTCGTCGCCGAGATCCTCGTCGTCTGGCTCGTCCGCCCGCATGTCGAGCCGGCGACCCTGCTCATTCTCGACCTGCTCGGGCGGCTGTTCGTCGGCCTCGAGGGCAATCGGTTGCGCGAGACCAAGGGCGCGCGCCGCGCCGCCCTCACCGACATCGTCGAGGCGAAGGATCGCGAGGCGGCGGAGACGATCTTCTACGCGCGTCGCGCCGATGCCGCCCGCGCGCCGGGCGGCGCAACGTGAGCGTCGCGATCATCGATTACGGCTCCGGCAACCTGCATTCCGCGACCAAGGCGCTCGAGCGCGCAGCGCGCGAGAGCACGGGTGCCGCGGTCGTGCTGACCGCCGACCCCGACACCGTCGCCGAGGCCGATCGCATCGTTCTGCCGGGCGTCGGCGCCTTCGCCGACTGCAAGCGCGGGCTCGACGCCATCCCCGGCATGGTCGAGGCGCTGACGCGCGCCGTGCACGAGAAGGGACGGCCGTTCCTCGGCATCTGCGTGGGCATGCAGCTGCTTGCCGCGCGCGGCCTCGAGCACGGCACCCATCGAGGGCTCGGCTGGATCGACGGCGACGTCGTCGCCATTACGCCCGACGATCCGGCGCTCAAGATCCCGCACATGGGCTGGAACACGCTCGATGTCGCGCGCGACCACGCCGTGCTCGCCGGCATCCCGACGGGGCGCGACGGCTCGCACGCCTATTTCGTCCACTCCTACGCCTTCCGCCCCGCCGAGGCGGCCGATGCGGTCGCGACGACGGACTACGGCGGCCCGCTGACGGCGATCGTCGCCCGCGACACGATCGTCGGCACCCAGTTCCACCCCGAGAAGAGCCAGGCCCTCGGCCTCGCGCTGCTCGCCAATTTCCTGCGCTGGACGCCGTGATCCTCTACCCCGCGATCGACCTCAAGGGCGGCCAGTGCGTGCGCCTCAAGCTGGGCGACATGGCGCAGGCGACGGTCTTCAACGACGATCCCGCCGCGCAGGCCGCGACCTTCGAGCGCCAGGGGTTCAGCCACCTCCACGTCGTCGACCTCGACGGCGCCTTCGCCGGCAAGCCGATGAACGCGCAGGCCGTCGACCGCATCCTTTCGGCGGTGCGCATGCCGGTGCAGCTCGGCGGCGGCATCCGCGATATGCGCACGCTCGAGGCTTGGCTCGACAAGGGTCTCGCGCGGGCGATCATCGGCACGGCGGCGGTGCGCGATCCGGCGTTCGTGCGCGAGGCCGCGCGCAAACACCCGGGCAAGGTGGCCGTCGGCATCGACGCCCGCGACGGTTTCGTCGCCGTCGAGGGCTGGGCCGAGCGCTCCGAGCTGTCGGCCGCCGAGCTCGGCCGCCGATTCGAGGACGATGGTGTCGCGGCGATCATCTACACCGACATCGCCCGCGACGGCGTGCTCGCCGGCCTCAACATCGAGGCGACATTGGCGCTGGCCGAGGCCGTGGCGATCCCGGTGATCGCGTCGGGCGGCCTCGCCTCGCTCGACGACGTGCGCCGGCTGCTCGAGCCCGACTGCGCCAAGCTCGCCGGCGCCATCACGGGACGCGCGCTCTACGACGGCCGGCTCGATGCGGCCGAGGCCCTGACCCTGCTCAAGTCGGCGACGGCCTGACGCTAAGGCAACGTTAACAATAACGGTTGCAGACCCGCCCCGCGTCGGGCCGGGTTAACTACTATAAATTTTTGCGATCTAACATGAAACTTATTCAAGCAGAGCTGTGGGGGCTCCGATGTCGGATTACGCGATCACCAAGGACTGGCCGGATACGATTTCGTTCGACCGTCTGCATGCCCTCTCGGCACGCGGCTATCGCCCGCGGCTGGGCATGGCGACCGACGACAGCGGCTTCGCCCGCATCGACCTCGCCCATCCGCGGGTGAGGGGAAAGCTCGTGCCGCCGAAACTTACGCTGTGGAGCAACGGCATCCTGGCGACGTCCGAATTGCTCTGGCCGGCCCGCCACGTCGTGCAGGACGACGGCACCGCCCCCGACTGGCAGAAATTCATCGAGGCCTCCGACGACAAGCTGTTTCGATCGTTCGTCGACAGCGTGCCTGCGCCCAACGCGCTGGACCTCTACGGCTTCCCATTCGTCGGATTCCTAAGGGTCTCCGCCGCTCGCTTCCTCTACGCCAGCATGCTGTGCCTGTGCATCGCGGTCGCGATCCGGGTCCTGACGCATTCGGTCGGCGCCTAGAGCGGGCCTCCTGGAGCCGATCGCCGCAGATCGATCTTCCGTCGCATCGGTGCGTTGCAGAGCGGTGGCCGTGTCGGCGGCAACCGTGTCCTGCAGGAGATCGCCATGCGAACGACCAGGCCCGCGGCGCTCGTTTGCGGCGCGCTCTCCCTCCTCGCAGCCCCGGCGCTGGCCGCGGCGCCCACCTACGGCACGGTCCACTTCGCCAATTCCTGCGCGCCCGGCGCCCAGGCGTCGCTCAATCTGGCGATCGCCAAGCTGCATTCGTTCGAGGCCGAACCGACGGATTTCGCCGAGCCGCTGAAACGCGACCGGCAGTGCGCGATCGCCTGGTGGGGCGCCGCGATGGCGGCGCGCGGCAATCCGCTCGGCGGCATGCTCGACGCCAAGGACATCGCGACGGGCAAGGCGTACATCCAGCGTGCATCGCAGCTCGCGTCTCACGCGACGCCGCGCGAACGCGGTCTCATCGACGCCCTCACGGTCTATTACGGCAGCTTTCCGGACAATCTGGCGCGGGCGCGCGCCTATTCCGACAAGATGGACGCGCTGCACGCGGCCTATCCCGACGATCCCGACATCGGCGCCTTCGACGGCCTCGCGATCATCGAGGGCGCCGATCTCAACGACAAGACCTACGCCCGCCAGAAGCGCGCCGGAGCGGTGCTCGAGCAGGTGATGCGGGCGCATCCGGAGAACCCCGGCGCGCCGCACTATCTCATCCACGCCTACGATTATCCGGCGCTGGCGCCGATGGCCGTGCACGCCGCCGAGATCTATCCGACCCTGGCCACCGCCTCGAGCCACGCGCAGCACATGCCCGGCCACATCTGGAGCATGCTCGGCGCCTGGGACAAGTCGATCTTCGCCAACCGGCAGGCGGAGTTTGTCGCCGAACCATCGTCCGCGCATGATCCCGTGAAGGGCGACATCGTCTTCGAGCACGCCTTCGACTTCATCGCCTATGCGCGGCTGCAGAAGGCGCAGGACCGCCACGTCGGCGAAGACCTCGCGGCCATGCGCGCCGCGGGGCAGGCGATGCCGACGGTCGTCGTCGCGCGCTATGCGCTGGAGCGTGGCGACTGGCGCAACGCCGTGCGGACGCCGTTGCCCAACGACGTGTTCGACGCGGTCCTCGCGCGCTTCGCCCGTGCCTATGGCGCTGCGCGCGCCGGCGACGTCGATGCCGCCAGGACGGAACTTGCCGCATTGCGCGGGTTGCGCCAGCCGATCGCCGAAGCGGCCGGTGCCTACTGGGCGCAGTCCGACGACATCTACGCGGACGCC
>CAZZZM010000106.1:0-2205 GCA_964658465.1 uncultured Nakamurella sp.
CGCGTCATCTCACGCTGGGCACGGTCTCCGGCGAGGGAAGCCCCTCGGCATCTTTCAACGCCACGCCGGTGGCGCCGATCCGGCGGCCGGCGCGCACCAGCCAAGCCAGCTTGCGCGCGGCCAAGGCATAGGACAGCCCGCCGCGGTCGTGGATGTTCGAGATGCAATTGCGCTCCGAATCGCGACGGCCCTGGCGCGGAGCGAAGGTCAGATAGGCGCCGAGACTGTCGGCGACGGTCAGGCCCGGCCGCTCGCCGATCAGCACGACGCTGAAGGCCGCGCCGAGCACCGCGCCGATCTCGTCGCCGAGCGCCACGCGGGCCTGCGTCGCGACGACGATGGGCGTCATGTTTAGATCGTCGAGCAGGGGCAGGCAGGCTTCGACGAGCGGGATCGCGTGCTTCTGCGTCGCCATCGCGGACAGGCCGTCGGCGACGACGAAGACGCAATCGTAGGTGCCGCGTGCGGCCTCCAGGATCGCGCGTCCGTCGTCGCCGAGCCGCCGCCCGAGATCGGGTCGCTTCAGATAGGTCGGGCGATCCGGCGCGCAGCTCGCGACCACCAGGCTGTCGCGCGGCGCGAGCTGCGTTCGAAGGGCGTCGACGTCGAGCTCGGCTTCGACGGCGTCGCGGGCTTGCGCATGCGCCAGCTGGAAGGCGAGGACCGCGTCGAGCGGCATCGTATCGCCGCTGCGTCCGAGACCGACGCGGGAGGGCGTCGACTGTCGCAGCTTACGCCAAGGATCCGGCAGTCGGTCCAGGTCGTGCGGCTCGAGTGCGGTCATCGCGAGGCCTCGGCGAAGGCGATCATGCGGGCGATATCGCTCGTCTCGCCGCGCGGCTCGATCATATGCCCCATCGCGTCGCGCAGGCCGATGTCGACGAGCCATCGTTCGAACTCCGGCGCCGGCTTCAAGCCGAAGGTGGCGCGCAGCGCCATCGCGTCGTGGTGCGAGAGCGACTGGTAGTTCAGCATCACGTCGTCGGCGCCGGGCACGCAGATCAGGAACGTGACGCCGGCCACCGTCAGCAGCGCGGCGAGATTGTCCATGTCGTCCTGGTCGGCCTCGGCATGGTTGGTGTAGCACACGTCGCAGCCCATCGGCACGCCGAGCAGCTTGCCGCAGAAATGATCTTCGAGGCCGGCGCGGATGATCTGCTTGCCGTCGTAGAGGTATTCCGGCCCGATGAAGCCGACGACGGTGTTGACGATCAGCGGCTCGAACCGTCGCGCCACCGCGTAGGCGCGCGCCTCCACCGTCTGCTGGTCGAGGCCGTGGTGCGCGCCGGCCGACAGCGCGGCGCCCTGGCCGGTCTCGAAATACATGACGTTGCGGCCGACCGTGCCGCGATTCAGTGCCAGCGCCGCCTCGCGCGCCTCGTCGAGCAGGGCCAAGGTGACGCCAAAACCCTCGTTGGCGGCCTGCGTGCCGGCGATCGACTGGAACACGAGGTCGGTCGGCGCGCCCTGTTCCATCGCCTCGATGGCGTTGGTGACGTGGGTCAGCACGCAGGTCTGGATCGGGATGTCGCTATGCTGCCGGAACGTGTCGAGCATGCGCAGCAGCGTCGTCGCGTTGGCGACGCTGTCGGTGGCGGGATTGATGCCGACGACGGCATCGCCGACGCCGTACATCAGGCCGTCGAGGATCGCGATCGCTATGCCGCGCGGATCGTCGGTCGGGTGGTTCGGCTGCAAACGGGTGCCGAGCCGGCCGGGCAGGCCCAGCGTCGTGCGGAAGGCGGTGACGACGCGGGCCTTCTTCGCCACCGCGATGAGATCCTGGTTGCGCATCAGCTTGGAGACGGCGGCGACCATCTCCGGCGTCAGGCCCGGGGCGACGCGCGTCAGCGCCGCGGCGTCGGTCTCTCGCGCGAGCAGCCAGTCGCGCAGGTCGCCGACGGTCATCGCGGCGAGCGGCGCGAAGGCGGCGGAATCGTGCGTCTCGACGATGAGGCGGGTCACGTCGTCGTCCTCGAACGGGACGAGCGCTTGCGACAGGAAGGTCGTCAACGGCAGGTCGGCCAGCGCGTAGCGGGCGGCGATCCGCTGGGCGACCGAGGTGGCCGCGACGCCGGCGAGTTCGTCGCCCGAGCGCTGCGGCGAGGCGGCGGCGAGCAGCGCGCGGAGATCGGCGAAGCTGTGCCGCGTGCCCGCGAGGTCCTGCGTGTAGGCCAATGCCGCTCTCCCTGCGCTCGGGCCGCC